>NZ_JBYQGU010000004.1:0-161289 GCF_058200455.1 Streptococcus sp. SCPM-O-B-15294 (M123) | reverse complement strand
CTTGTGCCCAGATCCATTCTGCCATCTAGCATTTATGGTATACTAGTTCTATGTAAATTTCCCCGATCCTATGAGTCTAGGACTGTTTTTACAAGTGAGTGAAAGGGGTCCGAGTTTTTTGTAGGAGAGGGAAAATAATAAAATTTTAGGAGTGTAAAATCATAATGGGTAAAATGAAAAAAATAATGGCTGCGGTTCTTCTGTCTCTTTCTTTGGTTCTGTTAGCGGCTTGTGGTACATCTTCGGCTAAGCTCGAAGGGGAATGGAAAGTCCAAACAGGCGATAAGAAAAATGGTGTGCTGGTCTTTACCAAAGACACTGTGACAATAGACGGAGAAGAATATCCCTATAAACAAAAGTCTATTGAGAAAAAAGGGAATCTTGTATACTACAAAATCGAGCAAAATGGTGAGTCTTATTCTGTGATTTTCCCAGATCAGGACAGAAATGTTGCCATCATGATTCAACCGAGTTCAGAAAAGGATGATTTGAGCGGACTCTTGCTGTATGCGATGAATAAAAAAGAGCAACCAAGCTACGAAGACTATGCCAAGAAATACTTGGAATAGACTGGGGTGAGAAAGGGACAGATATGTTTTTTAGAAGACGTCGTTTTTATTTGAATCAATATTATGACAAAGCCATTTATTATGATCGTAAAACCCACGAAGTTTTAGAAGCTCCAAAGAGCAAGCTGTTGGATACAGAGAAATCGAGCAGGATGAATCGGCATATTCCTCTATTAGTTGTTTTCTTTATGTTTAGCGGGGGTGGCATTTCTTCCTTCTTTAGTCTATTTTTACAAGGAACTTATAGCATGACTACTTTTTGGAGTGTTATTCTTATCTGGATAGCAGAATTTGCTTTTGTCACTCTCCTTGTAGAACGAGCCTTGTATAGAAATGTCAATATAGCTCAAGTGACTACCCAAACGGTTTGTCTGACTACTATGATTTATCCCGATGACGAAAATCAAGACGAAGAGGAAAAGACGGAAAAAGGTTTTAGTAAAGGTGCTTTTTTATATTTTAATGCACTCTTATTTACTATTCCTGCAGTAGGTTTCTACTATGTCTATGATTTTATTTCCCGCTTTAAAGACTTGTTGGGGCAACCGATTGGAGGAGAGATTTTTAAGATTATATTTGCAGGTCTTTTGTTGGGTTCAATCAAAATAATTTCGTTAGAATCTTGAAATTGTCACAACGGTTTGAGGAGGGGGAAATTAGTGTGATATGTAGAGCTGATGACGATCCAGATGTCTATCTAAAAGTGAGGATGGGAACAGATCAAGAACCTATCATCACCGAACTAGAGAAGGATAAAAACCAAGTTTTGAAATAGAAGGAAGAAAATGGACATGATGGAAAAAGTAATGAAAGGAAAATAGTTTTCTTGGATAAAATCAATCAGTCCATTCAAGGAGGGGGAGTTCATGTCAAAAGCTTCAAAGAAAAAGAAAGTAGTGATCGAAGAACGCTACCACGGCCCTTTGATTACAAATGGGGTTAGTTTAGGCTATATCAAGCTTCTACCTTGGATTACACTAGCAGTCTCTTTTATAGGATTTTTTGGGACGACCTATATCGATTATATTGGCATTTATAAAATCTTGTTCATTATTTGCATGGTTATTAGTGGTGTAGCAATCCCACTCTCTTTCTTCGATCGTTTTATTGTGAGATTTAAGAGTTTTATCTATCTTTTTGTTTCCTTACTTGTTTTGATTTTAAACGTTGACATGACTTTTACAGGCTTGGTTATGCTAGTTGGTAATGACGGGATCTATTCAGGCTTGGCACTTATTTACAATCTCGTAGCTCTATGTATCCTGCTTTTTTCTACAGGTCTCTACTCCTGGTATTATCTTCCTAAAAATCAGGGGAAAATCTGGGCTTTCAACCGGTGGGAGACTTATGATGGTAAAGAAAAAGGCAAGAAGCAAGAGCGATTGTTTAATGTTGGAGTTGCTTTTGTAGCTGTATTGTTAGCGCCAGCTATTATTACTGGCTACATTGAGAATGTCTTTGGTGTTTTCTTGGGCATCTTGATGAATCTCTTTTTACCAGCTCTCATAGTGGATGGAGTCCAGGCGGCGCTCTATGTACGCAAACACCCAGAATATGAAGAGTAGTTTTTTCATTTTGAAGCTTGTTCCTAATGGATAGGAGATTTTAAGAACTTATTTTCATGATTAGAAAGAGGTATGTATGTTTTTTCTGAGACGTCGTCGTGTCTTTATTGGCGAATGTGATGGTCAGGCGGTCTATTATGACCAAAAGACCGGAGAGGCTTTAGCCGCTCCTAAGAGCGTCTTGCTTAATACTGAAGGGGCTCGAAAGACCAACGCCTACATTCCTGAATTGGTAATTTTCTTTATGGCTGGTGGAACGGGAGGCTTTGGCTTCCTTGCGGCTATGAGTATAGGAGTTTACAACTGGACCAGTCTGACTTTTATTCTATTATTGTGGTTGGCAGAGTTTTTGTTCCTGTTTGCGATTCTTGAACGAGGACTATATAAAAATGTTCGCAAGGCCCGGCCGACGACAGAGAAGGTCTTTTACTATGCGGCTTCTCATAACTTGATGGTGGGGGAAGATAACTTTGATCCAGCTAAGTTGTCAACAAAAATCTTCCGATTCGTTCGTTTTCTAATCATTGCCACTAATATCTACTTGTTCTATGTTTTTTATAGCTGTACTCAAAAATTTGGTCAGGAGATTGAACTAGGTAATGAATTCTGGATGGGTGGATTATTATTCTATGTACTCGTGTTAATGTATAACCAAAACAATCCAGTTCGTTTTGTGAAAATTATGAAGCTATATAGCCAAGGGAAAGTGCTCTTTAAGAAAGAGCAGGACGACAGTGGAGAGTAAGGAATGAAAAGAATTGGTTTATTTGGAGCTGATTTTGAAGACAGTAAAAAGATCGTAACCAGTGGCAAGTTTTCACTGACTGCAGGAATGCCAAATCCCATTCATATGAGCCTTCTTAAGCGTATCTTTACAGTTTTTATTGTCGGAATATTTATGTTCGGGATTTTGATTTATGTAAATCTTTTAGCAGCTCCACAAGGAATTGCGAGTGATAAAGACCTACATTATATTTCTTATGAATCTGCTGTCTTAATTAGCAAGATAGGAAGTTTTTTGTTCCCAGTGAATTTACTTTCTTATTGTACATTTCTATTTGCTCTATTCCCTATGTTCTGGCCGAAAAATAGTCTAAATCGTCAAGTCTGGACCTACTTTCCTTTTTATTTTGCAATGGGCTGGGGCGGATTTGTATCCGTGAGTTATTATGCAAGTGCTGTAGCCTTCGATGCCTATACTCTGCTGGGGTTCTGGCTTCAGTTGATTGTGGGAATAGCTTTCTTTTTCTGGATAGTTATCAATAGTATTCAGAATATCAAGAGACGATTGAATGATGAGGAGCCAAAACCAATTCTGAAGAAAGTCCTGTTGATGACACTAGGAATGATGGCCCTTCTTTTTCCTGTATCTTTAGTTTATTATCTGGTAAATAAGTTACCAATTTTGTGGTATTTTTATCCTTTAGGCTTGTTGTTAATTGTTTTGTTTATTGCTTATGCTTATTTAGTGGCTTTTCTAATCAATGTACATATTGTTCAAGCCTACTATATTCATAAGTATCCGATGGAATACAAAGAGTATCTGGGAATTAGTGACCGTGACTGGTACAGCAAACGCTATTATAAGAAGTTGGTCAAAAGTGGTCAGTTAGAAGAGGAGTAGTAGGATATGAACCGTCAGTCAGAAGCATTAAATAAGGACTATTTTCAAGCGCTGGGTTCCACGCGAGCTTCTGTGAGAATGTTGAGTTTGGCCTGGGCTGGTTTGTTTGTAGGGAGCATCGACCTGACTCATCTATACTTTTTTATCAAGGAGCATTTCACTGTAGATCCCTTTTCGAATGTTCCTTTTCGCTTTCTATGTCTCCTTCTATTACTCATGCTGGTCTGTCAAATCATGTCATTCAGCAAACCATTCATCTACAAGCATCAATTCTTTAGTACTGCGATGCTCTTTGTACTGATCAATGGGATCCATCTCTCATTAGTTTTAATGGATTATATTCTCACTATTTTAACGAATGAGGTTCTAAAAGATTCGCTGATCTACTCGTTGATTTATTGGTTGAGTTTTACTGTTTTATTTATCGGTTTGACAGTTTATAATGTCAGCTGGTTAAAAAAGCAATTAGGACGAGGCTTTTCAGAAAAACGAGCTGCCGGGAATTCTATCGCCACCTCTAGTGTCTTTAGCAAATCCTCCCTCTGGCTTATTTTCGGAATCACTTTGTTAGGCGGGGGGCTGGCTAGTTTATCCGGTTATTATGTGCAAACATTTGGGGTTGTGAGTAACGTAGTGTTTACTTCAGCTTTTTCAAGGTTAATCGTCGAAGTTGGCTATCTCCTTTATCTAAGAAGTAAGGATAAGACCTATTGGGAAGAAGGACCGAAGGAAGACCAGAGTCAGTTCTTTTTGAAAACCATAGATCTCAAAAAGGCCAAGCACCGCTTGACTACAGAGGTTGTCTTATTTTTGACTCTAGCAGTTTCTTTAAAAATATTGAATATAGATGCTGAACATAGCCCAAGCTGGCTCATAGTAACCATAAGAATTTTTGGATATGCCATTCTGTTGGATGCTACGATCAGTTTCGTTTATTCTCAGATAAAAAAGAAGAGATAGGGTGAAAGAAGAATCAGAAAGCCTTCTTTGACTATTTGGAAAGAGGTGGTAAGAGTAATGTTAGATAAAATGAAACAGTTTAAGTGGTTGATAATAGTATCTTTTATCTTATTAGTCATTCCTTTGTATCTTACTTTTAAAAATTCTCAAGAATCCAGTACTCTAAAAACAGCTTTTGAAAAACAGGATAGAATCGAAGCTCTTCATTATTTAATGACGTCGGAAAAGTACGCATCTCAAATACGTAAAGCGGGATACATCATTCCATCTGATGGCGCTATTCGTCTAGATGGAGTCATTTATCCACTTGAAATAGAAGGAGATGTACATTTGAAAATCAGCCCTCCTCAGAAAGATGCAAAAGATTTTCAGTTATTTTTCGTTACACAAGTTAATGATAAACAAACATATGTAGCTTTCGTGTTAGATAAAGACCTTAATTTAGTTTATTCTAACTATTCTCAGGATAACGACAGTGGAAAAAGAGAAGGAGTCTCTATCTCGCAATCCGAAGAAGAGCGTCTGTTGAAAATTGTTCGAGGCGAGATTGACGGTTTCATGGAAAATATATATCGGATCTTATATGCCTAAATATAGATATAGGTGCTGCTACAGACATTCGTGATTGTTCGAGCCCCTTCTTTGCTTTTTGTTTTATTTAAAAATGAATCTTAAAGTGTGAGTACCCATTCAAGTTGCAAGAAAGGAAGACAAATGGTAACACCCCTGATATTTATTATTTCTCTCGTCTTACTTTTACGTCGTTTTAAAAGCAAACGTTCACGAAAGATCATTGGCTTCTTATATGCATCATTTGCAGTCTGGTTTGTTTATTCGATTTTTACTTATGGAAGCTACACCCTCCAGCCTGGTCAAAGTGTTCAATTGAGAGTTTATCCAAATACGGACCAGCTAGAGTATAGTTCGGAACTTCATTTTAAAAAATTAGACGATGCGAAATTAAAATTGTCCGGTCGAAAAGGTTGGGGAATGAAAGACAGTAATATAGTCTATAATGTTGAAAATCAAACAATAACGGAGCTAATTTTTTTAAAAGACAAAACAGAGCGTAAAGACTTACCGAATGATAAAAGTAAGAATTTCTATTTAGAAAACGATGGAATAGTGGTTCAAGGGGAAGTAGAGGAAGTATTTGGGGTGACGGAACGAAAACCCTACAACATCACCATCACCAATGTAGACGATGAACCGGCTCACTTTGAAGCGCGAGTGGTGGATCGGTAATTTTTTAGAAATTACAAATAGTTGATCCACAAGTGCCTCGTTCTAGTTGTAAGAAAGGAAGTCAAATGGTAACACCCCTGATATTTATTATTTCTCTCGTCTTACTTCTACGTCGTTTTAAGAGCAAACGTTCACGAAGGATCATTGGCTTCTTATATGCTTCATTTGCAGTCTGGTTTGTTTATTCGATCCTTACTTATGGGAGCTATACCCTCCAGCCTGGTCAAAGTGTTCAATTGAGAGTTTATCCAAATACGGACCAGCTAGAGTATAATTCGGAATTGATTTTAGAAAAGAAGGATGATCAAAAAATCAAATTATCTGGAATGACTGTTTGGTCTGAACAATTTGGTGATGTGTTATTTGAAGTAGAAGGACAAAAGGTCGTGAAGATCGGTGATACTGAAAGTGGTTCTAAGGAGCTTCCTAACAATCAACAGGATATTCAATTGGTAGAAGATGGGATTGTCGTCACCTACCTAGGTGAAAAAGTTTTTGATGTCACGAATAATAAGAAATTCACCATCACCATCACCAATGTAGACGATAAGCGAGCCCGCTTTAAAGCGCGAGTGGTGGATCGGTAATAGTCTGGTCAGTACAATTTAGTTGACTGCTTAAGAGAAATCTTGGATCTCTATCGGAGAGTGCACATGTTAAGAAAGTATGTTAAAACAAAAACTACTCAAGCAATCTTGATGCTTCTAGTTTTGGTTTGGTCAGTCTATGAGATCGGTGCGACTAGTCTCGCTAGCAACTCGTCTTTGACCAAGGAATTTATGCATAGCCGCTATGTGATGGTTTGGCCTATGGTAGATGGAAAGGCCAAGCTCTATCACTATGCAGAAGAATGGACTACGCCTGCCTTGAAGGGACTCATGCATTTAGATTATAAAACGACTAAGATAAGAGCTTACCCTTCCAAATCTGGCGATCAGGTATTCGCTACATACAGTCAAGCTCCTGATACAAACAATTACGAAATTTTATTTCCCTTAGATGGAGCATTAACGAATGCTTATTTTTCAACAGTAGATAGCAAGCATTATCTGACAGCAGATCATGCGACTGTCATAGAACAAAAGACTGGGAAAACTGTTGAGGAGTTGACTCAGGATATCGACCAAGCACGCCAAGACTTCTTGCATGTTCTTGGCAAGATGAAGACTGTCCGTCTGCTGTATCTAGTTCTTCGTTTGATAGTGTTATTCCTCTGTATCAAGTGGTCGGGTGAGCGTCGAAAATTCAAAGAAGAAGAACAAATCCCTAACAGATCCTAGTTGTAAATGGCAAAGAGCGAAAAGGAAAGTAGCAAAATAGTTGGTATGATTGAAAACATCGTCTTAAGCCCATTTTGGCGCGCGAGTGATGGACAAGTATGGGAGAGAGGATCTGGGAGCAGACTAGTGACAGGTCTCAATCTGAGATGCTGACGAAGAATGGGGAGAAGTACGCGTGAAAAATAAAAGAAAACAATTTAATAAATGGAATCTAGGATGTTCTGGAGTGGTTGCGATTGTAGCGATTGTGTTTTCCTATTATATTTATTTGTATTTCAAAAATGCGAGTTACACCTTGAAACCAGGGGATTCCATAGTTTTAAAAGTTCCGACCTCAAAACAAAAGGAATTTTCTCCAAAATTGTATCTATCTCAGATTTCTGGTGGGAAATTAGAATTATCTGGGAAAACCTCATGGTGGCAGGGTGGAGAAGGAAACCTTGTAGGGACTAACTATGATGTTTTGAAGCAAGAAATTAGCGAAATCTACTCGTCATCAAGCAATATCCCAACAAAAGTAATCAAAAATGATCCAAATAATAGTATATATTTATCAAAAGAAGGTGTCGTTCTTCAATCAAAAGAATTTTGGGAATTTGAGATTCCAAACTCAAAACAAATAAAAATAACAAATATTTCAGACAGGGATATTAGGTTTGAAGCGCAGATGACAGGTGAATAGAAGAACCGCCAAAATATAACTTGAATTTTTGGGAAATCATTGATGAATGTGTCAATTGTCCTATAAAAGATTAGGTTTGTAGATAAGAAGTTGTAAATAATGGAATTGAATCATCAAATTTTTGGAAAAATAAACTATAACTATGGTTGGACTCAGGATATTACTGTAACTATTTTTGGTAAGAAGTCTGTCTTAGAAATGAATATTGACGCAGATGCTGATGGAGAATTTGAAGTCAATCAAGAAAGAGCATATATCTATTTTAAAGAGCACTTAGATGAAATTATCAAAGAATCGAATGCTTCCATTGTGTCTTACTATAATAGTGAAATAGCAGGCATTGTTTCGGGTTACACCAATATCAGCGCAAAACAATATTTTTTGGAAAAAATTGGAGACGAAGAACAAATTTATTCTCTGTTGAAACCCAAACAAATTATGTTCCCTTTGACTTTTGATGAACATGTTGAAGAATTTGGTTTTATATGTGATTGTGATTGGGACAAGGAGAACGGAGTTGGGATAAAGTTTATCAATGGTATTCTGTCTGAGATTGGATCTCAAGACATCCTTCTATAGATATTTCTTTCTCCTATGACTGACTAGTTCAAGAAGAAAACGGATTACTGTAACCACCCTCGAGGTGGTTTTCTTGTGGTTTGACCAGAGCTGGTGCATATGGGATGTGGTATACTAGTCTTATAGAGCTAGAAAATTTAGTGGTAATCTGGCAAAGATATTACCACCCTACGATAATGGCTTGCTTACAGATAATCAAACAGTAGCATAAAAAATGATTGAAGGTGATGCTACTGCTCGGGTTGTTGGCAAATGTAAGGAAATATTCAAAGGTGGGTTTGAAATCTCGCTAGGAACAAATATAGAAGTAACTGGGACGAAATAAGGAGAAGTAAATGGCAAAACGAATTCTAGTTAGTAAAGAGTTAAAAAAAGAACTAAAAAAAGTTCAGGATAAAGTAGCAAAAAAATTACAATTAAAATCTCGAGATTGGGCCTATTTTAAAAAAGTAGGAAATTATTTTATTATTCATAGAATAGGAATTGGTTTTCAAACTGGTAGTTTTGCGATGAATGTAAAAACGCAAGTCAAGCCCTATATTATTGATGATATTTTTTGGGAAGTCTTTGATATGGCTAGTAATTCACAGGAACCAATGAGTCTTCGAGCAGTTGGAGCCTTTACGGTTGAAGGTTTATCTCTACCAGATAAGGTTGCCAAGGAAGACTGGACGATGGAGAATCTCGACTTAGAAAAGGTTGAAACCAAGGTTTTTAAAGCACTCTCAGAGGCCCATGAAGAAGCCTTAAAACTTATCACTAGCTTCTCTGATTTTGAAGATTTTTATGCTTATACAGTTGAGAATGGGCCAAGTCTTGCTGGTTACGACTTAATAGGGATGCTTTTGATGATTCACTGTGAGCAATATGCAGATGCACTCCGAATGGCCGAAGATTTGATTGCAAAGCGTAAACATGGAAGATTCCAAAATAAGGGTAAATGGATCAATGAATACATTGTGGATTATTGTAAAGAGAAAATCAAATCAGACTAATGTCTTTTATCTATGTGTATAGTTTCAAATGATTCAAAAATCAAATCGGAGGATAAAATGGAAAAACAAATTAATGAGAAAATAATCGAAATCGTGCATCAAGCTAATGATATGATCCCGGTAGAGTGGGATGACTTGTATATTGTAATTGAGATTGATAAGACCTATAGTGGAGGGGCATATTTCTTCTTTAAATACAAAGACCAGTATCATTATCATCTTGAAATGTCAGAAGATTTTGGTCTATCAATGATGGAAGTTTTAAACGAGAATAAGGTTTTATTTAAAAAATCTGAAGAATTGAAAAAAGTATTTGTTGAGAATGACTTAGCAGATTGGTACATTTGTATCATTCATTTGGATGAAGATAATAAGTTATCAGTCGACTTTGATTATGCTCCGTGGTTAGAAAGCAATTTTGGGCCAATCGCTCGTAAGAACTTTTTCAGATATAAGTTTCTTGGTTTTGAACCTCGAAATGATAAAGAACTAGAACAGTTCAAGGCCATGGAGGCTTTTCAAAAAGAGCATAATGGAAAATAACTATAACTAAAGAACAAACCACCCTCGAGGTGGTTTTCTTGTGGTTTGAGCAGAGCTGGTACATATAGTTTGTGGTATACTAGTCTTATTTGATAGACTTGGATGGTGTTGGCTGATAAGGGAGTGATGGCTATGGCATTGTCAATCAATTAGATGAAATGGCTAAGAAAATGAAGTGAGGGAAGTATGTTTAGAGATAAATACAAGAATTCGAAGTATTTTAGAGAAAATATTGAGTTTAATATTGAGTCGTTCGATGAATTAAAAGACTTGGAATTATCTGTTCCTAAAGAGAGAATCCTAGATATTACGAGTCCTTTATCTATGTATTCTCGAGAGTTGATTTCCATGTGTTTTTCTATAGGTAATCCATTGAATGAGGTTTTCAAATGGTTCAAGATTAGTTTGAGATACTACCAACTTTCTTATGGAGCATTTGAAAGTATCTATGACTTGATAGATTACCTATCCTTAGGAGTCCTATTCGAAGATCGCAAAGAAGAATTTATAGAAGATGTTGAGAAAATCTTCAGTAAGTATCAGTCTTTCGTAGATGCGGGCGAGCAGTATGAGGACGGCTACATCGACACCTTGGCCCTCTATCTATTGGAAGGGAAGGTAGAAAACTTCCGTTCTCACCTAGAGTATCTCAATATGATTGGAGATGATGCGGAGAGTGTCATCGAGTCGCAGAAATTCTGGTATTATGCACACTCCGAAGCATCATGGTATGATACCCATAAGACAGAGGATGCCTATTACGGCTACTGGAGTTTTGACACCGCTGCCCTTTGTAAGATGCGGGGGATCTATGATGAGCGCTTCAAAGATTTGGACTTCTTCCCATACGACTTATTAGTTCAAGAAGAAAACTGATTTGACTGAACCACCTTCGAGGTGGTTTTCTTGTGCTTTGGTCAAAGCTGGTACATATGGAATGTGGTATACTAGAGGCAGAGTGAAACGTGGATAGGAAAATTTGTGGAATATGAACAGATAGAGGAAATCAAACAAAAATTTTACAAATGACTGCTATTCTAGTTACAAGAAAGGAAGACAAAATGGATGCTGAGCAACTAAAGAAACTGTCTAACATTTTATACTCTGAAAGCATGGCTGAAGCTGTGAAACTGGTTCAGTCTATCAACAGTGAAGATGAACTCTTTATCTTGCTTGATAATTATAACTGGGACAATGGTTTTGAAGTGCCAGAGGCAATTATTACTCATCCGAATTGCACTCTTCCTATTGCCTTATTAGCTTTTTATAGAGCAGATGGAATACGATATTTAGTTGAAGGAGAAGATGCTTTTGCAAATCCTTTATCGAAATCCTGGGAAACTTTTATCAAGAAAGTTTATGATAACCTTTTGAAAGAGCGCTATCTGAGTGGAAGGATCTCTTATCAGCCTGAAATAACAACCATTCAAAAATTCAAATTGAAGAAGCTACATCCGAACCTAAGTTCCTTGATTTTAGATGGTGTTTCAGGAAAAGATCTACAGATTTTGCTTTAAACGAGTTGGTGGCTCTTATCAGAGACTGAAACCAAATCGGAGGATAAAATGGAAAAACAAATTAATGAAAAAATGACAGAGATTGTAAACAAAGTGAATAATATGATTCCGGTTGAATGGGAGGACCTTTATATCAACTTTGAAGTGGATAAGACGCTCAGCGGGGGAGTGATTTTTTTCTTTAAACATAAAGGAGAATATCATTATTACATGGATATTCCATCTTTATTTAACATTTCTGAAGACGAATTTGATAAGGAATTTTTTGAATTGTTTGATCTAGGTGGTGAGATAAAGAAGATATTCATCGAGCACGGTCTCGCAGAGTGGTCTGCCTTTACAATTAAGGTGGATGAAAATAATAAAGTCTCTTTGGACTTTGATTATGCGCCATGGCTCGAAAGTGATTTTGGACCAACGGATAGAATAGATTTCTTTGAATATAAATATCTCGGCAAGCAACCCGCGAATGAAAAAGAACTTGAGAAGTTCAAGGCTATGGATGCCTTCCAAAGAGAGCATAATAGCAAATAGTTCGCTGAAATTAAAGTTATCAGACCAGATTAGTGAGGTGATTGAATGGTCAAGTTTTCAAAGATTGATAAACAACTGGAAAAAGAGCTTAAACAAGCAATTCGTGTGGTTGCGAAGAAATTAAAACTTAAATCAAGAAGTAAAAATGTTTTTGATAAAGTAGGAGACTATTTTGTACATTACATGATTAATATTAATTTCCCAGATAATAAGTTTCGTGTAATCGTTAGTCCTTATATCAAACCTTATATCATTGATGATATTTTTTGGGAAGTCTTTGATATGGCGAGTAATTCTCAAGCACCTATGAGTCTTCGAGCGGTTGGGGCTTTTACAGTCGATAAATTTTTCCTACCGGATAAGATAGCTACAGAAGACTGGACGATAGAGGATCTCGACTTAGAAAAGGTTGAAACCAAGGTTTTCGAAGTGCTCTCAGAGACCCATGAAGAAGTCTGTAAACTTATCAGTAGCTTCTCTGATTTTGAAGATTTTTATACTTATGTGGTCGAGAATGCACCAATTCCTGCTCAATATGACTTGATGGGAATGCTGTTAATGATCCACCGGGAACAGTATGCAGATGCACTCCAAATGGCTGAAGATTTGATCGCAAAGCGTCAACTTGGAAAATTCCAAAATAAGAGTAAATGGATCAATGAATACATTGTGGATTATTGTAAAGAAAGGCTAGAAAAATGAGCGTATTTGAAACAGACCAAATCGACACAATAGGAGTCGTAAATGGTAACCTGGGATTGTTGATTATTGACACCTGTAATTGGGAATTTGAAGAAGAGCATTTTGAGTTGCTTGAGGATAAGCTCAATAATTACCTTCTTTATCTGGATAGCAAGCAATATGTACCGAAATACGGAGATGACTTTGATAAGATTATTATCTCCATTCACTTCATGTACGACTTGACTGAAAATGCAGTCAAGTTCCTAAATGTCGTTTCGCAACAACTGGCAGAAAGTGGCTACACCCTTCATATCCACCTGCCAGAATAATCCCAAAACCACCGCGAGGGTGGTTTTTCTATGAAAACAAGGTGTTAGATAACTAGCGAGTCTTTGGATGAGACTCACTTATTTTGTGAATATAAATTTTTTGGTACAACATTTGGTACAAAAAACAAAATGACAAGCAAAAAAGCCTTATAATTCAAGGCTTTTTCCTGTTGATTTATTGGATGCCCCCTGCATGAATTTGTAAGAACTTTTCATATTGAAAATAAACAAAAATGTTGAAATATAGCTGATTTTAGGGAATTACTTTTAGGTGTTTTCAATATCAGGATTTAAAAATGGGGCAAAAGTGGGGCAAAAACAAATTAACGAAAAAAATATTGAGTTCGTGCATCAAGTAAATGATAAGTTACAAGAATAAGTGCAATATTTACTCGAACTCATCCTCTAGAGCTTCACTAGCAGTTCTGTAAGTTAAACATTTTCGTGTTCGGTGATTGATATCAAATAAAGCCTTGGAAACCAAGGCTTTTTTAATGCTATAAACTCATTAAAACAACTCCCAGTAAGGTGTGGAATGTTTTTTAGTCTGTGTCATATAAAAATAAATAGAATGAATAGCTATAGCTAGAGCTAAAATGGTTGTAATACTTACTACTATTATAGGATTAGAAGCAAAGATTAAAGAGAGAATCAAGGCAGCCAGATAGAGTGTAGCTTGGACACAGTAGTAACTTTTCGAATAGCGAAGATAGTGTTTGTTATAGGGCCCATTTGCTAGGACAGCAGCTTGGAAGAGGCCAATTCCGATATAAAAGAAGCTGGTTGCAAAGAGAAGATTAGTTTCAGGATTCAGAAGAAAACTCATCGAAACGGTCATCATAAGAAGTCCAATGAAAATAGGATAGTGACTGTAAATTAGAAATAGTCCCTTTTGATTAGATTCTTCATCAATAGCATGGTCGAATTGAACAAAATAAAACAAGAACAGAGAAAGCATAATAATGAAATAAAGAACCGAATAAATCGAGAAATTCTCGATTGTAAAGAAGTTAACTAGCCCCATAATCATCTCTCCAAACGTAATAATGACAAGAAGGGAGATGCGCTCGATTAAATGGGGGAGAACTATCTGGAAATGATCATCTTTACTAATCGAGGTAATTGGCGTAATAAATGTTAGCAGAATACTAGCATAAAGGATATAGACTCCAATGTAAATAGGAAGAAGAGCTGCTAGATAGATTTCTAAACTTCGTAGACCTGTTATCCATAGAAAACCTTTGATACTTTCCCTATGAACATTATCGGTTGATTTTTTAAAAAACTCAACCAAATATTGAAAAAATAAGGTAAGGGTTAATGTACCAATAGCCCAACAGACATAATGAAAATATTGTTGCCAATCATCTTTAATCAAATTGGATATAAAGAGTAAAAGTCCCATATTGATAAACATGATTACCATGTTAAATACAGAGTTCTTTCCATAGCGATTGGTATAAACGGTTTGAATCATCCAGGCATTGATGAGAAGCAAGACAGACATGAAAAAATCAAGCAAAGAATTCCAAGTCAAAATACCGTTATGAAGATGGTGAATTAAAGCAGTTACTTTTGAAATCGCAAAAACAAAAACTAGATCATAAAAAAGTTCTGAATAATTTACACGTTTATGTTTAACAAGAGTTGTCATCTCAAGTCCTTTCCATTCTAGAAGTACGATTTATTATAACAGAAAATGGTAATGAGAGAAAAGGATATGCTTAAATAACTTCATGTGACGCGAATTGTCAAAACCTTGGAGCACATTTACCTCACGTACCAGCTTACAGGCGGAGTGTTTGGTGATTGATAATGAAGTACGTGTATTCTGAAGCAAAAGATTTCGAGACTCCATTACGTAACTCCCATCTATAAATAAAAAATGATAGTTTCATCATAGCAAATCTAAAGAAACACGCTAAAAAGCAACCCTGACGAGTTGCTTAAAATCCTATTAAAAATTAACTGTGTCAGGATCATTCTGAGTTTTGGTGCCTTGAATCTTATCCAAGACTGCCATATCTTCCTCTGATAAGTCGAAGTCGAAGATATCCAAGTTATCTTTTACATTTTTAGGTGTCACAGACTTAGGAAGTGGCAAGAAACCTTTTTGGAGGCTCCAACGCAGAGCAACTTGTGCCACAGATTTACCGTTACGTTCAGCCACTGCTTCAACATCTTCATTTCCAAAAATGCTACCTGTACCTAGTGGACTATAGGCTTCAAGAAGGATATCGCGCTCTTGGCAATAGTCAACTAAGTCTTCTTGGTCACAACCTGGAGCCAAGAGGATTTGATTGACATGTGGAACAATTTTAGCTGTTTCAAAAAGAGCTTCTAGGTGATGTTGCATAAAGTTTGACACACCGATAGCACGCACCTTACCTTCTTTGTAGGCTTCTTCCATAGCCTTCCATGCACCCGCATTGCCAGCCTTCCAAGCATCATTCTCACGAAGTGCCTTTGGATTAGGCCAATGGATAAGCAAAAGATCCAAATAATCCACACCAAGTCTTTCGAGAGACTCATCGATAGAAGTCTTAGCAAACTCGTAATCGTGCTTATCATTCCAAAGTTTGGTAGTTAGGAAAATATCCTCACGTGCCAAATTACTATCAGCAATCGCCTTACCTACAGAAAACTCGTTACCGTAAATTTGTGCGGTATCAATATGTGTGTAACCAGCCTTAAGTGCGAAGCTAACGCTGTTATAGGCTTCTTCGCCTTCAGCAATTTGCCAAGTTCCAAAACCAATTTTAGGAATAGTAACCCCATTTGCAAGTGTATATGTTTCCATGATTTTCACCTTATCTTTTTTTAATAGTACTATCTTAAAAAAGATAAGACAAAAATGCAAAGATTTGCTACGGCTATTATTATGAATAGTTCCTTACTTCTTTTTCCGCTGTTCGTAACAGCTTTTGGAGATATTATTACTTGGGAAGAGAATGAATTTGTAAGAACTTTTCATATTGAAAATAAACAAAAATATTGAAATATAGCTGATTTTAGGAAATACTTTTAGGTATTTTCAATGTCAGGATTTAAAAATGGGGCAAAAGTGGGGAAAAACGAATGACTCGCATTTGGTTTGAAAATCTATAATACCTAATGATTATGCTATACTAGATATATAGTGTTGTTATAAATAAATGTCGGCGTGAGAACAAATCGGAGGATAAAATGGAAAAACAAATTAATGAAAAAATTCGTGAGATTGCACAGAGTGTTAATGAGACAATACCAGTAGCATGGGATAATCTTTTTATTAACATAAGTTTAGCTTTTGATGGAGGAGAGGTATATTATTTCTTTAATGAAGAGGGGAAAAATGAGTATATCTACAATCTATATATTCCAAAGCGGTATGGTATTCCTAATTTAGAATTTCGGAATCAAGAAAGACGCACCTTTAGATTAGCTTGGGAGTTGAGAGAAATTTTTGAGAAAGAAGGCCAACCTTTGTGGACTTCTTGTACTATAAAAGTAATTGGCACGAAATTATCTGCTGAATTTGACTATGCACCTTGGAATGAAAGTGATTATAGTTCAGGTCAACAAATGGACTTTTTTGAATATAAATATCTCGGAAAGCAACCAGCTAATGAAAAAGAACTAGAACAGTTCAAGGCTATGAAAGCCTTCCAAAGAGAGCATAATGGCAAATAGTTATATCTAAAGAATAAACCACCTACGCGGTGGTTTTCTTGTTGTTTAACAAATGTTGGTACATATGGTTTATGGCATACTATGGTTGTAGAGAAATGATGCTAAAAATCAAATCGGAGGAAAACATGCTAGAAAACTTTATCAAAGTGGCAGATATGCCCCAAGAAGTTATTGAAAAATACAAGGACCAAGTCCCTGCTGAGTTGTTACAGATTTGGCAGGAAGATGGCTTGGGAACCTTTTTAGATGGTTATCTCAAAGTCATTAATCCAGATGACTATCTTGAACTTCTCCAAGATAGTTATTTCAGAGGAGATATCGCTTTTCCTATGTTCGTAACAGCATTTGGAGATATTATTACTTGGGAAGAGAATGAATTTGTTGGTATTGTAAAATATAACCTTCAAGACTGCGACATTATTATAAAGAGCTTGAAATATTTCCTTCAGTATTTAGATAACTCATATGTGACTGATAACTTTGAACTTGATTTATATAGACAAGCTGTATCAAAACATGGTGCTCTGTCTTATAACCAATGTTTCGGTTTTGTCCCGCTCTTGGCATTAGGAGGCTTTAAAGATGTGGATCACATGGATAAAGTAAAAGTCCTGGAACACATTTATCTCATGTACCAACTCACAGGCGGAGTATTTGACGATTGATAAAAAAGAACCACCCTTGCGGTGGTTTTTTCGACGAAAACGAGTGTGAGATAAATAACGAGTCTTTGGATGAGACTCTCTAATTTGGTGAATATAAATTATTTGGTACAAAATTTGGTACAAAAAACAAAATGACAAGCAAAAAAGCCTTATAAATCAAGGCTTTTTCCTGTTGATTTAGATACCCCCTACATGGATTTGTAAGAACTTTTCATATTGAAAATAAACAAAAATGTTGAAATATAGCTGATTTTAGGGAAATACTTTTAGGTATTTTCAATGTCAGGATTTAAAAATGGGGCAAAAGCGGGGCAAAAACGAATGACTCGTATTTTGTTTGAAAACCTATAATACCTAATGATTATGCTATTCTAGATATATAGTTTTGTTATAAATAAATGTCAGTGCGAGATCAAATTGGAGAATAAAATGGAAAAACAAATTTCTACGTAGAATGGAATGCGAAAAAGTGATAATTAAAGAGACGAAAAAGCTGAGAATATGATTTCCCAGCTTTTTTGAATGCGATAGAAATAGCAACTAGACTATTTACGAAAGGCCTCAATAATGTAGGTGAAGCCAGTAACTAAAAATGAAAAGGCAATGACATAAACGACAAAGACAGCTGTAGCCACTGGATTGAACAGAATCACTAGACCTAGTAAAAATTCAAGCAAGGCTACCCACGTGATATTGCTACCAATAATAGGGAAAATCAATCCTAGACGATTGCCTTTAAAGAAAGCAATAATGGCTTCTACAATTAACCAAATTCCTACAATGGTCGGAATGACGACCGGCAGGGTCACAAAGCCATAAGCAACGAGGTAAAGAGCTAAGAGAAGACTAACAAATCCTTGGAAAAGATAAACAGGTGAGCGAAGCTCTTTTGGTGCAGAGAAATAGCCTAAAATAGCTGCTATAGAAGAAACCAGTAAACCAAATGAAATCCACCAGCTGTAAGCAACAAGATTAGCTACTGGGTTTGTAAATAGGAAAAGTCCTAAAAGGACAAAAACAACTCCTGCAAGGAATAGCAGTAAACGATTAGAAAATTTCATTTCAATACCCCCTATATAGTATAGTTTGCTAATAAAACTATTGTACTTATTTTTATAGAAAATGTCAATAAAATAAATAAACAATTTGGAAGTTTCAGTCTGACTTACAAAAAGAAAAGGAGTTTTCACTCCTTTTCACAGATTGAAGACAAAGTCCTTATAAAAGTGTCTTCTAAAGATTTTAACTTCAATCTGAAGCGAGGTTATCCTCGCTTTTTCTATTTATCAAACAATTCCTTATTTTCAATTAAGAGTTCTAGTGGAGATTTATCCCTTGCTTCAATAAAACCAGGTTCATATTGGTTATGAAGTGTTCTTTTCTGAGAAGTTGGATCAATATACAACTCATCTCCATCTTCTGTGTATAGTTGGTTGCCTCTTGTTAAGTAAAGTAAATCCTCTAAGTACTGTCCATCAGTTTCTAGAAAATCTTCGATGTATTTGACAGCTTTTAAAATCTCACTTACTTTATCAGAGTATTCATTAGATTCAAGAACACTCTTTTCTAACTCAATCTCTTTACTAGTTCCAAATAGTTGGGTTGGAGTTGCATTAAAATATTCTGCTATCTTATCCAAATTTGCAAAGGTAGGATAGCTTTTTTGTTTTTCGTAATCAGAGATGTCTGGAAAGATTGCTCATAAAAAAATGTGGGGCAAATGATGGGGCAAATCAGTTATAGACAAGCAAAAAAGCCTTATAAATCAAGGCTTTTTCCTGTTGATTTAGATGCCCCCTGCAGGGCTCGAACCTGCGACCCATAGATTAAGAGTCTACTGCTCTACCAACTGAGCTAAGGAGGCAAAAAAAAGCTGTATTGGTGCCGAAACTTCACGGTTTGTATTGAACCCGCGCAATTAAGCAGGTGGGCAACTTGCTCTAACTGAAGCTGCTTCCGCGTGATACGGCCTGCATGCTGTTAGAAGTCCTTTGTTTCCCTAATAATACAAAAAATAGTCGGTCAACACTTAAGTGTGAAGTCGTACACCACAGCGTTTCTATATGTATATGATACCATATTTCAAAAAAATTTCAAGGGAAAATCTCATTTTTTTGGAACCGATATCACCTTTTCTTGAGTTGATCAATCTTCTCTTTTGTCGTCCCTAGGGCTCGCTCGTATTTGCCATTTTCATTTGGAGTGAAATAAGATGCCCCCTTCAGCTTGTCTGGTAGGTAGTCCTGTTGGACCCAATTACCAGGATAATTGTGGGGGTATTTGTAGTCTTGAGCATTCCCCAAGGTCTTGCTTCCGGCATAGTGGCCATCCCGTAAATGGCGAGGGATAGGAAGATTGCCAGACTTCCGGAGGTCAGTCAAAGCCTTGTCCATGGCGACGTAGGCCGAGTTGGACTTAGGCGAAAGGGCTAGGTCGATGACGATGTTGGCGATGAGGATGCGGGCTTCGGGGAAGCCGATGCGCTCCGCTACCTGAAGGGCTGTCACCGTATGGATCTGCGCATCTGGATTAGCCAGACCGATATCTTCGTAGGCAATGACTGTCAAGCGACGAGCTAAGCTGGGCAAATCACCGGCTTCAATCAAGCGTGCGGCGTAGTGGAGGCTGGCATCGACATCCGAACCACGGATAGACTTTTGCAGGGCAGAGAGCACATCGTAGTGGCCGTCTCCATCTTTGTCCATGGTGATGTAGCTGCGCTGGAGGCTGTTTTCCATGATCTCGAGACTGATGTGGCGAACGCCATCCTCCCCTTCCTTGGTAGAGAGGACGGCCAAATCAAGAGAGTTATAGGCAGAACGCAGGTCTCCATTGGTCGAAGTGGCGATGAAATCCAAGGCCTCCTCGTCGAGGGTAACAGGAAAGTCAAAGCCCCGCTCAGAGTCGCTCAGCGCCAACTGGATAGCCTCTTTGACCTGTTCATTGGTCAAGGATTCCAACTCAAAAATCTGTACCCGACTGCGAATGGCAGGCGTCACGGAGAAGAAAGGATTCTCAGTCGTTGCGCCGATCATGATGACCAGACCGCTTTCGAGCAAAGGCAGGAGAAAATCTTGCTTGGTTTTATCGAGGCGATGGATCTCATCCAAAAGCAGGACTAAGCCACCTGAAAACTTAGCTTCCTCTGCAATCTCTTGCAGGCGTTTTTTGCTGTCGACGGTTGCATTGAAGGTCCGAAAGGCATACTTGGTTGTGCCCGCGATGGCAGAAGCAATACTGGTCTTGCCAATCCCTGGTGGGCCAAAGAGAATCATGGACGAGAGACGATTGGCCTCCACCATGCGGCGGATGATTTTCCCTGGGCCGACCAGGTGTTCTTGTCCGATGACCTGATCGATGGTTTTGGGACGCATGCGCAGGGCGAGATTGTCCGGCATGAGGGTCTCCTTTCTAGCTTTGTCTCCTTTAAAAGAGGCAGTTTTTATGGTAAGATTGTAGTAACTATTGTATCATATTCCGCTCTAAGAGTGGGAAATTAGAAAGAGGACACGATGTCTAAGTATGGATTTTTGGATGTTTTAGAAGAGGAAATGGAAAAGGTCTTTCCCTTTGACTTTGAGATCAATTGGGATAAGAAGAATCATGCGGTAGAAGTGGCTTTTCTCTTAGAAGTACAAAACACAGGAGGGGTTGCCTTGGTCGATGAGTCGGGTGAGGAGTCTGACGAGGATATCTTCTTTGAAGAAGCCGTCATCTTCTACAATCCAGCCAAGTCGCATGTGGAAGAAGATGCCTATTTAACAGCCCTTCCGTATGAGCCGAAAAAAGGCTTGTCTCGGGAGTTTCTAGCTTATTTTGCGACCTTCCTCAAAGATACAGCCGAGCTGGCCTTGGATGACCTCATGGATTTCTTAGCAGACGAAGAAGCAGAGAGCTTTGAGATCGTCTGGAACCAAGAAGTCTTTGAAGAAGGGAAAGTTGGCCTAGAAGAAAGCACCTTTTATCCCTATCCAAGATATTAGAAAAGATTCTAAGTGTTTTTTTGAATACTGGATTCAAGGAGAAGGGGAAAACTATGCTAGAAAAAGTCAAACAGTTTTTCAGGAGAAAGTCAGATAAATATGAGCAATCAGTTTGCATTCTGCCCCGCAATCGCTTTGCGGATTTAGATTTCGAGAGAATGTTAAAGTCTGGAACTCGTCGCCTTGTCGATGAGGAAGGGCGCTATGCAGAAGATGGCACAGTCACAGAACTTGAATTTCCTGAAGACTTTGCGGAATTTGAATTTTTAGTTGGTTTTAAGACGGAAGATGAAGAGCAGTTCCAACAACTATTAGCTCGTTTAAATAGTATTGACAATGCCATTCAGTCCCATTTGGAAAGCGAGTTGCAACAACCTATCCCTCAGTTTGCCAAGAATCTCGGCTATACTCAGAAGAGGTGGGAGAAAACCTTTTACTTCCATCCATGGATATTAAGTTTTGATGAAAATCCTCCTAATCTTCGCTATGTTGCAGATTATGTCAATGATGAGTTTACGGTTTATTTTGCTAAAAAACATGGCAGATGGCAGGCGTACTGGGATGCAGAGTGCCAAAAAGTAATCGAAGAAAGCTAGCTCGTATTTTCCTAGAGAGTAATTGTTATCATAGAAAAGAGTAAATATCATGGAATTATTGGATAGCAGAATGGATTTCCAAGGTTGCAAGATTGCCTTGATTTGTGGGGATAAGGTCTTGACTATCTTACGTGATGACAAGGACGATATCCCTTGTCCCAACATGTGGGAGTTGCCAGGTGGTGGCCGTGAAGGGGATGAAAGTCCCTTTGAATGCGCAGCGCGTGAAGTTTATGAGGAACTAGGCATTCATTTAAATGAAGATTGTTTGCTTTGGGGCAAAATTTATCCTAGCGTAATCTTTGAAGGCAAGCAATCGGTCTTTATGGTTGGTCAGCTAAGACAAGAACAATTTGACAATATTATCTTTGGAGATGAAGGGCAAGCCTATAAACTGATGAACATTGAGGAATTTTTGACATCCAGTCAAGTAGTTCCGCAGTTGCAGGGTAGATTGAGGGATTATTTGGAGGAAGTAAGGTAGGTGCCAAATCGTAGTAAGAATATCAATATGTTTCTCATGGATGGAGAAGTTACTGGGATAATTAAATGTACCTTGTCGAATTGGACAGGGGTGATTTAAAAAATTCCTCGAATTCAATTGGCAGATTTAAAATCACGTGATGAAATGAAGCAAAGCGGGATTTATTTCCTATTTGGTCATAATGAGGATAAGCAAAAGGATGTTACCTACATCGGGCAGGTAACGAATCGCAAAAATGGTGAAGGTGTCCTTTTACGTGTTCAGGAACATACTCGTGATATCCATGCAGATTATTTTAATGATGTGATTATTTTGACGACGCAGAATAATTCCTTTGGCCCCACGGAAATTAGTTACTTGGAAAATAAATTTACACAACTAGCAAAGGACGCGGGGCGCTTCATTGTAAAAAATGGGAATGAGCCCAATTCTGGGAATGTAACAGAAGAAAAGCAGTCAGAGTTAGATGAGGTTGTGGAAAACACTTTGATGATTGTAGGGACCTTAGGGTACCGAGTGTTTGTTCCTATGACCAAGAAAACAAGTCAGAATATTTCTGATGAAAATTCAACTTATCTCTATTTGAAGCGAAAAACAAAGAAATCAAATCGAATGATTGAAGCTATCTGTGAACAGACTTCGGAGGGTTTTGTTGTTTTAGAAGGCAGTCAAGTTGATGAAGTTGATTCACTTGCAATACCAGCAAGTCTAAAAGAATTGCGTGAGGAGTTAATCAAATCAAATGTGATTAAAGATGGTGTTTTACAAGAAAAACAACTGTTCTCCAGTCCATCTTATGCAGCTGCTTTTGTACTAGGAATGAATACGAATGGACGAACGGATTGAAAAAATAAGGACGGCAAGACTTTAAAAGAATTAGAAGAAATAATGGATTGTTAAGGAGAATCAGATGGAAACATGGCAAGAGTTAAAAGTTACAGTCAAGCGTGAGGGTGAGGAGCTGGTCTCTAATCTCTTGATCGAGTTAGGTGCCCAGGGTGTTGCAATCGAAGACAGCATGGACTATGTGGGCAATGTTGATCGTTTCGGTGAGATTTTTCCTGATGTCGAGCAGCAAGAAGAAATCGTGGTGACCGCCTACTACCCCGAAACGGTTGATGTAGTAGCTGTTGAAACGGATTTGCAGGCTCGTCTGGCAGAATTGACGGATTTTATGGATTTAGGAGAGGTCAAGATGGGTACGACTGCCTTGGCTGAGGAAGACTGGGCTGACAACTGGAAGAAATATTATGAGCCAGCTCGCATCACTCATGACTTGACCATCGTGCCGTCATGGACAGACTATGAAGCGACGGCGGGAGAAAAGATTATCAAACTAGATCCAGGGATGGCCTTTGGGACAGGAACCCACCCAACAACCAAGATGAGCCTCTTTGCCTTGGAGCAGGTTCTTCGTGGTGGGGAAACGGTGCTGGATGTAGGAACTGGTTCCGGTGTCCTTTCTATTGCTAGCTCGCTTCTGGGTGCCAAGGAAATCTTCGCCTATGACTTGGATGATGTGGCGGTTCGCGTCGCTCAGGAAAATATTGAGCTCAACCCGGGCATGGAGAACATCCATGTAGCCCCAGGCGATTTGCTTAAGGGTGTGGAGATTGAAGCAGATGTCATCGTGGCCAACATCCTAGCGGATATCCTTATCCATCTGACAGATGATGCTTATCGTTTGGTCAAGGACGAAGGTTATCTCATCATGAGTGGCATTATCAAGGACAAGTGGGACATGGTGCGTGAGTCAGCTGAGTCGGCTGGATTTTTCCTTGAAACCCACATGATCCAAGGGGAATGGAATGCCTGCGTCTTCAAGAAGACCAAGGATGTCTCCGGTGTGATTGGAGGCTAGCATGCAGCAGTATTTTGTAAAAGGCCTTGCGACCTCACCTGTCACCATCGAGGACAAGGAAACCAGCAAGCACATGTTTCAGGTTATGCGCCTGAAGGAGGATGACGAAGTTACTTTAGTCTTTGATGATGGGATCAAGCGCTTGGCGCGCGTGGTCAATGTGGAGGCGCGTCAGTTGGAGCTGATTGAGGAATTGGCTGACAATGTAGAATTACCAATTCAAGTGACCATCGCATCAGGCTTTCCCAAAGGAGACAAGCTCGAGTTCATCACTCAGAAAGTAACCGAACTCGGTGCTAGCCAAATCTGGGCCTTCCCTGCCGACTGGTCCGTCGCTAAATGGGACGGCAAGAAGTTGGGTAAAAAGGTCGAAAAACTAGAAAAAATCGCTCTTGGAGCAGCCGAGCAAAGCAAGCGGAATCTGGTGCCGAGCATTACTCTTTTTGAGAAAAAGGCAGACTTTCTGGCTCAGTTAGACCAGTTTGACCGGATCGTGGTGGCCTATGAAGAGTCGGCCAAAGAAGGAGAGGCAGCCGCTCTGATTCAGTCGCTGACCGGTTTAGAAGCTGGAAGCAAATTGCTTTTTATCTTTGGACCAGAAGGTGGTCTTTCACCTGCGGAAATTGAAAGTTTTACAGCTAAAGGAGCAGTCCTTGCAGGACTTGGACCTCGCATTCTTCGAGCCGAAACAGCTCCACTCTACGCCCTCAGCGCCGTGAGTGTTGTTACAGAATTAATGAAAAACGAGAGTGGGACAGAAATCGGTCATTCGTTAGCATTCGATTTCGTCGTCCCACCTCCGCACAGTTGAGTAGGGCTGTAAAAGCTGATGCAATCAGCGTAGTAGAGCCCACTCAACCACTGCGTCTTGCTCAACAATCCAAAAATAAATGAGAGGCTAGGACTTTTGTCCTAGCCTCGTTAATTTTTTAAAATAGGAAAGATTTAGTTTTCTTCTTTCTTACGAGATGGAAGAAGGAAGCCAAGTCCGGTCATCACCAATCCGACAAGGGCCATGATAGAAGCACGTTGGCCAGTTTCTGGCAGGCTTTCTGCTTTGACTACAGATTTAGTAGGTGCAGGTAGCGTGATGGTTTGTTGGTTATGGGCAAGGGTGATGATTTCATCCTGTGCTTGGTTTGTTTGGTTAGGTGCCAAGTTAGCCGGATTGTTTTGATCTGCTGGAGTCGTTTTAGGTTCCACATAAACAAAGCGGAATTCTCCAAATCCTTCTTGTTTAGATGGCTCAAGATAGACGATATCTCCGTCTTTACCAACCAGATCCTTAGCTTTGTCAGCAGTTAAAAAGCGGACATCTGCATCCTTGATACTGCTTGTAAAGTGCCAGTTACCGTCTGCACTTGGATTGATGTTCTTTTCTTCTAAGATGTAGTTGATGATAGCTTGGCGGTTTTCCAATCCAAGGAGTTGGTTTAGGCTAGCATCGCGAACGCCTGGGAATTTTCCGTTTGCCCGGTAGTTGTTGGTCACTACGATAAATTCTTGATCCGCAGTGACTTCCTTACCTTGGTATTTCAAGTTGCGCACACGGCTAGCGTCTGGATTAACCGTTTTTCCTTCGCGGTCGTATTTGTTTGGTTGGGTCACGTCGAACTCATAGGTCACCCCGTCGATAACGTCAAAGTTGTAGGTCCGGTAGTTAGGGTTGACAAGCTGTTGAGGCTCTTTGCTGGTTGGGTCGATCGTGTTGAATTGTCCAGCAGACATTTCCAACCATTCCTTGAGTTGCGCACCAGTCACCTTGAGGATGGCAGTGACATTATCATAGAGATAAAGGTCAGCGACGTTCTTGATGGCGATTGGGCCAGCTGGGATATCTGTGTAGGCAGTAGCATCTCCACGGGTACCTGCCTTAAATGGCGCAGCAGCAGAGAGGATTGGAAGGTTAGCTTCCGGAGTTCCTGCCAATTCCTTCTTAGCATACCAAATTTGTGCGTTGTTCACGATTTGGACAGATGGATCATCTTTCACAAGGGCAAAGTAGCTGGTGATTGGAGCAGAAGTAGTTCCGACTTGTTGGCGGACATATTTGACTGTTCCTTCGTGGGCTTCCTTCGCGATCGCTGTAATGCGCTCATCAGCTACTTTTGACTTGGTGTCAATCTTGCGGATGGCAGCCTTGCTTCCAACAACAGACCATTTGCCGTCTGTGTAGCGAAGGTTGAGATCGATAACTCCGAGGTGGTCGCCGTATTTTCCAGCCATGGTAACCGGTGTACCGTTGATTTTACCGTTTACCCCATCAACACCAGCATATTTTTCGTAGAAGCCAGTTCCATTTCCGCTTGGGAATTCTGCGTGTGAGTGACCTGTTACGACTGCGTCAACACCTGGGAGGCTAGCGATTTGGTAGCCTTCGTTTTCTTCACCTTTTTCGTACTTGTCATCTCCGATACCAGAGTGAGAAAGGACGAGGACGACATCAGCTCCAGCTTTGCGCATTTCTGGGATGATAGCCTGGATGGCTTCGACGGAGTCATTGACCTTGACCTTACCTTCGAGATTGGCCTTGTCCCAGCTAAGGATTTGTGGAGGAACGATGCCTGTTACCCCGATATTGACATCGACTGGACGACCGTTTTTGTCAGTATAGGTCTTTTTGATGATCTTGTAGGGATCATAGACAAAAGCGCCAGTATTTGCATCCACAACGTTGGCATTAACGATTGGCATACCAGCAGTTGCAATGACCTTTTTGAGGTAGTCTAGTCCGTAGTTAAATTCGTGATTTCCAAGGGTTCCCGCATCAAAGCCCAATTTTTGAAGAGCTGTATACATTGGGTGTTGCTCACCATCTTTGATAGGATTGACGATGGCCTTGTAGGTACCAAGAGGAGTTCCTTGGATAGTATCTCCGTTATCAACGAGGAGGACGTTGCTGTTTTCTTTTTTCGCATCTTCGATCAAGACAGCTGTTTTTGCCAGACCAACGTTTTGCGCTGGTTTGTCTTGGTAGTAGTCATAGTTGACCAAGTTGGTATGAAGGTCCGTTGTCGCAAGGATGCGGACGTCGACTTCTTGCCCCTCAACTGGAGTGGTCGCTTTTGCGTCACTGGCACTATTTTGAGGTGCAGCTGGAGTCGCTTCGGTTGCTGTAGTAGCGGCTTCTCCGCTAGCAGTCGGAGTGTTATTGCTAGTAGATGCTTCAGCGCTAGTCGCAGGAGACGCAGGAGTTGCGGCCTCTGTGACAGCAGTTGCTGACGAATCAGTTGCGCTTGAGCTTGTCGCTTCATCTGCTTGGGCAGTCGTCGTTGCCAAGAAAGCTGCAGCAAGGCTGAATAGGGCAGCCTGTTTACGGAATGATGACATGGTTGTCCTCCTAAATAAAATGATGTCTTTCTATTATATCTTATTTTGTTCAGAATGTATTCGTTTTCGCAGGATTTCTATATGATAAATGGATAAAATTTACTCTAAAAACCGAAAGAAAGCCTAAAAACCGAAGAAAAATTTTTTTAAGTTCGGGAATTGTGCTTCTTATTTTTGGGGAAGCGAGCCCTTTCTCGGAAAGTCAATCGGACTAGTTTTCATATAAAGCTAAAAGTGATAGAATAGAAGGCAAGAAAGTGGAGAAAACTAGATGCCGAAAGAAGAACCTTTAACAGGGGGCCAGGTTATTGCCCTTACCAAAAAATACTTGTCGGGAGAGGATGTTGCATTTGTAGAAAAAGCTCTCCTTTATGCGGTCGACTGCCATAGTGGGCAATTCCGTAAATCAGGTGAACCCTATATCATCCACCCTATTCAAGTTGCCGGCATTTTGGCAAAATTGAAGTTGGATGCTGTGACGGTTGCCTGTGGTTTTTTGCACGACGTTGTCGAGGATACAGACGCGACCCTAGATGATCTAGAACGCGAATTTGGACACGATGTCCGAGTGATTGTCGATGGAGTGACCAAGCTCGGGAAGGTCAAATACAAGTCCCACGAAGAGCAGTTGGCAGAGAACCACCGCAAGATGCTCATGGCCATGTCTCAGGACATCCGTGTCATCTTGGTCAAGCTAGCAGACCGCTTGCACAACATGCGGACTTTGAAGCATTTGCGCAAGGACAAGCAAGAGCGGATTTCCCAAGAAACCATGGAAATCTATGCGCCACTAGCCCATCGTCTCGGGATTTCCAGCGTCAAGTGGGAATTGGAAGACCTATCCTTCCGTTATCTCAATGAAGTCGAATTCTACAAGATTTCCCATATGATGAAGGAGAAGCGTCGCGAGCGGGAAGCCTTGGTAGAAGAAGTCGTCCAAAAGATCGAGTCCTATGCGGCGGAACGCCACCTCTACGGGAAAATCTATGGTCGTCCTAAGCATATCTACTCCATCTACCGCAAGATGCAGGATAAGAAGAAGCGCTTTGATGAAATCTATGATTTGATTGCCATTCGCTGTATCCTGGAATCACCGAGCGATGTCTATGCTATGCTGGGCTATATCCACGAGCTCTGGAAGCCCATGCCAGGTCGCTTCAAGGACTATATCGCTAACCGCAAGGCCAATGGTTACCAGTCTATTCATACCACTGTCTACGGTCCCAAAGGTCCCATCGAGTTCCAGATCCGTACCAAGGAAATGCACGAAGTTGCTGAGTACGGGGTTGCGGCGCACTGGGCCTATAAGAAAGGGATCAAGGGCCAAGTTAATAGCAAAGAATCAGCTATTGGGATGAACTGGATCAAGGAGATGATGGAACTCCAAGATCAGGCAGATGATGCCAAGGAATTTGTCGATACGGTCAAGGAAAACTATCTGGCTGAAGAGATTTATGTCTTTACGCCGGATGGAACTGTCCGTTCCCTTCCAAAGGATTCTGGACCGATCGATTTTGCCTATGAGATCCATACAAAGGTAGGGGAGAAGGCTGTTGGAGCCAAGGTCAATGGCCGGATGGTGCCTCTCAATACCAAGCTACGGACAGGGGATCAGGTGGAGATTATCACCAATGCCAACTCCTTTGGTCCAAGTCGTGACTGGCTCAATATCGTCAAGACCAGCAAGGCCCGCAATAAGATCCGCCAATTCTTTAAGAACCAAGACAAGGAACTCTCGATCAACCGTGGACGAGAGTTGCTCATGGCTCAATTCCATGAGCATGATATGATTGCCAACAAGTTCATGGACAAGAAGCACATGGACAAGGTATTGCAAAAGACCAGCTACAAGACCGAAGATGCCTTATTTGCGGCCATCGGTTTTGGAGAAGTGGGAGCCATCTCCGTCTTTAACCGTTTGACAGAAGAAGAACGCCGCGAAGAGGAAAAAGCCAAGGCGCGTGCGGAAGCCGAAGAGCTGGTCAAAGGTGGCGAAGTCAAGGTTGAAAATAAAAAAGATACCCTCAAGGTCCGCCATGAAGGTGGTGTCGTCATCCAAGGCGCTTCTGGTCTCTTGATCCGGATTGCCAAGTGTTGCAATCCTGTGCCAGGAGATACAATTGTCGGCTACATTACCAAAGGACGTGGGGTTGCCATCCACCGTCAAGACTGTATGAACCTGCGGGCCCAAGACAACTACGAGCAACGCTTGATCGATGTCGAGTGGGAAGACAATAACACGACCAAGGACTACATCGCCCATATCGATATTTATGGCCTCAACCGTGCAGGCCTCCTCAACGATGTCCTTCAAGTCCTCTCCAATACGGCTAAGATGATCTCAACCGTCAATGCCCAACCAACCAAGGATATGAAATTTGCCAATATCCACATTTCCTTCGGGATTCCAAACCTGTCTATGTTGACAACGGTGGTGGATAAGATTAAGAGTGTGCCGGAGGTGTACTCTGTTAAGCGTACCAACGGCTAATCGGCTGCTCAGTTATCTTTTATTGCTTCGTTAGCTCGCCTCGCCGTACTACAGTACTGTCTTCGTCTCGCTGCCTTGCTCTAAAAGCAACTGAACAGCCTTTACTTTTCAGATAGTGTGCCTACATCTCACTGCCTTGTCTGATGTCGATTTTCTTTCAAGGTTAGCGGTGAATGCTCAATAGATTGTTAAAATAGGATAATAAGATGAAATTAGTAATTCAACGGGTCAAAAGGGCCTCGGTTTCTATTGACGGTCAAGTTTATAGTCAGATTCAAGAAGGACTTCTTCTCTTGGTGGGAGTGGGGCCTGAGGATGACCAGAAGGATTTGGAGTATGCGGTGCGCAAGGTCACCCAAATGCGGATTTTCTCGGATGAAGAAGGGAAGATGAACTTATCTGTCAAGGATATTCAAGGAGAAATCCTCTCTGTTTCGCAGTTTACCCTCTTTGCCCAGACAAAAAAAGGCAATCGTCCAGCCTTTATTGGGGCAGCCAATCCAGAGATGGCCAGCCAGCTCTACGATGATTTCAATGATTTGTTAGAAAAGGAAGTCCCTGTCAAACGAGGGATCTTCGCTGCAGATATGGCAATCGAACTCATCAATGATGGCCCGGTGACCATCATCCTCGATACGAAAAATCCATAGAAAAACAAGCCCTTGATTAAAGGGCTTGTTTGAATGTCGACAAATTACTTTTTACTTAGGATAGCTGAATAATTTTTCAAAAAAATCCTTATATTACTTTGAGTTGTCGAAGTAAATCCGAAACTTTCCGCCGTGAGAAAAATGCTTGAAACATTGTTGTTTCAAGCACTCGGGAGTTTTGAAACCTTAGGTTCAAAACTAAGTCATGGAACTTCGTAGAAGTTCGCTGACGTCCGTACTCACCTAAGGAAAGTTTCTAGGAATACTATTTCTTCAATCTGACATGCTCTTAATCAAAGAGCATATTTTTCTATGTAAAGTTGTTGGGCAATCAGATGATTGATCTGGATGTCTTGGTCTTTGATCTGGAGCTGATAGAGGCCGGTGTAATCATCATAGCCTTTGAAGAGAATGACATCTCCAATGGTCAGCTGGATCTGGTCTAAAAAATTCAGCAATTCAAAGCTATCCTGGACTCTTCGCAAACGATAGGTTCCCGGTTCGCTGACATCACTCAAACGGTCCTGGTAAGCCTCGATGAGAAGTTGTCCTTTTGGGGGAATAGTTCCTCCGTGGGGGCAGGTCTTAGGAGTGTCTAACATCTGGTCAAGTTTATCGATAAAGCGGTCGGAGACAGTATGCTCGAGCACCTCAGCCTCTTCATGGACTTCTTCAGTTGTATAGCCCAGTTTTTTGAGCAAGAACACTTCAATCAAGCGGTGCTTGCGAAAGAGATCGGAAACCGTTTGAAGGCCGAGCTCGGTGAGCAGATAGCCGTGGGTCTTGTCTTTGATGAGGAGATTCTCCGAGATCATTCGTTTGACCATTTCAGTCACGGCTGGAGGCGAAACCTGCATTCGGGCCGCAATCTCTTTGTTACTAATTTTTTCATGTTGCGTGCCGATTTCATAGATGCACTTGAGGTAATCTTCTTTATTCGGTGTCATAGGGTCCTCTTTTCTTCGCTCCTTCTAGTATATCAAAAAAAGTGCGAAATGGCTTGGTCAGTGGATAGGAATTGTCTAGGAGGGCGAAAGATGATAGTATAGAAGCATAAACTGAAAACAATATGGAAAGGAGGGGCAGATGAAGCGACGGGAATTAGAAAAGTTGGGTTGGACGACCAGAGGTCTCAGCTACTTAGAAAAACGACTGCAGTCTTGCGAAGATGAAGCAAAAAGGCAAGACTGTTACCGCTCTGTCTTTGTCTTTGCCAGCCCTCTTTTCCAAGAGATGTGGCAGAGAGAACTGCAAGGATTGACGGCAGGTCGTGCCCAGGCCCTCTTAAAAGGGGTTATGCATCTCTGTCTCATGCCACGGGATTTATCGGGAACCTGTGAGGAGACCGCCTTCTTACTGAAGCGGTTCTGGCCAGATTGTCCCCCTCATTCACCTTTTTGGTCCTCTTTTTCAAGAGTGGTCCAAGTAGCTTTTGCTCTGGATTCATTAGCCAGCAAAGCAGGAGATCAGCTCTTAAAACGCCAGATCCACCAGTTCCGCTATCTGCTCTCTGCCTACCAGACCCAGTGGATTCGGGAGCATTATGCCAAAACTGGACAGACTGATGAAGAGGCGCTACAAGCTTACTTACAGGAGACAAAAGGAATTAAGATCGATGCCTATGCGGCGGCTCGTCTTCACAATAAGGTCTATGTGGATCAAAACGGCCAGCTCGCCTTCCCATCTCGTGCCCAGACTCAGTTGAATTTTAAGGTCTTGCTTAACTTTCATACAGAGTATATCCTGGATCAGGGTGGCCAGTTTCTCAACGAAGTGGATCCGAATCAGATTTCTGAAAATGGCATTGTCAATGGAGCCAGTTTCAACTATGGCTTAGCTAGAGGCCGAACCCATAAGGACTTGGATATCGATCCCGTTAAACCGTGGGATCCGCCATTTCGTAAGAAAGTCCTCTATCAGCAAGGTGTTCGCTATCTCGCTCCGAAGAATGATCGTAGTATTGAAGGATACTGGAGCCGGAAGGGAACCTTTGCACAAGGAGGCAAGAGCTACAAGCAACAAGTAGCAAAGCGTGTGCGGCGCTTCCTCAGAGGAATCCCACGCTTACGCTGGCGAGTCCTCTTCCAGAATGGACTCCATCGGATTTTATAGTAGATAAAAAGAGGCTGGGCAAAAACTGTCCAGCCTTTGATGTTTGATAGGAATAAGTGCAAGACGCAGTGGTTGATTGGCACCTTTGTTCGCTCTTTAAGCTCCAAAGATGACCTAATCAACTGTGCGGGGGTGGGAAGACGAACTCTTTTTAGCTTTTCGGAGTTCTTTCCCACTCCCTTTTTCATTTAATCAAGTGCTTTGACGGCTTCGATTGCCGCGTCGTAATTGGGTTCGCTGTTGATGTTGTCTAGGTATTCGACGTAAGTGACCTTGTTGTCCGCATCTAGGACCAAGACAGCGCGTGCGAGCAAATGCCATTCATTGATCAAGAGGCCATAGGCTTTTCCGAAGTAATGGTCGAAGTAGTCTGAGAGCATGATGGCATTTTCGATCCCTTCAGCAGCACACCATTTGCCTTGGGCGAACGGAAGGTCGACGGAAACTGTCAAGACCACAGTGTCCTCCATGTCAGAGAGGGCCTGGTTGAAGTGACGTGTTTGAGTAGAACAGATCCCTGTGTCAATAGATGGGATCACACTGAGGACTTTTTTCTTCCCAGCAAAATCAGCCAAAGATTTTTTCTCCAAGTTTGGTGTAGTCAGTGAAAAGTCATGAGCAGTATCGCCAACTTGAAGTTGAGATCCGGTAAAGGTAACAGGGTTTCCTAAAAATGTTGTCATAGCAAAGACTCCTTTTTTCTTTTCATTGTACATTAATGAAGGGGGAAGAGCCACTGATTTGTTTGAGAATCTAATCAGTTTGGAATCTTATTTGTTCAAACCTTCTGCGATTTTCTCCAAATTCCATTTCATCATGCTGTAGTAGCTGTCGCCTTCTTCGCCTTCTTTGGCAATTGAGTCAGTAAAGATTTTTGAAAAGATTGGGATATTGGTATCTTTAGACACAGTTTTCATAGGACGTTCATCGACACTGGATTCGACAAAGAGGGACGGTACCTTGGTTTGACGCAATTTCTCTACCAGCGTTTTGATTTGTTCGGGTGTCCCTTCTTCTTCGGTGTTGATTTCCCAGATATAGGCAGATGGGACGCCGTAGGCTTTGGAGAAGTACTTGAAGCAACCTTCGCTGGTTACGATCATCTTCTTATCTGCTGGGATGTTATTGAATGCTTGCTTGGCTTCTTGGTCTAGCTTGTTGAGTTTTTCAGTGTAGGCTGCTAGATTTTTTTCGTAGAAGTCCTTATTTTTTGGATCTTTGGCGATCAATTGTTTAGCAATGTTTTTAGCATAGATAATCCCGTTTTCGAGATTGAGCCAAGCGTGAGGGTCTTCTTTTCCAGCTTGGTTTTGACCTTCTAGGTAGATGACATCGACTCCCTCGCTCACTGCGAAATAATCCTTGTTTTCTACTTTATTGGCATTTTTGACCAACTTGGTAAACCAAGCATTGCCACCCGTTTCGAGGTTGATCCCGTTGTAGAAGATCAGGTCTGCTTGTGAAGTTTTTTTGACATCTTCTGGGAGTGGTTCATATTCGTGGGGATCTTGGCCGACAGGGACAATACTATGGAGCTCGATTTTATCCCCCGCGATATTTTTGGTGATATCTGCGAGGATGGAGTTGGTGGTAACCACCTTCAATTTATCAGATGAAGACTTGGAAGAAGAGCCTTTGCTACAGGCCATAAGGCAGAATAAGAGCGCCACAAAGAGGGCGAGGACAGAAGTGATTTTTTTCATGTGTTTCTCCTTTAATGAGGTGAAAGAGCGTGCTTATTCTTTCTCTGCTTAGGAGCGATAAAGAAGCTGATGAGAAAGAAGATGGCAGAAGTGAGGACGATACAAGACCCGACGGCGATGTTGAAGCTATAGCCAATAAAGAGTCCCAGGATGGAGGCCAGAGCACCTAATCCGGATGAAAGGAGCATCATGGACCAGAGGCTGTTGGCATAGAGATAGGCCGTCGCAGCGGGTGTGATGAGCATGGCGACGATGAGAATGGTCCCGACACTCTGCATAGCAGTGACAGAAACCAAGGTCAAGAGCACCATGAGAAGGTAGTGATAGACCTTAACCCGGACACCCATGGACTGAGCCAGAACGGGGTCAAAAGATGTGAGCAGTAAGGGTCGAAAGAGCAGGCAAATCACCAGCAAGACCGCCACCCCAATACCGATAGTCATCCACATATCCTGGTCTTGCACGGCCAAGATATTCCCAAAGAGGATGTGGAAGAGGTCGGTGGAACTTTTAGCGATTCCGATCAGAATGACTCCTAAGGCGAGGAAAGAAGAAAAGGTAATCCCAATCGCCGTGTCGCTCTTGATGATGGAGTTGCTCTTGATATAGGTGATGAGGATGGAAGCTAAAAGCCCGAAGGTAATGGCGCCAATAAAGAAATTGATGCCCAGGATAAAGGAAAGGGCCACACCTGGAAGGACCGCGTGTGAGATGGCATCTCCCATGAGAGACATGCCTCGCAAAATGATGAAACATCCGACTGCACCAGCGACGATCCCGATGGCAATAGCTGTAATGAGAGCGTTTTGGAGGAAATGAAATTGTTGTAATCCATCGATAAATTCTGCAATCATCTGATTTCACCTCCTATAAAAAGTTCATGGCCGTAGGCTGCGTGAAGATTCTCTTTGGTAAAGGTTTCTTCTGTTTTCCCAAAAGCAATCAGTTTGCGATGAAGGAGCAGGATCTGGTCAAAATAAGCTGGGACCTTGCTCAGATCGTGATGGACAATCAGGATGGTCTTGCCTTCCTTTTTCAAGGTTTGGAGTGTCTGCATGATGATGTCTTCGCTAACGGAGTCAATCCCAGCAAAGGGCTCATCCAAGAAGATGACCTCTGCTTCTTGAACCAAGCAGCGGGCGATTAGCACCCGTTGGAATTGCCCTCCTGAAAGCTGGCCGATCTGGCGATCTGCTAGATCAAGAAGATTGACAAGTTTCAAGGCATTTTCTACTTTTTGGAGATCCTCTTTGCTTTTTCTCTTGAAGATAGAAAGATGGGGATAGAGCCCCAGCGAGACACACTCCCGCACCGTGATGGGGAAGTGGAAATCAATAGCGGATTTCTGTTCGACGTAGGCCACTCGTTGAAGAACTTGGCCGAGGTCTTTTTGATCGAGCTGGACCTTTCCCGAATGAGGGAGAAGTCCTAGCATGGCCTTGATCAGGGTTGATTTTCCAGCTCCGTTGGGTCCAAGAATGCCTAGGATGGTTGGACCCTGGATGGTGAGGGAAAGATCCTCCAAGGCCAGTGTTTGCTGGTAAGCAACACTTAGATGTTCAATTTGAATCATGATTTTGCTCCTTTACCATTAATATACATGAATGAAAAAATTAAGTCAAGTTAATTTTTAAAATAATTTAGATTAAATCTTTTGTAATCATTGAAAAATAGACCTATTTTTGATAAGGTTAATAGAAAAGAATGAAAGTGAGAAGATCATGGTACGTTTACAAGATGATTTTTATGATTACGTCAATGGGGAATGGGCTGAGACAGCTGTTATTCCTGATGACAAACCGTCAACTGGTGGTTTTATGGACTTGATCCAAGATATCGAAAACTTGATGTTGGATATTACCGGAAAATGGCAACGGGGAGAAGAGCTGCCCGAAGACAGCATTCTCCAAAACTTTGTCAAATACCACAAAATGGTGGCAGATTTTGATGCGCGAGAAGTAGCTGGTGTAGCACCAGTCATGCCCTTGATCAATGAAATTAAGGCTCTGTCTTCTTTTGAAGACTATACCAGCAAGTTAGGCATCTATGAACTAGCTGGCAAACCAAATCTCTTGCCATTTAGCGTATCACCAGACTTTATGAATGCTCAAATGAATGTCTTGTGGGGAGAGTCTCTTGCTCTCATCTTGCCAGATACGACCTACTATGAAGAAGGCAACGAAAAGGGTCCAGAATTGCTGGCTATCTGGCGCCAAATGATGGAAAAACTCTTACCTAAATTTGAATTCTCAGAGGAAGAAATCAAGGATATCCTGGATAAGGTCATTGCAGCGGACGCAGAATTAGCCAAATATGTCTTGTCAAATGAAGAAAGATCAGAGTACAACAAACTCTACCATCCTTATGAGTGGGCAGATTTCAAGGCCTTGGTTCCAGAATTGCCACTCGATGCCTTCTTTGCAGAAGTGATCGGACAAACACCAGATAAAATCATCGTGCCGGAAGAGCGTTTCTGGAAGGAATTCGCTCCAAAATACTACTCGGCAGCCAACTGGGAAACCATTCATGCCAAATTGAAACTCGGTGCAGCCTTAGATTGGACATCTTTCTTGACCGAAGAAATCCGTGTCCTGTCTGGTGAATATGGACGGATCATCACGGGGATTCCAGAAGCTCGTCCGAAAGAAAAAGCCGCTTTGGCTTTGGCAGAAGGACCTTATAGCCAAGCACTTGGCCTTTGGTATGCGGGCGAAAAATTCTCACCAGAAGCAAAAGCAGACGTAGAGCATAAAGTAGCGACCATGATTGACGTCTACAAGGAGCGCTTAGAAAAAGCAGACTGGCTCGCTCCTGAAACTCGTGAAAAAGCCATTGTCAAACTCAATGTCATTACACCGCATATTGGCTACCCTGAAAAATTACCAGAAACATACGCCAAAAAGATTATCGACGAGAGCAAGACCTTGGTGGAAAATGCTCAAGCTCTCTATGAAATTTCCATTGCCCATACTTGGAGCAAGTGGAACCAACCAGTCGATCGGAGCGAATGGCACATGCCAGCTAATATGGTCAATGCTTACTATGATCCGCAACAAAACCAAATCGTCTTCCCAGCAGCGATTTTACAAGCACCTTTCTATGACCTTCACCAATCATCATCAGCCAACTACGGCGGAATCGGTGCGGTCATTGCCCATGAAATCTCCCACGCCTTTGACACCAATGGGGCCTCCTTTGACGAGCACGGTAGCTTGAAAGACTGGTGGAAGCCAGAAGATTACGAAGCCTTTACCGCTCGTACTCAAAAAGTCATCGATCAGTTTGAAGGACAAGACTCATACGGTGCCAAGATCAACGGGAAATTGACCGTTTCTGAAAACGTAGCAGACCTCGGTGGTATCGCTGCAGCTCTTGAAGCCGCTAAGAAAGAGGAAGATTTCTCAGCAGAAGAATTCTTCACCAACTTTGCTCGCATCTGGCGCATGAAAGCCCGAACAGAGTACATGCAACTCCTCGCAAGTGTCGATGTCCACGCACCAGGAAAACTCCGCACCAATGTCCAATTACCAAACTTTGACGAATTCTTTGAAACCTTTGATGTCAAAGAAGGCGACGGCATGTGGCGCGCACCAGAAGACCGTGTGATTATTTGGTAAATTAAGATACTAAGCCCGTAAAAAAAGCGAGAAGAAAATAGGATATTGACCATGTGGGCCATGCTCACCAGGCAATCTCTCTTTTTCTCGATGCTCGTGAAAGAATAAGAAATCCCCAAAGCCAAGTTTCAGTAAATTGAAACTAGCTTTGGGGATTTTTGAGTGGATTAGAAATAACAGTGAATGTCATGATCTAAAAAAACTTGCTGGTAGTCATATAAATCTTCTGGATGCAGGGCTTTTATTCCTTCCATTTCATAGCGACGTCCTAAAAGCTTGTATTTGTTTTCTCCAAACTGGTGAAATGGGAGCAGTTGTACTTCATCGATGTTGAGAGAATTAAAAAGGGAAGCAAATTCTTCAGCATCAGTTAAAGAGTCATTGAAATTAGGAATGACTGGAATACGTAAAACGATTGTTTTGTTTTGAGCAAAGGCATAATGAATATTTTTAATAATCAGATGATTGTTGACTCCGACAACCTTCTTATGTTTAAGTGTATTGTAATGTTTAAGGTCTGTATAAATAAAATCAACATACTGAATGAGATCGACAAATTTCTCATGTTCAACAAAAGCTGTCGTTTCGATTGCAGTATGAAGTCCAACTTCTTTCGCAGCTTTTAAGATTGCTTTGGCAAATTCAAATTGAGCGAAGATTTCTCCACCAGACAGGGTAAGGCCACCACCAGATTCTTCGTAGAAGTCAACGTCTTTTAAGACATCATCTATGATTTCTGTAACTGTTTTTTCTTCTCCTGTGATGGTTTCCTTTTTAGTAACAGCATCCAACATTTTTTCAGGATTTGCACGCTGGGATTCAGGATTGGAGCACCATGGACAACGTAGGGGACATCCTTTTAGAAATACAGTAGTTCGGATTCCAGGGCCATCATGGATACTAAAGTGTTGGATATTAAAGATTATGCCACGATTTTGTTCCATATTTTTGCTCTCCTATCAATCTAGTAAGTCCATTATACATTATTTAAGAAACTAATTCAATTACGAACGAAAGTTTATTTTGTTTTGAATTCACTCGAAAATTTGCTAAAATAGAGAAGAGGTAAAAACAATGCAACGTTTAGATGAAATATTGAAATTAGTATCGGAATTTGAAAAGATTGATGTTAATAGCTTGTCTGAGAAATTACAAGTCTCTAAAGTGACCATTCGAAAGGATTTGGACAAGCTAGAATCCAAAGGATTATTGCATAGAGAACACGGCTATGCTGTTTTAAATAGTGGAGATGATATCAATGTTCGATTGTCCTTTCAATATGATACCAAGAAAAGAATAGCCAGGGAAGCTGCTAAATTAATTAAGGATAACGACACGGTTTTGATTGAATCGGGCTCTACTTGTGCCTTGCTAGCGGAAGAAATTTGCCAAACAAAAAAGAATGTCAAGATTGTGACAAATTCTTATTTTATTGCAGATTATATTCAGGAATATGATTCCTGTAAAATCATCCTACTTGGTGGTGAATTTCAAAAAGAATCGAGAGTGACTGTAGGTCCGCTTTTGAAAGAATTGATCCGCTCGTTTAGAGTCCCCTTTGCTTTTGTAGGGGTAGACGGATATGATGACGAACTTGGCTTTACTGGGAAAGATATGATGAGAAGTGAAGTTGTTCAAGCTATGTCCGATGTTTCTAAAGAAGTGATTGTCTTAACAGATTCAAGTAAATTTGGGAAATGTGGAACTGTCAGACGGTTTGCACTTTCACAAGTTTCGAGAGTCATAACAGATAAGAATATATCTCAAGAAGCGAAAGAAAAACTTGAGGATTCGCAAACGATTTTAACTTTAGTATAAGAAGGAGAAGCCAATTGAAAGATGAACGGAAAAAGTTACTTGCTAAATTAGCCTATCTATACTATGTTGAAGACAAAAGTCAATCGCAAATCGCAGCAGAAACTGGAATCTACCGTACAACTGTCAGCAGAATGCTAGCAGAGGCTAAAAAAGAGGGAGTTGTAAAAATTGAAATCGAAAACTTTGATACTCGCCTCTTCCATTTAGAAAATTATATCAAACAAAAATATGGCTTAAAAGCTATCGAGATTATACCAAATCTAGTTGATGAACCTCGAGAAAGCCTTGAAAAGCGACTGGCGCAAGCAAGTGCGGTCATGCTTCGTAATTTGATTGAAGATGGAATGACAGTCGGATTTTCATGGGGCAAGTCTCTCAGATTAATGGTAGAACAAGTTGGAACGAAACGCTTGGATGGTGTTCAGTTTTATCCCCTAGCTGGAGGTCCCAGTCATATTCATGCTCGCTACCATGTCAATACGCTGATCTACAGTATGGCGAGTAAATTTCATGGGGAATGTCATTTTATAAACGCGAGTGTCATTCAAGAAAATTCTGAGGTGACGGAAGGCATCTTATCTTCTAAGTATTTTGAGGATTTGAAAGCTAGTTGGCGTTGTTTGGATGTTGCGGCTGTGGGGATTGGTGGCCATGCAGATAGCAAGAATCCTCAGTGGTTTGATATGCTGACATCGAATGATTTTAAGAAATTGGAGTCAGAACATGCTGAAGGAGAAGTATGCTGTCGTTTCTTTGATCAAGAAGGTGTCCCCGTTTATCCTGAATTACAGGAAAGAACAATATCTATCACATTGGAGGAATTGAGAAAGGTACCAAACACCATCTCTTTAGCCTACGGTGATCAGAAAGCAAAAGCTATTTTATCGGTTTTGAAAGCCAACTATATCAATCATTTAGTCACAGATGAAGCGACGATCTTAAAAGTTTTAGAATTAGATGGTGATCAGCAATTTACTAAAAAATAGGACAGCAGGAATGCGGTCCTTATTTTTTTGAGTCAAAAAGCACAAATGTGCAAAAATCAAAAACAACAATCAAATGTTGCGATTTTTATTGACCGGCAAAAATATAAATGGTATATTGACAATAGAAAAAGCGCTTTCAGTAGATTAACAAAGGAGTGTAGTGCACATGGAAATAATTGTTGCAGACCAAATTATTATGGGATTGATTTTAAATGCGGGTGATGCTAAACAGCATATTTACCAAGCTTTATCATATGCTAAGGAGGGCGATTTTACATCTTCTGAAGATGAAATTGCAAAAGCAGATGCAGCATTGCTAGAAGCGCATAACCTGCAAACACAATTTTTAGCCCAGGAAGCAGGTGGGACAAAGACAGATATTACAGCTCTGTTTGTGCACTCACAAGATCACTTAATGACTTCAATCACAGAGATTAACTTGATTAAAGAAATGATTGACTTACGTAAAGAACTTTCAGCGAAACAATAAGGAGGAAAAGAAGATGAAAATTGGATTGTTTTGTGCAGCAGGATTTTCAACAGGAATGTTAGTAAATAATATGAAGGTGGCGGCTAAGGAATTAGGGATTGATGCTGAGATCGATGCCTATTCTCAAGCGAAATTAGCAGATTTTGCCCCAGAAATCGATGTTGCATTGTTGGGCCCTCAAGTAGCTTATACTTTGGATAAATCAAAAGCGATTTGTGAGGCAAACCATATTCCTATTGCTGTCATCCCTATGGCAGATTATGGGATGTTGGATGGTAAGAAAGTACTAAATCTAGCTCTAGAATTGCTAGGAGAAAAATAAGGAGGCTTCCCATGTCTAATTTTAATTCTCAGAAAATTATCGCTCCAATCATGCGTTTTGTAAACATGAAAGGAATTATTGCTCTTAAAGATGGGATGTTAGCGATCCTTCCATTAACGGTAGTTGGTAGTTTGTTTCTGATTATTGGGCAATTACCATTTGAAGGTCTTAATCAGGCTATTGCTAGTGTATTTGGCGATACATGGACAGAGCCATTTATGCAGGTTTATTCAGGAACATTCGCCATCATGGGATTAATTTCTTGCTTCTCCATTGGTTATTCATATGCAAAAAACAGTGGTGTAGAACCTTTGCCAGCAGGAGTTTTGTCCCTATCTTCATTCTTTATCTTGTTAAAATCTTCTTATGTACCAGCTAAGGGAGAACCGATTGGTGATGCCATTGCAAAAGTATGGTTTGGTGGCCAAGGGATTATCGGTGCTATTATTATTGGCCTGGTAGTTGGTGCGATTTATACTGTGTTTATCCAAAGACACATTGTTATTAAAATGCCAGAACAAGTACCTCAAGCCATTGCCAAACAATTTGAAGCGATGATTCCTGCTTTCGTGATTTTCTTACTATCAATGATTGTCTATATCGTATCAAAAGTAGTGACAAGTGGCGGTACCTTCATTGAAATGATCTATGATGTCATTCAGGTTCCTCTACAAGGTCTAACAGGATCCCTTTACGGAGCGATTGGAATTGCCTTCTTTATTTCGTTCTTGTGGTGGTTTGGTGTGCACGGACAATCAGTTGTCAATGGGGTAGTAACAGCCTTGCTACTTTCTAACCTGGATGCTAATAAATCAATGTTGGCAGCTGGAAAGCTATCCGTTGAAAATGGTGCCCACATTGTCACCCAACAATTCTTAGATAGTTTCCTTATTTTGTCTGGATCAGGTATAACTTTTGGCTTAGTTATTGCTATGTTATTTGCTGCTAAGTCAAAACAATATAAGGCACTTGGGAAAGTTGCAGCTTTTCCTGCAATCTTCAATGTTAATGAACCCGTCGTATTTGGCTTCCCAATTGTAATGAACCCAGTGATGTTCCTTCCATTTATTATCGTTCCAATTTTAGCAGCGATAATTGTTTATACTTCAATTGCTATTGGGTTCATGCATCCATTCTCAGGTGTGACCCTTCCTTGGAGTACACCAGCCATTATTTCTGGCTTTATGGTTGGAGGTTGGCAAGGTGCTTTCGTTCAAGTGCTAGTTCTTGCAACCTCGACTGTCGTATATTTCCCATTTTTCAAATTCCAAGATAATCTTGCCTATAACAACGAATTACAAGCTGAAAAATAGTGCGTTTAGTAGGAATGCACAGATGTGCGACTAGAATTGAATTTATAGGTATTATCCATAATTCATTGAAATTCGTAAAATTTAATGCTACTATAGTTACGAAAGAAAACAAAATAATTTCAAAAGAAAGGTTTTGAAAAAATGAAACAAGTAGAAGTAGCAAGTACAAGCATTAAAACAGAATATTTTGGAAGCCTCACTGAACGCATGAATAAGTATCGTGAAGATGTCTTAAACAAGAAGCCTTATATCGACGCTGAACGTGCCGTTCTTGCAACTAAGGCATATGATCGTTATAAGGAACAACCAAATGTTCTTAAACGTGCCTATATGTTGAAAGAGATTCTTGAAAATATGACAATCTATATTGAGGATGAATCCATGATTGCTGGAAACCAAGCATCCTCTAATAAAGATGCTCCGATCTTCCCAGAATATACTTTAGAGTTCGTTCTGAAGGAATTGGATCTTTTTGAAAAGCGGGATGGTGACGTCTTCTATATTACGGAAGAAACGAAAGAGCAGCTCCGTAGTATCGCACCGTTCTGGGAAAATAATAACTTACGTGCAAGAGCTGGAGCTCTTCTACCTGAAGAAGTATCTGTCTATATGGAAACAGGATTCTTCGGTATGGAAGGGAAGATGAATTCAGGAGATGCCCACTTAGCAGTCAATTATCAAAAATTATTGCAATATGGCTTGAAAGGTTTTGAAGAAAGAGCTCGCCAAGCTAAAGCAGCCCTAGATCTAACGGATCCAGCTAGCATTGATAAGTACCATTTTTACGATTCAATCTTTATCGTAGTTGATGCTGTTAAGACCTATGCTCAACGATTTGTGGAACTTGCTAAACAACTTGCTGAAACAGCAACTCCTGAACGTAAGAAGGAATTGCTTGAAATTGCAGAGATTTGCTCGAAAGTTCCATACGAGCCTGCAAGTACATTTGCAGAGGCTGTTCAGTCTGTTTGGTTTATCCAATGTATTCTTCAGATTGAATCAAATGGACACTCACTTTCATATGGCCGTTTTGACCAATATATGTATCCATACGTTAAAGCTGATTTGGAAAGTGGACGGGAAACTGAAGAGAGTATTGTTGAACGCTTGACCAACCTTTGGATTAAGACTATTACAATTAACAAAGTACGTAGTCAAGCACATACCTTCTCATCTGCAGGTAGTCCACTTTATCAAAACGTTACGATTGGCGGTCAAACGCGTGATAAGAAAGATGCCGTTAACCCATTGTCTTATTTAGTGTTGAAGTCTGTTGCTCAAACTCACCTTCCTCAACCAAACTTAACTGTTCGTTACCATGCTGGTTTGGATGCCCGTTTCATGAACGAATGTATTGAAGTTATGAAGCTCGGATTCGGTATGCCTGCTTTCAATAATGATGAGATCATTATTCCATCCTTTATTTCAAAAGGTGTTCTTGAAGAAGATGCTTATGATTACAGTGCAATTGGTTGTGTAGAAACAGCTGTTCCAGGTAAATGGGGCTATCGCTGTACAGGTATGAGTTATATGAACTTCCCTAAAGTTTTGCTCATCACGATGAACGATGGAATCGATCCTGCTTCTGGCAAGCGCTTTGCACCAAGCTTCGGTCATTTTAAAGACATGAAGAGCTTCGATGAATTGCAAACTGCTTGGGACAAGACTTTGCGCCACTTAACCCGCATGAGTGTGATCGTAGAAAACTCGATCGACCTATCTCTTGAAAGAGAAGTGCCAGATATTCTCTGTTCAGCTTTGACAGATGACTGTATTGGACGTGGAAAACACCTAAAAGAAGGTGGAGCTGTCTACGATTATATTTCTGGTTTACAAGTGGGTATTGCAAACTTATCCGATTCACTTGCAGCAATCAAGAAACTGGTATTCGAAGAAGGACGCTTAACGCCACAAGAGCTATGGCATGCTCTGGAAACCGATTACGAGGGCGAACGTGGAAAAGAAATTCAAGAGATGCTTATTCATGATGCACCGAAGTATGGAAACGATGATGACTATGCAGACAGCTTAGTTCGAGAAGCATACGATATTTATGTGGATGAAATTGCTAAATATCCAAATACTCGCTATGGACGTGGGCCAATCGGTGGTATCCGTTACTCAGGAACGTCCTCTATTTCAGCCAATGTAGGACAAGGTCGTGGAACATTAGCTACTCCGGACGGTCGTAATGCTGGAACTCCACTAGCAGAAGGATGCTCTCCATCCCACAATATGGACCAACATGGCCCAACATCTGTTCTAAAATCTGTTTCTAAATTGCCAACAGATGAAATTGTTGGTGGTGTTTTACTGAACCAAAAAGTAAACCCACAAACTTTAGCCAAAGAAGAAGATAAATTAAAACTTATTGCTTTACTCCGTACGTTTTTTAATCGTCTACATGGATACCATATTCAATACAATGTGGTTTCTAGAGAAACGTTGTTAGATGCTCAAAAACATCCGGAAAAACACCGTGACTTAATTGTACGTGTTGCAGGCTACTCAGCTTTCTTCAATGTACTATCAAGAGCTACACAAGATGATATTATTGGACGGACAGAGCATACTCTATAGTAAAGAGGTATGTATATGGAATTTATGCTTGATACTTTAAATTTAGATGAGATAAAAAAATGGGCACGAGTGTTACCCCTTGCTGGGGTAACTTCGAACCCAACAATTGCTAAAAAAGAAGGGGACATTGATTTTTTTGATCGTATCCATAAGGTGCGAGAAATCATTGGGGGCTCTCCTTCCATCCATGTTCAAGTTGTCGCAAAAGATTATGAAGGAATTTTGAAAGATGCGGCTAAAATTCGCGAACAATGCGATGAAAACACCTATATTAAAGTCCCAGTAACACCTGAAGGACTTGCTGCAATTAAAGTGTTAAAAGCAGAGGGTTACAAAATTACTGCAACAGCAATCTATACTGTTTTTCAAGGGCTGTTGGCGATTGAGGCAGGAGCCGACTATTTAGCACCTTATTACAATCGTATGGAAAACTTAAACATTGATTCAGCTCAGGTTATTTCTCAGTTAGCGAGTGCCATAGAGCGTGATCATTCATCAAGCAAAATTCTAGCAGCTTCCTTTAAAAATGTGGCTCAAGTTAATCGAGCATTTAAAGAAGGAACACAAGCAATTACGGCAGGGGCAGATGTCTTTGAAGCAGCTTTTGGAATGCCTTCTATTGCAAAAGCAGTAGATGACTTCGAGGCAGATTGGTCAGCCGTTCATCATAAGAATACAATTTGATAAAGGAGGAGTGTATGAGAAATTTTGCAAGTCCATCTCGTTACATTCAAGGGGAAAATGCTTTATTTGAAAATGCAAAACCAATTTTAGAACTGGGGAGTCATCCCGTTTTACTCTGTGATTCAGTGGTCTATGATATCGTAGGGGAACGTTTTGAAAAGTATCTCCTTCGGTATGGCTTTACAGTCTTGCCAGTATTCTTCAATGGTGAAGCTTCTGATAATGAAATCAATCGTGTGGTCAGTCTGGCAGAAGAGAATGGCTGTGACTTAGTCATCGGACTTGGCGGAGGAAAGACCATCGATAGTGCAAAAGCCATTGCCGATCTTCTAAAATCACCAGTTGTCATTGCTCCGACCATTGCCTCTACAGATGCTCCGGTTTCAGCCTTGTCAGTTATCTACACGGATGAAGGTGCCTTTGCTCGCTATATCTTCTATTCTAAAAACCCAGAATTGGTCTTGGTGGATAGCAAAGTCATCTCTCAAGCACCAAAACGTTTGCTCGCTTCTGGTATCGCAGATGGATTAGCGACTTGGGTTGAAGCGCGTGCAGTGATGCAAGCTAACGGAAAAACCATGCTAGGCAAACACCAAACTTTAGCTGGTGTCGCGATTGCGCAACGTTGTGAAGAAATCTTATTTGCTGATGGTCTCCAAGCCATGGCTGCTTGTGAAGCCAAAGTTGTAACTCCTGCATTAGAAAACATCATTGAAGCTAATACCCTTCTCAGTGGGATTGGGTTTGAAAGTGGTGGCTTGGCTGCAGCTCATGCCATCCATAATGGCTTTACGGCCCTCACTGGAGACATCCACCATTTGACTCACGGTGAAAAAGTTGCTTATGGAACTTTAGTTCAATTATTCTTGGAAAACCGTCCAAAAGAAGAATTGAACAAATACATTCGTTTCTATCAACAAATCGGTATGCCAACCACTCTAAAAGAAATGCATCTTGAAAATGCAAGCTACGAAGATCTTCTCAAGGTTGGCCAACAAGCAACCATTGAAGGAGAAACCATCCATCAAATGCCATTCAAGGTACAAGCATCTGATATTGCTCAAGCCATTGTAGCAGTAGATGCTTATGTCAAGTCTTTAGGATAAACAAAGATCGGTTATTTATATAGAACGCAAAACAAGAACTCCCATTGCCAACAGGCATGGGAGTTCTTGTTCTATTTTCTTCTTTTTGGATCGGTTTGTTTAAAGATCAGGTATAAGATTCCGGCTGGCAAGAAGCAGAAGAGCCACATGATATCTAGTCCCTTAGGTTTACTGCTAGAGTTTGTTGCTTTAGATTCACTCACGGCTATCCCTGCTTTAATACTTGGAGAAACCTGCTTCAAGCCGTTTTGGACGACTAGGCGGTTGCCTTCTAGTTTAATTGCTGGCTTCGTGCCTTTTTTAACGGTTGCATAGAAGTCTTGCTTCAAGTCTACGGTCTTTCCGTCGATTGTGTGTTGACCTGCAGAGAGGATCTTTTTATATTGGTAATCCGCAAACATTTTTTCGGCTAAGGTATTTCCGATTTGATTGCGGTAGCTTTCGGCGATCTCGACATCGTAGTTTCCAACGCCTAGGATGACTTCAATAATCCGCTGTTTCCCCCGTTTGGTTGTTGCGGTGTAGTTGTAGTCAGCAGTAGGGCTGGATCCAGTCTTGAGACCATCCGTTCCCTTGAGTTCAAACTTCCCGCCTTCTAACGAGGTATTGTAATTGTCATAGCTTTGCTCATACGGAGTGCCTGGCATGATAGTTGTGTGGGCCTGTTTGGTGTATTCCAGCATTTCCGGCAAGTCATTGACAATGTGATAGGCAAGGATAGACATGTCTCGCGCTGTAATCTCATTATTAGCGTTCAAATCGTGGTGCTGTGGATTGTAATAGCCCTGTAAGACGGAAATCATCGCCCCGTTCGGGTTATTCCATTTGGTATTTGTCATCCCCATTTCTTGCGCGTACTGATTCATTAGGTCCAAAAACTTATCGGGATCGTTGTCTGTGACAAGATTAGCTAGCATAATCACAGCAGCACTTGAAGATGGCACAAACAGCATCTTGAGCAATTCGGATACTTTATACTGGACGCCAGCAACGATCGGAGAATTGCTCAGAAGGTTATTTTCTGAGATGGCTTGGTCCGCTTCGGTAGCAGTGACAACGGTATCGTACGTGATCTTCCCTTCTTTGAGGGCTCGAAAAACCACGTAAGCACTCATGAGCTTGGCCATGCTTCCTGAGTCCCGGACCGTGTCGATATTGTCCCCGTATAGAATGGCTCCAGTATTGGCGTCGATGACGATGTCAGCCTTGGGCTTGTAAAAATCGTCCAATACCAGTCCAGCATCGGCTGCGATTTTCATGACATCTTCTTGCTGGTAGATGTCGTCCGCAAAGGCAGTAGAGATAGGGCCTAATGTCAAGACTCCTATAAGAAGGGACAAGAGGCTGTGTTTTAGTCGTTTGTGTAAATGTCTCCCATAATTCATAGATTCCATTATATCATACAGACCAGGGATCAAAACGGAAAAAATCTAGAAATAGAAGAAAGTGAAAAAAGAAAAAAGAAAGAAGAAAGAGAATAATTTCGCAGTAAAAGCGTTTACATTTTTCTACAAAGTGCTATAATTTAATATGAAGAATAACATTTTATACAGAGGTGATCCATATGAAAAAAGGGAAGCTACTCTTAGCCACCGGCGCTCTGCTCTTGTCTGTAAGCGCACTGGTAGCCTGCTCACAAGGAGGGAAATCTTCAAGTTCAGACAACCAGGTCTTTAGTTATGTCTATACGCAAGATCCGGATACTTTGGATTATTCACTCTCTAACAAGAAGTCAACCTCAGAATTTACAGGAAATGCTGTGGATGGCTTATTAGAAGTTGATAAATACGGCAACTTAATCCCATCTCTTGCTAAGGATTGGACTGTTTCAAAAGATGGTCTGACTTATACCTATAAACTTCGTAAAGGGGTTAAATGGGTGACCGCTGAAGGGGAAGAATTCGGAGAAGTTAAGGCCCAAGACTTTGTGACGGGGCTTCAGCACGCAGCGGACAAGAAATCTTCGGCCCTCTATCTCGTCCAACAATCTATCAAAGGGCTGGATGATTATGTCTCAGGGAAAACCAAAGACTTCTCAACAGTTGGTATCAAAGCTGTCGATGACTATACGGTTCAATATACCTTGAACCAACCAGAAAGTTTCTGGAATTCAAAAACCACCATGGGCATTTTGATGCCAGTCAATAAAGAATTCTTAGATTCTAAGGGAGATGGCTACGGTCAAGGCACGAACCCTTCTAGTATTCTTTATTGTGGCCCTTATTTGATCAAAGCCATCACATCTAAATCTGTTGTGACGCTTGAAAAGAACCCAACCTATTGGGATGCTGATAATGTAAAAATTTCTAAGGTTAAGCTGACCTATTATGATGGACAGGATTCAGAATCTTTGATCCGTGGATTTGATAACGGAGACTATACCATTGCTCGTGTCTTCCCAAATGGTTCTAACTATAAGAGTGTAGAGAAGAAACACAAAGATGACATCGTCTTCAGTGATCAAGGATCCTCTACTTATAACTTGTCCTTCAATATTGACCGTCAAGCTTATGAGATTACGACTAAAACTACGGATGTCCAAAAGAGCTCAACTAAGAAAGCAATCTTAAATAAAGACTTCCGTCAAGCCATTATGTTTGCGTTTAATCGCCAGTCTTATGTAGCGCAAGCCAATGGGGAAGCATCTGCAGACAAGGTCATCCGCAACACATTCACTCCTCCAAACTTTGTTCAAATTGATGGCAAAGATTTCGGTGAGTCTGTAGAGAAAAACTTAGAAGAATATGGTGATGAATGGAAAGGTGTTTCTGTCGAAGATGGAAAAGATACCCTTTACAATCCAACCAAGGCCAAGGAAGAGTTTGCTAAGGCTAAAGAAGCCCTTCAGGCCCAAGGAGTAGAGTTCCCGATTCATCTGGACCTCCCTGTTTCATCAACCTATACAGAAGGAGTCAAGCAAGCTCAATCCTTTAAACAGTCGATCGAATCTACCCTAGGAGCAGAAAATGTCGTCATCGACTTGAACATGGTATCTGAGGACGATCTTAATCGAGTGACCTACTTTGCTGAAAATGCTTCCCAACAAGACTGGGATTTGAACAACAACTTAGGTTGGGGACCAGACTATACTGATCCATCTTCTTACCTAGATATCACAAACTCTAAGAATGGTGAAAATGCCAATTCCTACTTTGGATTTGATGCGGGAACGAATAACGCAGCTGCTAAAGAAGCTGGTTTTGATGAATACGATCAACTGATCGAAGACGCGCACAATGAAACCAAAGATGTCAATGACCGCTATAAAAAATATGCTAAAGCTCAGGCTTGGTTGACTGATAGTGCCCTCTTGATTCCAATTCATTCAGATGGAGCTTCTCCAGGTGTTCGTAAGACAGTTCCATATACAGCTGCCTTTGCTTGGACAGGACACAAGGGTCAAACCTTCAACTACAAGTACTTGGAATTGCAAGACAAAGTCTTGAAAACCAAGGAGTACGATGAAGCGCGTGAACAATGGAAGAAAGAAAAAGAAGAATCCAATAAGAAAGCTCAAAAAGAACTAGAAAGTCACGTAGAGGACTAGGAGCTTTAAGAGCGATTGTATACTGAACAGGGAAGAGAGTGGGACAGAAATCGGTCATTCGTTAGAATTCGATTTCGCCGTCCCAACTCCGCACAGTTGAGTAGGGCTGTAAAAGCTGATGAAATCAGCGTAGTAGAGTCTACTCAACCACTGCGCCTTGTTCGACACTTCAAAGACAATTGAGAGGCTAGGACTTTTGTCCCAGCCTCTTTTTTGGTGGATAGAACCTTTAAAAATCCCCTAAAAATGGTATAATAGGAGCATCACGAAAATTGGAGAGACAGCATGAGTTTTTACAATCATAAAGAAATCGAGCCTAAGTGGCAAAAATACTGGGCTGACCATCACACGTTTAAGACAGGAACAGATGCTTCCAAGCCTAAGTTTTATGCGCTTGACATGTTCCCTTACCCATCTGGAGCGGGTCTTCACGTAGGACACCCAGAAGGTTACACAGCGACAGATATTCTCAGCCGTTTCAAACGTGCCCAAGGTTACAATGTCCTTCACCCAATGGGTTGGGATGCCTTTGGTTTGCCTGCAGAGCAATACGCTATGGATACAGGGAATGACCCAGCAGAATTTACAGCGGAAAATATTGCCAACTTCAAACGTCAAATCAACGCGCTTGGCTTCTCTTACGACTGGGACCGTGAAGTCAACACAACAGATCCAAACTACTACAAGTGGACGCAATGGATCTTCACCAAGCTTTACGAAAAAGGCTTAGCCTACGAAGCCGAAGTACCCGTAAACTGGGTGGAGGAACTCGGAACAGCTATCGCCAACGAAGAAGTCCTTCCGGATGGAACTTCTGAGCGTGGAGGTTATCCAGTTGTCCGTAAACCAATGCGCCAATGGATGCTTAAAATCACGGCCTATGCAGAGCGCTTGCTTAATGACTTGGATGACCTTGACTGGCCAGAGTCTATCAAGGACATGCAACGCAACTGGATCGGTAAATCAACGGGTGCTAATGTCACCTTCAAAGTGAAAGATACTGACAAGGAATTCACAGTCTTTACGACACGTCCGGATACCCTTTTCGGTGCGACCTTCACTGTTTTGGCGCCTGAGCATGAACTAGTAGATGCCATTACAAGCCCTGAACAAGCTGAGGCTGTGGCTGACTACAAACACCAAGCTAGTCTTAAATCAGACTTGGCTCGTACGGACCTTGCCAAGGAAAAAACAGGGGTTTGGACTGGAGCTTATGCTATCAACCCTGTTAACGGTAAAGAAATCCCAATCTGGATTGCCGACTACGTTTTGTCTAGTTATGGAACAGGTGCTGTTATGGCTGTGCCAGCCCATGACCAACGTGACTGGGAATTTGCTAAACAATTTGGCCTTCCAATCGTAGAAGTGCTGGAAGGTGGAAACGTAGCAGAAGCTGCCTACACAGAAGATGGCCTTCACGTCAACTCTGACTTCTTGAACGGGCTTAACAAAGAAGACGCGATTGCTAAAATTGTCGCTTGGTTGGAAGAAAAAGGCTGTGGTCAAGAGAAGGTGACTTACCGTCTCCGCGACTGGCTCTTTAGCCGTCAACGTTACTGGGGTGAACCAATCCCAATCATCCATTGGGAAGATGGGACTTCAACAGCCGTTCCAGAGAGTGAATTGCCACTTGTCTTGCCTGTAACCAAGGACATCCGCCCTTCAGGTACAGGGGAAAGTCCACTAGCTAACTTGACAGACTGGTTGGAAGTGACTCGTGAAGATGGCGTCAAAGGTCGTCGTGAAACCAACACCATGCCACAATGGGCAGGTTCAAGCTGGTACTACCTCCGCTATATCGATCCACACAACACTGAGAAATTGGCAGATGAGGACCTCCTCAAACAATGGTTGCCAGTCGATATCTACGTGGGTGGTGCAGAACACGCTGTGCTCCACTTGCTCTACGCTCGCTTCTGGCATAAATTCCTCTATGATATCGGTGTCGTTCCAACTAAGGAGCCATTCCAAAAACTCTTTAACCAAGGAATGATCTTGGGAACAAGCTACCGTGACCATCGTGGTGCTCTTGTAGCAACTGATAAGGTTGAAAAACGTGACGGTTCCTTCTTCCATGTGGAAACAGGGGAAGAATTGGAGCAGGCACCAGCCAAGATGTCTAAATCCCTCAAGAACGTGGTTAACCCAGACGATGTAGTGGAACAATACGGTGCCGATACCCTTCGTGTCTATGAAATGTTCATGGGACCACTCGATGCTTCGATCGCTTGGTCAGAAGAAGGTCTGGAAGGAAGCCGTAAATTCCTTGACCGTGTATACCGTTTGATTACAACCAAAGAAATCGTTGCGGAAAACAATGGTGCTCTTGATAAGGTCTATAACGAAACCGTTAAGGCTGTTACAGAGCAAATCGAGTCGATGAAATTCAACACAGCTATTGCCCAACTCATGGTCTTTGTCAACGCGGCTAACAAGGAAGACAAGCTCTATGTGGATTATGCCAAAGGCTTTATCCAATTGATTGCCCCATTTGCCCCTCACTTGGCAGAAGAACTCTGGCAAACTGTTGCAGCAACAGGTGAGTCTATCTCTTATGTAGCTTGGCCAACATGGGATGAAAGTAAATTGGTTGAAGACGAAATCGAAATCGTTGTCCAAATCAAAGGTAAAGTCCGTGCGAAATTGATGGTCGCTAAAGATCTTTCACGCGAAGAATTGCAAGAAGTCGCTCTGGCTGACGACAAAGTCAAAGCAGAGATTGACGGCAAGGAAATCGTGAAAGTGATTGCAGTACTAAATAAATTGGTTAACATTGTTGTAAAATAACCAATTTATTTGCTCATTCGCAACCTCAAACAGTTCCCCAAACTGTTTGAGCCAACTAAACTCGTTAATATTGTTGTGAAATAAGAATGAATCCTTCAGAGCTCCACTCTGGAGGATTTTTGACTCTTCTTGACAAGAAATTGATATTTTGTTAATATTGTTAACAAAAAGAAGGAAACCATGAATAAGAAAGAACTGCATAAGTTTAATAATCGTTTTAACAGCTTTGCTTTAGCTTTTGAACAGTTGAAAAAAGCTCAGCATAGGAACAGTATTGATAAATCAATCACTATTAATGAAGTCCATTTGATTGACCTAATAGGTCGGAATCAGCCTGTGAATCTAGTGAAATTATCTGAGTTACTTGAAGTATCAAGGAGTGCCGTTACTCAGAGTGTTAGGCGTTTAACCAAGAAAGACCTCGTTTCTTTTGAATTTGCACAGGATAATGAAAAAAATAAATATCTGAGCTTATCTAAAAAAGGGGTTGAAGTTTTTAACATCCATAAAGAGCAGCAAGAACATATTGAAAAAGCTATTTTTTCAGTTTTAAGAAACTATAGTGAGGAGGATCTTAAAATGGTTATGAAACTGATGGATGATATTGAACAGGTATGGCGAGAATTACCGTGGTAAATATCACGGTAATTTTAAAACCATATTGTTAATTATATTAACAAAAATGAGGAAGATATGAATATACAAATTGAACTTATCTCAACGTCTGAGTTAGCAGACGAATCTTTTAATATTGTCATCAATGACTTAAAACCAAGAGAAACATATCGAGTCGAAATGTTTCTATCTGATTATTATTGTATCAATGCTCCCATGTTTTTAGATCATGATGTTTTATGGAAATCAACAGCGACTTTTGTATCAGATAAGAATGGTATTATTAATATCTCACAAACTCCATCCTGTTCTGGCTCTTATGAAGGCATTTCAAAAATGGGACTATTTTTTAATGCCAAGCCCTTGACCAATAAGAGAAAGAAACTTCCAAACTTTCTTTCTAAAATTCCCTTATTAGATCATTTTTTTGTGGGAATCAAAATTATGCAAGGAAATACTGTCATTGCAGAGAGAACTTTCACAAGACATTACATGAGTTCGCAAATTAGTCATCAAGATATTTACGGGGAACATTTTCAAGGGAGACTCTTTTATGATAAAAAGGCAATGAAAACACCAGCATTGATTATTGTGAGCGGTAGTGAAGGAAGGATTGAAAAGGCACAGAATATAGCTCAGCTTCTCTCTTCTAGAGGTTATATTTGTCTAGCGATTGCCTACTTTGGTTTAGAGGGGTTGCCAAAACATTTGGAATGTATTCCTTTGGAGTGTCTTGTGGGGGCAAAGAATTTTCTACGTCAGCACCCTCAAGTAGATAGTGAAAGAATTGGAATCTATGGACGGTCTAAGGGAGCAGAGTTAGTTTTAGCTGAGGAGAGCATTTTTAATGACGTTCAATGCTTGGTACTAAATTCCCCCTCTGATGTGGTGTATGAAGGAATAAAAGGGAAGTGGAACTCTCATACTTCCTCTTGGACGCATTTGCAAAAAGAACTTCCCTATCAAAAGTTTCGATTTAGAGATTATCTGTTCAGTAAACTTTTTAGAAAAAATTTCCCTAAAGATTGCTCTGCTAGGATAGATATTGGTCAAATACATTCACCAACCTTATTGCTCGGAAGTACTGTTGATGAAATATGGGATGCTTCGTCAGCAATTGATGATATTGTCTCAGATTATAAAGGACGCCACATTACATTTAAAAAATATCATGAAACAGGTCACATGTTGACAGTGGCTTATCAACCAAATCACCGTTATCGAAAAGATTGGCGTTTATTGATGAGAGAGAGTAAGGATTCTTGGCTAGCTACGATTCATTTTTTTGATAGGCATTTGAAGAAGAAATAAAAATAGATTATAAATATGCTATAATAGTTCCAACTAAGATAAAAACACAGTTCTGGTTGGTAGTCCAGACGTAGGCAAGCCTATCAGTAACCTTCCTCCTTGGTTGTCCATTCTTAGGGATAGATTTAAGGAGGTGCTGTCGTGGAAACAATTTCAATTGGATTGACAGTTTATTTTGAAGATGGATTTTGGCATGGTTTGTTCGAACAAGTGTATCGAGAAACTTATCAAGTTTGTCGTGTGACATTTGGTAAGGAGCCAAAAGATGATGAAATTCTAGAGATTTTACAGACTCAGTTTACTCAATTATCTTTTAGTTCAGAAACTACAGTTAAGCAACATGTAAAAATCAAGAATCCTAAACGATTACAGCGAATGGTGAGGAAACAAGTAAAACAAAAAGTTTCTTCCAAGTCGAAAGAACTATTGCAGTTGCAGTATGAGGAAAGGAAAAAGATTTCAAAACATCAATCTAGTGTCCAAAAGCAATTGCTCAAACAAGAGAAATTTGAACGCAAACAGCAAAAACGAAGAGACAAGCATAAAGGACATTAACCCTTATCTCTTTCATCAAAAAAGCTTCGGTAGGAAGAACCCTACCGAGGCTTTTTAACATGACGAAAACGATTATTGAATATCTGGATGATGTTCCCAATCCGCTCGATCGTAGCTTCCAGTAATGGTGTGCTCTTCAGAAAAGAGCAGAACTCGTTCCACAATGGGAGCGATTTGCTCGAAATGGTGGGAGGAAATGACAATCGTTTTTCCTGCTGTTTTGAGTTCTTGGAGCAAGGAGACAATCAGCTTCTGGTATTTGGGGGAGAGGCCGTTAAGGCTCATCAAATAGCGACGATTTCAGCTAGGCCAACACCGCTCCGGGTGTTTTCTAATTCCTCAGTTGTTAAAAGTTGTAGATTATTCATTGCTTTTCTCCTTTCTGAGTTCTCTATATGCAATGCCTAGGATCCAAATAACAAGAATCCAAGAAAGTAAGTCACTCACTCCGTAAGTTTCAAAAGGAAGTGTGAGATAATGAAGGTCGTGTAGGATTTGTAGAACTGCTAAAAAGATCCTAGACAAAAGTAAAGTAGATATCGTGATGATGTGGAATATGCGTCTTTTTTTCATCGTTCTTACCTATGGACGGTTGGCTAGATATCCTAGACCTGCTCCAGCAGCAAAAACGAGTCCGATACTACTGACAGCAGTTGCAGCAATTTTCCATGTAGCTACCCCTGCAATGACAGCTGGGATAAATCCACCTTGAATAGAGGCTAGTTCATGATCTGATAGTATGTCATCAGAATGAATAGAAATTGTGTTCATCTATCTTCTCCTTTCTTTGAAGAAAATTGTTTCTTCACCTGTATTATTCGTAAAAATTCAGAAAACTTCTCCTTATTTGAAAAATCTAGAAAAAAGTTGAAAGTCACCTTCGGAGTGTGATAAAATAAGGAACTATATTAGCTGTGAAGAGATTGGAGAATGAGCGATGAAGAAACCAGTGATTGGGATTACGGGCAATCAACGCCCTTTCCGTGAAGAAGATGGAATGTACCTCAGTTATACACCGACAGGCTTTGTCCAGGGGGTTCAAGAAGCGGGGGGCATCCCCCTCATCCTTCCGATTGGAGACCCAGCAACAGCTGAGCACTATATTTCCTTGATTGATAAGTTGATTATCACAGGTGGTCAGCATGTTTCTCCCCAGTTTTATGGAGCAGAGAAGGAGATTGTTAGCGATGATTACTTGCTCGAGCGTGACCTTTTCGAGTTGGCCTTGATCAAGGAAGCAGTAGCTGCTAAGAAGCCCATCTTTACGGTTTGCCGAGGCATGCAGCTCTACAATGTAGCCATGGGCGGGACACTTTACCAAGATATCGACCATCACTGGCAGGAAAATCCTGCCAGCGAAACTAGTCATTCAATCGAAACAGTTGAAGGAAGCATTTTGCGGGACTTATTCGGAGAAGTTGGTCAGATCAATTCCTACCACCATCAAGGGATCAAGGATTTAGCCCCTCACCTAGAAGTGATTGCTCTTAGTCCGGAAGATCAGATTATCGAAGCGGTTCAATCATCCCACGGGACAGCCTTTCTAGGGGTTCAGTGGCATCCAGAACTGCGTTATCAGATAAGCGAGGGAGACAAGGCTCTCTTTGATTATGTCGTCAATCAATTATAATGGAAACAAAACACGCTAGAAATCGGGTCTTCTGATAGCTAGCGTGTTTTTTCTATAATCTGCGTAAAAATGACTGAAAATAGTCTCTAGGAAGAGCGCTGAAAGGGAGTATAATAGAGAGGAAGACAATGAGAGAGGATAAACACATGATTAAGTTTCCAAAAGATTTTTTATGGGGGACATCGACATCTGGCCCACAGACAGAAGGGCGTTTTACCGGAGATGGTAAGGGTGACAACCTCTGGGACTACTGGTATCAAGTAGAGCCTCATCGCTTTCGTTTCCAAGAAGGGCCCGGTTTAACTTCGACCTTTTATGAAAATTGGGAAGAAGACATTGAGCTTCTAGTCGAGACTGGACATACCGCCTTTCGGACTTCTATCCAATGGTCTCGAATTTTCCCTGAGGGTCGTGGAGAAGTCAATCCAGTAGGAGTGGCCTTTTACCGCCAAGTATTTGAACGCATCAAGTCCAAAGGCATTCATTTGATGGTCAATCTTTATCACTTTGATCTTCCTTTTGCCTTGCAAGAGCAAGGAGATGGTTGGGAGAACAAGGAAACGGTCTACGCCTATCGCGACTACGCTCGTTTCTGCTTTGAAACCTATGGGGACTTGGTCGATCAGTGGATTACCTTTAATGAGCCTATTGTTCCTGTAGAGTTTGGCTATTTTTATGATGCCCATTACCCACATAAGGTGGACGCCGCAGCAGCAGTCAAAGTCGCCTATCATACCCAGTTGGCAAGTAGCCTTGCTGTCAAGGCCTGCCATGAGGTGGATCCAAACTATCGAATCGGAGTGGTCTTGAACTTGACGCCAGCCTATCCGCGGAGTCAGCATCCAGCAGATGTCAAGGCGGCACGAATCGCTGAGCTCTTCCAAGCCAAATCCTTCCTTGATCCGTCTGTTCTTGGGACTTACCCACCAGAGTTGGTAGAGATTTTGCGGGAGCGTGCTCTCTTGCCAGAGGTGGATCCAAGTGACTTGGAGCTGATCAAAGAACATACAGTTGACTTCCTAGGAGTCAACTATTACCAGCCAATGCGGGTCTCTGCGCCTCGTTATGCGCCAAACCCAGACTCTCCGATGCTGGTCGAGCAGTTCTACGAACCCTATGTCATGCCAGGAAGAAAGATCAACCCACATAGAGGTTGGGAAATCTATGAGCAGGGCTTGTACGATATTGCCCAAAATATCAAGGAAAATTACGGCAACATCGAATGGCTCCTAACAGAGAATGGGGTGGGAGTTGAAGGGGAAGAAAAATTCCGTCAAAACGGGGAAATTCAAGATGACTATCGGATTGACTTCGTCAAAGACCACCTGCGTGAATTGCACCGAGCTATCCAAGATGGGGCCAACTGTAAGGGCTACCTTATGTGGACCTTTATCGACTGCTGGTCTTGGCTCAATGGCTATAAAAACCGCTATGGCCTTGTCGAATTAGACCTAGCCACTCAAGAAAGACGCCTAAAAAAATCTGGTCATTGGTTCCGTGAATTGAGCCAGCAGAATGGATTTGAAGAATAAGTTTTTGAGGATTCTGTTATCTAAGTACGATAGGCCGTTCATTTCAGTAAATGACTGACTAGTTTTATTTTCGGAAGTGTGGAACTCCATCAGATGCATATGTTTCTGACGGCATTCTTCATTTCCGATTTTTCATTTAGTGCCGGAAAAGGTTCAAAACCCTTCAATTTTAATATGTGCTATAATAAAACCAGAAGAAAAGGAGCTTGTATGATGGATTTTAAAACAGAATTAGGAAAAAAAGTACAAACTCTACGTGAAAGTAAGGGATTAAGTAGACAAGCAATCTGTGGTATTGAGGACCTATTAACGACGCGCCAACTCCAGCGAATTGAAAAGGGTCAGTCTTTGCCAACGATTGCAACAGCGAAGTATATTGCTGAGCAACTAGGTGTTTCCCTAGATACGTTAACGAATCAAACTAGTTTGGAATTGCCTGCAGAATATCTGAATTTGAAGTATCAACTACGGACGTTATATCATTATGGAGATCAAGATCGTCTTCATCGGCATGAAGAAATTATTGAGGATATTTACGAAAACTATTTTGATAATCTGCCAGAGGAAGAAAAACTGTCTGTCCAGGTCGCCCAAGCTACGGTTGATATGATTGGATCCAAAAATCCTTCTTTTGATCAAGGTTTATTAGATGAGTATCTAGAGCAAGCCATGAAGAAAAAAGAGTTAAGTCTCAACGATGTGGAGATTATCAAATTGCGCTTGCTTTCTTTGGCTTTGGGAGCCTTTGATCAAGATGAATTTATACACTTAGTAGAGAAAATCTTACTTGCGATAGATTATTTCCCCTTATCAGAGTTGGAAATGCTACAAAACACTCTAATCTCAGCCGCAGGCGTGTTAGCCCATTATGGGATATACGACAGGTTGCCAGACATTGTTAAAGCCTTAAATGATATCATGACAAAGAGACATGATTTTCAGGATAATATTTTTGTTTATGCTTTAAATTGGAAAGTTGCTTTATTTATAGAAGATGATCTAGAAAAAGCAAAAAATGATTATCAAAAAGTATGCTTGATGGCAGACTTATTATCTGAGAATTTAGTGAAGAAAAACATGCAAGAAGAATGGAAAGAGGACCTTGCAAAAAAAGGTCTAACATACACTGAGGAATAGAGAATTGTTCATCTTTTAGTCTGTTGCTCTCAAAAAATATAAACTGAATATTGAGAGAGTGGGACAGAAATCGGTAATTGGTGAGAATTCGATTTCGTTGTCCCACCTCCGCACAGTTGAGTAGGGCTGTAAAAGCTGATGAAATCAGCGTAGTAGAGCTCACTCAACCACTGCGTCTTGCTCGACAATCCAAAGACAGTTGAGAGGCTGGGACTTTTGTCCCAGCCTCTTTTGTTGGTGAAAATAATGGTTAGACTTGGACATGAATGTCCTCACGTCAAATGATAGAAATTGGATATACTGAGAGCAGAAGAAAGAAGTTGCTTCAGGAAGGATGTTGGTGTCAGAGAATGGAAATTAGATTACACAATGTAAAGAAAAGCTATGGTTCCTTTGAGGCTTTGAAAGGAATTGATTTAGTTCTTGAGGAAGGAAAATTTTATGGACTTCTTGGACCGAATGGTGCAGGGAAAACAACACTCTTTAATTTGTTGATTAAAAATTTCAAGCCAAGTTCAGGAGAGATTCTTTGGGAAGTGGATGGAGAATCTTTGCCAACGAAAGATTTTTATCAACATATCGGTATTGTATTTCAAAGTAATCGTTTAGATGATAACTTAACGGTAGAGGAAAACTTAGTATCTCGTGGATCCTTGTACGGCTTATCAAAATCACAAGTACAAACGCGTATTACAGATTTGCAATCATATTTGGATGTAGCTACTCTAAAAAAGAAAAAATATGGTAGTTTATCAGGAGGACAAAAACGAAAAGTAGATATTGCCCGAGCTTTACTACCACAACCGTCTTTACTGTTGTTAGATGAGCCGACAACTGGTTTAGATCCACAGTCTCGTCATGATTTATGGGAAGCAATCAATCAGTTGAACAAAAAAGATAATATGACTGTCGTTCTTATCACTCATTATTTGGAAGAGATGGCTGCTTGTGATATCTTAAATGTTTTAATCGAAGGTAATTTGTATTATTCAGGAGATATTGCCAATTTCATTGAAAAGCATTCAACCACTAACTTGAATGTCACTTTAAAACCTGGTCAATCAGTAAAATCGTTATCTGTATCTAAATTTGTAAATAAGTGTCAAGTTCTTTCTGAGGCAGAAGTCGTATTTAAGGATGTCTCGGTTGAAGAGATGATGGAGATTATTTCAGAAAATCAAGGAAAATCAATTATTGAAACATTTAATGTGGAGTACTCCAATTTGGAAGCGGCTTATTTGAACTTACTAAAATCTAAAGGAGGAGAGGGGAATGCTTGAATTAATTTCTAGAAATCGGAAAGTCTATACACGAGATCGATTAGCTTTCTTGATGTCCTTCTTATCGGTCATCATCTTAATCTTGGTTTATCAAGTCTTTCTAGGACAAATTCAGATTGATGCCATCAAGGAGGCATTGAATAGTGATACCGCCTCTACGGATACCATTCAGATGGTCAATTATTGGTTAATCTCAGGTTTAACAACTATTATTTCAATGACAAGTACTCTTGGTGCATTTGGCGTAATGGTTTCAGATAGAGAAAAGAAGTTGAGTGAGGACTTTAAAGTCAGTCCAGTATCTAACTTTAAGGTTGAATTAGCCTATGCAGTTTTTGCAATTCTATTTGGGATTATTATGACCATGTTCTCTTGTGTTTTTGCAATTGGTATTTTTAATGGTTTTAGTTCTCTTCTTGATTATTCAATGACTGATTACTTATCAATTTTGGGGGTTACCTCCTTAGGAACGATCTTATCTGCGGCTATTATTCTTCCAATTTTGACTTTTATCCGAACTAGTTCAGCTTTTACAACTTTGAGTACAATAGTTGGAACCTTTATCGGCTTCATTTCTGGTGTTTATCTTTCAATTGGATCCGTAGGAGAAACCTTGCAACAGGTCATGACCTGGTTCCCTCTAACACAGGTGAATGCACTCTTAAAACAAGTTTTGATGAAAGATTCAATTGCTCAAGTATTTAATGACGCCCCATCTTCGGTCATTACGAACTACAAAGAATCTTATGGGATTATCTTGCAGAATGCGAGTGGTGAACATCTATCGAATCAGTTCATGTTTGCCTATATTTCTATTATTATAGTTGTTTTGCTGGGAGTTCATTTTATAATTAAAAAGGTAAAAAAATGAAGTGAAGCTCATGAAATTATTGGATAGGCATCTAGATTAGTTGAAATCAATTACTATCTTAAATGAAGCCAATCATCCTACCCTATCAACCGACATGTTGGTTGGTTTTTCTTAACCCTTTCTTAACTAGACCAATTTCTAGTATTTTTTAGGTTGACAAACAGGAAAAAGCATTGTATACTGATTCCGCTGATGATTTTTCTATCAAATCAGACTAGACCAATTTTATAAATTGGCTAAGAAAATAAGGGAACTCAAGTATGGATACCTATTTTCTTTCATTTTTATAGAAGGAGAAAGCACAGCTTGTCTGTGTCGTAAAAACTATGTGTGGAATTGTTGGTGTTGTTGGAAATACAAATGCAACGGATATTTTGATTCAAGGACTTGAAAAACTCGAATACCGTGGTTATGATTCGGCTGGAATTTTTGTTCTAGGTGGTGCTGAAAGCCATTTGGTGAAAGCAGTTGGTCGTATTGCAGAATTGTCTGCTAAAACTGCCGGTGTTGAGGGGACAACTGGTATCGGACATACTCGTTGGGCCACTCACGGAAAACCGACAGAAGACAATGCTCACCCACATCGCTCTGAGACAGGACGTTTTGTCTTGGTGCATAATGGGGTGATCGAAAACTATCTTGAAATCAAGGAAGAATACCTTGCAGGTCACCACTTCAAGGGACAAACAGATACAGAAATCGCTGTTCACTTGATTGGGAAATTTGCCGAAGAAGAGGGCTTGTCAGTACTTGAAGCCTTCAAAAAAGCTCTTCACATCATCCGCGGTTCTTATGCCTTTGCCTTGATTGACTCTGAAAATCCAGATGTCATCTATGTGGCAAAAAACAAATCACCACTCTTGATTGGACTTGGAGATGGTTACAATATGGTCTGCTCTGATGCCATGGCTATGATTCGTGAAACCAACCAATACATGGAAATCCATGACCAAGAGTTGGTTATCGTTAAGGCTGATAGTGTTGAAGTGCAAGACTATGATGGCAACAGCCGTGAGCGTGCTAGCTATACTGCTGAACTTGACTTGTCAGATATCGGTAAGGGTACCTACCCTTACTACATGCTCAAGGAAATCGATGAGCAACCAACGGTGATGCGTAAGTTGATCCAAGCCTATACTGATGAGGCTGGTCAAGTAGTGGTAGACCCAGCGATCATTAAGGCTGTTCAAGAGGCAGACCGCATCTACATCCTTGCGGCTGGAACTTCTTACCACGCAGGATTTGCTTCTAAGAAGATGTTGGAAGAATTGACGGATACACCAGTTGAACTCGGAATCTCATCTGAGTGGGGCTACGGTATGACGCTTCTCAGCAAGAAACCACTTTTCATCTTCATCAGTCAGTCTGGTGAAACAGCTGATAGCCGTCAGGTTTTGGTCAAGGCCAATGAAATGGGTATTCCAAGCTTAACAGTTACAAACGTGCCAGGGTCAACTCTTTCTCGTGAAGCTAACCATACTATGCTGCTTCATGCAGGTCCTGAAATTGCCGTAGCATCAACCAAGGCCTATACAGCGCAAATCGCAGCCCTTGCCTTCCTGGCAAAAGCAGTTGGTGAAGCAAATGGCAATGTTAAAGCGCAAGCCTTTGATCTGGTTCATGAGTTGTCTATCGTCGCTCAGTCGATCGAGTCAACTCTTTCAGAAAAAGAATTGATTGATAGCAAAGTTCGTGAACTTCTTGAAACAACACGTAATGCCTTCTACATCGGACGTGGCCAAGATTATTATGTAGCTATGGAAGCCAGTCTCAAACTCAAAGAGATTTCTTATATCCAATGTGAAGGATTTGCGGCTGGAGAACTCAAACACGGAACGATTGCCTTGATTGAAGAGGGAACACCTGTTTTGGCCCTCTTGTCAGACCCTGTCCTAGCTAACCACACTCGTGGAAATATCCAAGAAGTGGCAGCGCGTGGCGCTAAGGTTCTCACCATCGCAGAAGAAAATGTTGCCAAAGATACAGATGATATCGTTCTTACGACCGTACACCCTTACCTCTCACCAATCTCAATGGTCGTACCGACCCAATTGGTCGCTTACTTTGCAACCCTACACCGTGGACTCGATGTGGACAAACCACGGAACCTTGCTAAATCCGTAACAGTAGAATAAAAATGAAAAGAGAGTGGGACAGAAATCGGTCATTCGTTAGAATTCGATTTCGTCGTCCCACCTCCGCACAATTGAGTAGGGCCGTAAAAGCTGATGAAATCAGCGTAGTAGAGCCCACTCAACCACTGCGTCTTGCTTGACAATCCAAAGACAATTGAGAGGCTAGGACTTTTGTCCCAGCCTTTTTTTAATAAGCAAATTTTTTGCAATTATAACTAATTAGTGATAAAATCCCAAAATAACTAATAATGAAACGAGTAAATCAGTATGGTAGAATTAGGAATTTCAACATTTGGTGAAACAACAGCCTTAAATGGGACTGGACAAGTATACAGTCATGATGAACGAATCCGTCAGTTGGTGGCAGAGATAGAGTTGGCTGATAAGGTTGGTTTGGATGTGTATGGCATTGGGGAGCATCATCGGGAGGACTTTGCGGTATCAGCGCCAGAGATTGTCCTTGCAGCTGGTGCGGTGAATACCAAGAAGATTCGTTTGACCAGTGCTGTCAGCATCCTCTCGAGTATGGATCCCATCCGTTTGTTCCAACAATATGCCACCATCGATGCCCTTTCAAACGGACGTGCGGAGATTATGGCTGGGCGTGGTTCATTCACCGAGTCCTTTCCTCTGTTTGGCTATGACCTGAAAGACTATGAAGCCCTCTTTGATGAAAAATTGGACCTGCTTCAGCTGGCAAATGAAAGCACCAAAGTGAACTGGCGTGGACAATTGACCCAAAGCATTGCTGGAAAAGAAGTCTATCCACGTCCAGTTCAGGAAAAATTGCCTCTGTGGGTAGCGACAGGAGGGAACGTTGAGTCAACCATCAAGATTGCCCGTGCTGGTTTGCCGATTGTCTATGCGATTATCGGTGGCAATCCTCGCTATTTTAAAAAGTTGATTCAAGCTTATCGTGAGATTGGAAGCGAAGCGGGTCATGCTGACAAAGACTTGAAAGTGGGAGCCCATTCTTGGGGGTGGATTGCTGAAGATGGCGAGCAGGCAGTGAAAGATTATTTCCATCCGACCAAGCAAGTGGTGGATGCGATTTCTAAAGACCGTCCGCACTGGCAGGAATTGCGTTATGAGCAATATCTTGAGCAGGTGGGGCCAAATGGCGCTATGTTTGTGGGAAATCCAGATCAAGTAGCAGAAAAAATGATCCGTATGATTGAGGATTTAGGCTTGGATCGCTTTATGTTGCACTTACCGCTTGGTTCTATGCCACATGATCAAGTTCTTCGAGCTATTGAACTTTTTGGAACGCAAGTCGCACCAAAAGTGCGTGCTTACTTTGTCATGAAAGAAGGGTAATAAAAACCCATGAAGGAAGAAACTTCATAGGTTATTTGTTTGATGGTGGTAAGACATACTCTTGGATTGCTTTTGCTACGCCGTGCTCTTGGTTGCTACTGGTGACAACTTGAGCTTCCTTTTGGACGGCTTCAGGAGCATTTCCCATGGCAACTCCAAGTCCAGCCAGACGAATCATGGGGAGGTCATTGAAGTGATCCCCGATGGTCATGACCTGTTCTAAAGGGACCTGGTAATAAGCAGCCAGTTCAAGGACAGCATCTCTTTTTGAGACGGACTTGGCGGTGACTTCTAGGTAGTTTTCCTTTGAAAGGTAGAAAGCAGTCTGAGGAAATTCTTGTGGATCCAGCTTCTGATAGAGTTCTTGAATGTTCTGAGTATCGCCGATCAAGAGCAATTTATGTAGATGGAGAGCATCGTCAGAGAGGGTCTGAGAAAGGGGCTGTATCTGTGGCGTCTCACCAGTAATCGAAGCCTCAACTTGGGTCCACTGGTCCTCTCTGGAGTTAAACCAGACTGACCCACTATAACAATTAATCGAAATGCTGGAATCTAGTTCTTCCACACGATGGAGGAAGGTGCGGATCTCATCTTTGTTCAGGCTGTGTTCAAATAGAATCTCTTCTCCCTTGACGATGAGAGCTCCATTATAGCAAGCGATTGGTTCCTGGTGGACGCCCAATCTTCTTGCGATAGGAGCAATCCCGATAGGAGAACGAGCCGATGCCAAGATAAAAGGAATCTTTTTTTCTTGGAGCTTGGGGATGAGTTCGATGAGGTCGGGATCGACCTGATGCTGCTGGTCCAGAATGGTTCCGTCAATATCACTGACAATTAAACGAATGGAAGACATAGGCACCTCCTTTTTCTTTAGTATACCATATTTTAGGAGAATGAAAAGGAGGGGTATAGTTGATTCTTATAACGGGGTCAAGTAATTTTCAAAGTAGGTTCCTTTCTTCAAAAATAAAATAATAGATCAGAATGCGCGCAAGGCTTTATTTTCAAGGGCTTGCGCTTTTTTTGATACCTACCTCAATAAAGAAATTTTAAGGCCTTGATAGGGAAAATATATTAGTCAGCTACTTTTCGAGGTGATATCATGGTTACAAATTTCAGAAGGGCAGCAATCAGTCTTCCTTTTGGAGAAGAGATTGAGGAGGTTTCACGGTATGAGTAAAAAAGAATTGGTTCTTCGTGCCATTCGAGGCGAAGCAGTAGAGCGAATTCCTGTAGGATTTTGGCTCCATTATGTGACCCAAGAAGAAAAAGAATTGGGTCTAGACAATCCGGCCGTACTTGAAAAAAGTATCAAAGGACACCAACACTATGTTGAAGAAATTTCCCCTGATTTTGTCAAGATTATGAGCGATGGCTTCTTCCGCTATCCGAGTGCTCTTTATTCGAGAGAGATCACATCAATCCAAGAATTAAAGGATATTCAGCCCATCGGAGAGCATCATCCTTGGATTGAAAAACAAATTGAAGTGGTCAAGGAAATTCGTTCTCATTTTCATGAGGAGATTGCTTCTTTCTACAACATCTTCTCGCCCATTTCTTATTTGAAACGCTGGTTCCGGACAGATCATTCTCGCGGGGATCAAGTGATTGCGGACTTTATCAAGGAAGATCCAGAAACCTTGGCCCATGTACTTGATGTCATTGCTGAAGATATCGCTATTCTTAGTCGCCGCTTGATCCAAGAAGCGGGAGTGGAAGGGATTTACTTCTCAACTCAGCAGATCCAAGATGAGCGCGTGACAGATGAAGAATACCGCAAGATTATTGAACCGAGCAGTATCGCTGTCCTAGAAGCGGCCAATGAAGCGGGTGGCATCAATATCCTTCATATCTGTGGCTTTGAAGGAGCTAGCAATGAAGTGGAACTCTTCAAGGATTATCCAGCTCAGGTTATCAACTGGGCGACCCATCATGAAGGGATCAGCTTAGCAGAGGGGCGCAAGCTCTTTGGCAATCGCGCCGTCTTGGGTGGCTTTGTCAATGGTAAGAAAGGCTTGCTCTACCAAGGGGAACGAGCAACTATCGAGCAAGAAACCCGTCGCTTGGTGGCAGAAGCTGGAAGTCGCGGTTTGATCCTTGGAGCAGACTGCACCGTGCCAGACGATTTCCAATTGGAACGTCTTGATTGGGTGCGCCAAGCAGCTGTCTTATAAAAGAGAAAGGAGAGGGAGATGAAAAAAATCAATATTTGGTGTCTGATGCTGGTAGCTTTATTCCTAGTCCTAGGACTCGCAAAAGTTGCTGCCGCTAGCAGTCAAGAGGAAAGCAAAACGGATCCGGATGTGGAAAGACTGGAGAAAATTCCAGCTCATAGTCTCTCCCTCATTCGCCCGTCTGATCTAGCAGGAGTCCTGCTCCTAGAAGATCAGTGATAAAAAAAGATGAAGGGCTTGATAAAAAATATATATTAGTCAAATAAAAGTCCAAGTGTTAAGATAACTAGCAAGAAAAGAATAGAACGAGGTAAGAACATGTCCACAAAAAGAGAATTAGTTTTAAAAGCTTTCAGAGGGGAAGCGGTTGACCGTGTGCCAGTTGGCTTTTGGCATCACTTTACAAGGGAAGAAGAATGGTTGAAAGGTTTTTCCAATCCTGAAATTATTGAAAAAAACCTCAATGGTCATAAAAACTTCCTACACAAGGTCAAACCAGACTTTGTCAAACTCATGAGTGATGGCTACTTTGCTTATCCAAACCCAGCTATTTACAAGGGCCTTGAAAACATCTCGGATTTAGCAGGGATTGAACCCCTCGGGGCAGATCATCCATGGATTACAGAGCAGGTAGAGCTCGTTAAAAAAATCCGTGCCGGTTTTGAAGAAGACATTGTGGCTATCTACAATATCTTTGCTCCAGTGACCTACTTCAAATGGTTGGTCGGAGAAGTTTCAGGAGGAGATGACTTGATCGCAAACTTCATCGATCAAGATGCAGCAACTCTTAAAAAAGTATTGGATACCATTGGCCAAGATATTGCAAGTTTGAGCCAACGAATCATCAAAGAAGCAGGGGCAGACGGGATCTACCTCAGTGTTCAAAGTATCCAGGATGCGCGCGTGAGCCAAGAAGTTTACAAACAAGTCATCGCACCGAGTGAACTCCATGTCTTAGAAACAGCCAATGAAGCAGGGGGCGTAAACATTCTTCATATCTGTGGCTACGAAGGAGCTCGCAATGATATCCATCTCTTCACAGACTACCCAGCCCAAGTCATTAACTGGGCAGTCGGACCAGAAGGCATCAGCCTAGCAGAAGGACGCGAAATCTTCGGTGGACGTACGGTTCTTGGTGGCTTTGAAAATGGTAAAAATGGACTTCTTTACACAGGAGATAAGGCTGCGATCCAAGCAGAAACCAAACGCATCATCGCAGAAACTGGAACCACAGGCTTGGTCATTGGTGCCGATTGTACCATCCCAAGTGACATTGATGAAGAACGAATCGAATGGGTTCGTGAAGCTGCAGCAGAATAAGGAAAATAGAAAGAGGGAGAACAGAGTATGAGTAAAAAAACATGGATTATCGGTGGGGTGGCCGTTCTTGCCCTTGCAGGTGCAACGATTATTGGTCGAAGCTTGAACCACGCAAACGACAGTAAAGGATCAACAGGATCTAATAAAGTAACAACCTTGAAAGTAGCCCACACTCAAAACTATGTGCCTTACGATTTCGTCGATGAAAAAGGGGAATCAGATGGTTATGAAGTAGCCGTGCTCAAAGCCATTGACGAAAAACTACCAGACTACAAGTTTGAGTACACTGGAACAAGTGATGACGATCTCTTGATCGGTCTAGAGTCTGGTAAATACGATATCGGAACCAAAGGAGCTTGGTATACCGAAGAACGTGCCAAGAAATTTATCATTCCAAAAGAACCAATCGGGGCAAGTATCATCGGATTTACCGTACGAAAAGAAGACGCGGATAAATACAAGAACATTGATGACTTCGCTAAAGAAAAAGGAAAATTGGTTCCAATTTCACCACAAAATGCGCAGTGGAATGTTATTAAAGAATACAATGAAAAGCATAAGGACCAACAAATCGAATTAACAGCTGCGGAATCTTTCAAAGTCGCAGATGCTTATGCTTGGGTTCTGGAAGGACGTTACGATGCCTTCTTTGACATCAAACTTTCCTTTGAAAAAGCTGTCACAGATAAAGATGGTTCTTACCACCAATATGCGGACAAACTTAGCTGGTTTGCCTACAAAGGAATTCCAACTTACCCATTGATCCATAAGGATAAGAAAAACGAAAAATTTGCGGAAGCCTACAGCAAGGCCATCAAAGAATTGGAAGAAGATGGGACGCTTGCTAAACTATCCGAAAAATATTTCGGTGAAGATGTCTTCAGTTATGTAGATAAAGAAAAATAAGATGAAACTGGGTGCGCATAGCCCCAGCTTCCTTATTTCTATACGGATACAGAAAGGAAAAGAAACATGGTCTCATACGACATTTCCAAGGTCTGGTCATTTCTTCCAACCTTGGTCCAGGCCCTACCGGCGACCCTAGCTTTGATGGTGTTAACGACGCTTCTCGGTTCGGCATTTGGCTTGGTTTTGACCTGGGCACAAGTATCAGAAGATAAGGTAGGAGCAGGTCTGGCAAAAGGCTATGTCTTTACCTTGCGTTGTACCCCTCCAATTGTCTTGCTCTTTTTGGTCTTTTATGGACTGCCCCAATTTTTGAACTGGTGGTTGGGCATCGACATTGACCACTGGTCCAAGTTTGTCTTTGTCCTGATTGCCATGTTTCTTCTCTTTGCCGCGATGATTTCTGAGGTCTTCAAGGCAGCCTATTTGGCCATTCCAAAAGGTCAGATGGAAGCGGGCTTGAGTATCGGGTTGACACCAGCTCAGACCATTTGGCGGATTGTCCTTCCACAAGCCTTTCGCGTGGCTCTTCCAAATATGACAACTGCCATCTTGAACCTCATGCGCGATGCCGCTTTGGCCTATACCATTGGCTTTATCGATATCATGGGAGCAGGAAACAACTTGATCAGCCGCAATCTTGGGAATTATTCTCTCGAGACTTATACAGCTGTTGCGGTGATTTACTGGGTGATTGCCCTTGTGATTTCTTTCTCTGCTCAATTGCTTGAAAAACGACTCAGTGTAACAGAAAGGTAGCTTATGGATTTCAATTTTATTAGTAAAACATTTCTAGCCACCTTGGGTGGTGTTCCAGTGACACTTCTGATCATGGTCGTGTCGATTCTCTTGAGTTTTTTTCCAGCCCTCTTTTTGGCACTCGGCCAGATTTATAAGGTCAAAGGGGTTCGCAGTTTCTCAGTGGTTTACTTAGCCTTTATTCGCGCGACGCCTCCGATTCTTTTGATTCTCTTCTTTTATAGTCTCTTTCCCAGCCTCTTAAATAGCTTTTTTAAGAGCATAGGCAGTCACTTTAATGTCTTTGAGATCAATCCCATTTACTATGCCTTTATCATCTTTAGCTTGATGACAACAGGGAGTCTTGCTGAAATTCTCCGGTCAGCCATTCTGACGGTGGATAAGGGCCAGCTAGAAGCGGCGCAAGCCATCGGTTTGACCAATCGCCAAGCCTATATCCGCATTGTTTTTCCCCAAGCCTTGCGTTCAGCCCTTCCTAATTTGTGTAACTTAGTTATCAACTTGGTCAAAGGAACCTCCCTTGTCTTTGTCATGACCATCAAGGATATCACCGCCATTGCCAAGGTCGAAGCCTCTTATGGTTATCAATATTTTGAATCCTATCTAGTGATTTTTATTCTTTATATTGTCATTTGTGGGGTGATTCAATGGGGATTCAATCGCTTAGAAAAACGCCTGACGATTGCATAGAAGAAGGAGAAATAAGAAGATGTTAGAAGTAGAACACGTATCGAAAAAATTTAAGGACCACCAAGTCCTGGTAGATGTCAATCTCAAGGTCAACCAAGGGGATGTCGTCGTTATTTTGGGGCCATCTGGATCAGGAAAAACAACCTTCCTTCGCTGCCTCAATCACTTGGAAAAGGCGGATACAGGCCGTTTGACTTTGGGTGGAAAAGAGTATGACCTCTCAAAACTCAGCAAAAAAGAGATTCTAGAAATCCGCCAAAAGACAGCCTTTGTCTTCCAGCATTACAATCTCTTTGCCAACAAAACAGCGCTTGAAAATATCTTAGAAGGCCTGGTTGTGGCTCGGAAAATTCCAAAAGAAGAGGCTATCCAACGGGCAGAATCAGCCCTTGAAAAAGTTGGTCTCCTTGCTTACAAGGATTACTATCCTTCTCAATTGTCAGGTGGCCAGCAGCAGCGGATCGGAATTGCGCGTGCCATCGCAGTGAGACCAGACGTGATCTTGCTTGACGAGCCGACTTCGGCGTTAGACCCAGAGTTGGTCGGTGACGTCTTAGATGTCATGAAGCAATTGGCTCAAGAAGGAGTGACCATGGTTGTCGTAACCCATGAGATGGGCTTCGCGCGTGATGTGGCCAACCATGTCATCTTTATGGATGGTGGACACATCATCGAAGAAAATGAACCGCATGAATTCTTCAACAGTCCAAAAGAAGAACGAACCAAACAATTCCTTTCACGGATTCTATCCGACGCCACCTACAGTGTCGAATACATGATTTAATAAGAGACACACCTAGTAAGGGTGTGTTTTTTAGCTTGGAAAAAATTTTTTAAAAAAATGTAAAAAATTATGTAAAAAGTGTTGACAAAAAAATCGTCCTGGATTATAATAATTTATGTAAACAAAAAGAGGTTGGAAAAATCTCAAGAGTTTACAGGATCAATAGTGGAAAGGAGATGGTGAGATGCTATTTCCAAAATATAGAAAACTAATTGATAAAAGAAGAAATACAAGATCCTAGCCTTTGAGGCTATTCATTTAAAAGCAAAATAAAATTATGTAAACAAATTTAAAGTAGCTAAATCAGCTACTCATTTTCAAGAACAAGTTAAAATTATGTAAATTAGAGGTAAACAATATGAATAACAACTTTAACAATATGGATGATCTTTTCAATCAACTAATGGGAAATATGGGTGGTTTTCGTTCTGAAAGCCGTCGCTATATGATCAACGGTCGGGAAGTGACACCTGAAGAATTCGCTATTTACCGTCAAACTGGTCAACTTCCAAATGAAGGAAGCGAGCAAGTGCAACACCATCAAGGTAAAGGAATGAAACAAGATGGGATCCTTGCAAAACTTGGTCGTAACTTGACCGAAGAAGCTCGTGAAGGTAAGCTAGATCCAGTTATTGGACGTAATAAAGAAATTCAAGAAACTTCTGAAATTCTTTCTCGCCGTACTAAGAACAATCCTGTTCTTGTCGGGGATGCAGGTGTTGGTAAGACAGCCGTTGTAGAAGGATTGGCCCAAGCTATCGTGAATGGGGATGTCCCAGCGGCTATCAAGAACAAAGAAATCATCTCCATTGATATTTCCGGTCTAGAAGCTGGTACACAATACCGTGGTAGCTTCGAAGAAAATATTCAAAACTTGGTCAACGAAGTTAAAGAAGCTGGAAACATTATCCTCTTCTTTGACGAAATCCATCAAATCCTTGGTGCTGGTAGCACAGGGGATGGTCAAGGATCTAAAGGTCTTGCGGATATCTTGAAACCAGCTCTTTCACGTGGGGAATTGACCGTGATTGGGGCAACCACTCAAGATGAATACCGCAACACCATCTTGAAAAACGCAGCCCTTGCTCGTCGTTTCAACGAAGTAAAAGTTAATGCACCATCTGCTGAAGATACCTTCAAGATCCTCCAAGGAATCCGTGAACTGTATCAACAACACCACAATGTTGTCTTGCCAGATGAAGTTTTGAAAGCTGCTGTTGATTACTCTGTTCAATACATTCCACAACGGAGTTTGCCTGATAAGGCCATTGACTTGGTCGATGTGACAGCTGCTCACTTGGCAGCTCAACACCCAGTGACAGATGTCCATGCTGTGGAACATGAAATTGAAGAAGAAAAAGCGAAACAAGAAGCTGCAGCTGCCAAGGAAGATTACGAAGCAGCCCTCAATGCAAAAGTTCGGATCGAAGAACTCGAAAAACAAATTGCCAATCATACAGAAGATCACAAGGTGACTGCAACTGTCAATGATGTGGCTGAGTCTGTCGAACGGATGACTGGTATTCCAGTATCACAAATGGGGGCAACCGATATCGAACGCTTGAAAGATATGGGTCACCGTTTGCAAACTAAGGTTATCGGTCAAGATAAGGCCGTTGAAGCTGTTGCAAAAGCGATTCGTCGGAACCGTGCAGGCTTTGACGAAGGCAACCGTCCAATCGGTAGCTTCCTCTTCGTCGGACCTACCGGTGTCGGTAAGACTGAGTTAGCTAAACAATTGGCCCTTGATATGTTCGGTACCAAAGATGCCATCATCCGTTTGGACATGTCAGAATACAGCGATCGCACAGCTGTTTCTAAGTTGATTGGTACCACTGCTGGTTATGTCGGTTACGATGACAACAACAATACCTTGACAGAACGCGTCCGTCGTAATCCTTACTCAATCGTCCTTCTTGACGAGATTGAAAAGGCAGATCCTCAAGTCATCACCCTTCTCCTTCAAGTCTTGGATGATGGTCGTTTGACAGACGGTCAAGGGAATACAGTTAACTTCAAGAATACGGTCATTATCGCTACTTCAAACGCTGGCTTTGGTTATGAAGCTAACTTGACAGAAGATGCAGACAAACCAGAACTCATGGATCGTTTGAAACCATTCTTCCGTCCTGAATTCCTCAACCGCTTCAATGCTGTCATCGAATTCTCACACTTGAGCAAGGAAGACCTTTCTAAGATTGTTGACTTGATGTTAGCAGAAGTGAACAAAACGCTTGCTAAGAAAGACATTGATTTGGTGGTGAGTGATGCAGCTAAAGAATACATGACCGAAGAAGGCTATGATGAAGTCATGGGTGTTCGTCCACTCCGTCGTGTGGTTGAACAACAAATCCGTGACAAAGTGACCGACTTCCACTTGGATCACCTTGAGGCTAAACATTTGTTAGCGGATATGGAAGATGGAGAATTGGTTATTAAAGAGAATACAAACTCAGAAGAATAACTAGGACATCTAGCACTATAACCGAGAGAAAATCAGTTTGAAAAAGAAGGCTAAGAAGAAATCCTTAGCCTTTTTTATGTCATCAAAAGAAAAATATATAAGGTATAGTTTTATCGTTTTTTTTCCCAGAAAGTGAAAAATGATAAAAAATAGGTATGTTTTTTCATGAATTGATGCTAAATACAGCGTGAAAATGCCTTAGAAAGCGTCTGTAAGCAAGATTTTCATATAAATGAACAAATAAATTATATAATATATAAAAGACTAAATTTAAGGGGATAGGATGATTTTATGAAAAATCCAATTGATATTTATTCGACAAAAGATTATAAGAAAGTTGAAGCTGTCGTTCAATTGATGGTGGATGGAAAGGTGACAAGTTATAGAGTAGCAACTGAGACAGATATTAGTAAGATGAGTCTAGCTACCTTGACAAAAGGAACCAGTAAAATTAAAAACATTACCTATCAAACAGCCATGTTGTTGATTGAATGGTATGATAAAAATCATGAAAAATATGGGATCACAATCGATTAGCAAAAACCTATTTTTTATGGTTTTTTCTTTTTCAAAAAAAGAAATCACTAGAAAAGCTGTCTGGATCGAATAGTGGCTGGACACCTCCATCCATGGACTTATTTTTTTGAAAATCAAGGGTTCGTATTGAAAATACCTATAAAATTTGCTATAGTAGAGCATATATGATTTAAAAAGGAGAAACGGTATGCAAAGTGGTACAACCTTGCTATTTATGCTTGCGCTAATGGTCGGAATGATGTTCTTCATGAGCCGTAGCCAAAAGAAACAATACCAAAAACGGATGGAGAGCTTGAACAAGCTTCAAAAAGGGTATGAAGTGATTACCATCGGTGGTTTGTATGGAACAGTTGATGAAGTAGACACTGAACGTAAAACCGTTGTCTTGGATGTGGATGGCGTATACCTCACATTTGAATTGACAGCTATTAAAACAGTTTTGCCAGTTTCAGAAGGAGTGACAGCTGGTGCAGTTGAAGGCGCTGGTGACTCAGATTCTATCATCGACGGTGAATAATAAGAAAGAGCGATCAAACGGTCGCTTTTTTCATTTTTAGCTCGATGCCCCCTAGAAAAGGGGCTAGACTACCATTTTAAGCTGATTTATGATATAATGAAGCGATAAAAACAGTGAAATAGGTAGAAAAACATGTTTCGTTTTAAAAAGAAAGAAAAATTAAGCGTTCCCCTAGAAGTGCCCAAGCACATTGGAATCATCATGGATGGGAACGGTCGTTGGGCCAAAAAACGGATGCAACCTCGTGTCTTTGGCCACAAAGCCGGCATGGAGGCTCTGCAAGAAGTAACCATCGCAGCCAAGGAGATGGGAGTGCAAGCCCTAACGGTCTATGCTTTCTCAACTGAAAACTGGACACGTCCTCAACAGGAAGTGAGCTTTATCATGAATCTTCCAGTTGAATTTTACGATCGCTTTGTTCCAGAACTTCATAGAAATAATGTGAAGATCCAGATGATTGGTGAAGTTTCCCGTCTTCCGAAGGAAACCTTAGAGGCTCTGGAAAAGGCAGAGGCGTTAACCCACTCCAATACAGGCTTGATTTTGAATTTTGCCTTGAACTATGGAGGACGGGCGGAACTGACCCAAGCAGTCAAACAGATTGCCCAGGAAGTCCTCGATGCGCACTTGAATCCAGGTGATATTTCAGAAGAGACCATTGCTAATTATCTGTATACCAGTAGTCTACCCAAGGACTTGCGAGATCCTGATCTGATTATTCGGACCAGTGGCGAGCTTCGCTTGAGCAACTTTTTGCCTTGGCAAGCAGCCTACAGTGAGCTTTACTTTACTGATGTGATGTGGCCTGACTTTGGAGAAAAGGCCTTGCATGATGCAATAGAAGAATACAGCCATCGTCATCGACGTTTTGGTGGTGTATAGGAGAGAAATAGATGAGAAAAGATTTACAGAAGCGAGTGATTTTTGGAGGAATCGCCCTAGCATTCTTTATCCCAGTTGTCCTTATGGGAGGCCTTGTGTTCCAGATTGTAGTGGGACTTATCGCTATGTTGGGTGTTCATGAATTGTTGAAGATGAAAGGTCTGCAGACTGAAACCATCGAAGGAGCCTTGGCCATGCTAGCAGCTCTTGTGTTGGCGTTGCCCTTAGAGAGTTACCTTCCCTTCTTACCAGCGGGTGGCAATTTCATCGCCTATGGCCTTTTGGTCTTATTATTGATGGGAACGACTGTCTTGGCGCAAGGCTACACCTATGACGAGGTTGTCTATCCGATTGCTTCAAGTTTTTATGTTGGCTTTGGCTTCCATGCCTTGATTCAAGCACGCTTAGCAGGTGTAGATAAGATTCTCTTAGCCCTCTTTATTGTTTGGGCAACGGATTCAGGGGCCTACTTTATTGGGAGCCAGTTCGGTAAGAAAAAACTCTTGCCAAGAGTATCACCCAACAAGACTGTTGAAGGAAGTCTAGGCGGGATTGCTTGTGCTGTCGTTGTGACGATGATCTTTATGATGCTAGATCGTACCGTTGCGGGCTCTTACGGTTGGGTGACCATGATTCTCTTTACCATTCTTTTCAGTATAGCAGCTCAGTTTGGTGATCTAGTCGAAAGTGCCATCAAGCGCCATTTTGGAGTGAAAGACTCTGGCCGTTTTATTCCTGGTCATGGCGGTGTCTTAGATCGATTTGATAGCTTGATTTTTGTTTTCCCACTGATGCTATTCTTTGGTCTGTTTTAAACAGAAGTCATCCCATCATCAGATAAAACGAAGGAGCGTGTATGCAATTTATTGCCTTTATTATCATTTTTGGCGTCATTGTCCTGGTACATGAGTTCGGCCATTTCTATTTTGCAAAGAAATCAGGCATCCTTGTTCGCGAGTTTGCTATTGGGATGGGGCCCAAGATTTTTGCCCATGTAGGCAAAGACGGAACAGCCTATACTATTCGAATCCTTCCATTGGGGGGCTATGTCCGAATGGCAGGCTGGGGCGAAGATACGACAGAGATTAAGACAGGAACGCCTGTTAGTCTAACTTTGAACCCTGAGGGAACAGTTGTTCGGATCAACCTTTCTGGGAAAAATATCGACCAGACGGCTCTTCCCATGAATGTCACAGATTTTGATTTTGAGGATAAACTGGAAATCACAGGAATCGTCATCGAAGAGACCAAGACCTATCCTGTCCACCATGATGCAACTATCGTTGAGGAAGATGGGACAGAAGTTCGGATTGCTCCTCTGGATGTGCAATATCAAAATGCTAGTATCTGGGGACGACTCATTACCAACTTTGCGGGTCCCATGAACAACTTTATCTTGAGTATTGTCGTCTACTCTCTCCTAGCCTTTATGCGAGGAGGAGCAGTGGACTACTACAGCAACCATGTTCAGGTTGTTCCTCAAGGAGTAGTGGCTAAGGCTGGTCTAAAAGACAATGACCAGATCGTTCAGATCAATGAATACAAGGTTTCAAACTGGGATGAGTTGACAGATTCTGTTCAGAAGGCAACCCGTAACCAAGGAAAAAATCCAGAAGTAACGATCACCTATGAACGAGACGGGAAAACTCAAAAAGTGACGGTCCAACCAGAAGAAGATGGTGGACGCTATTATCTCGGTGTGACCAACGCTGTCAAGACGGGCTTTTTCGATAAGCTTCTGTCAGGTGTGACAGATACTTGGTACACAGCAAGTCGTATCTTAACGGCCTTGAAGGATATCATCTTCCACTTTAGTTTGAACAAGTTGGGTGGTCCGGTAGCGATCTACAAAGCGAGTTCGCAAGCCGCGGAGCTTGGACTTCCAGCTATCCTGTCCTTGATGGCCATGTTGTCCATCAATATTGGAATCTTTAACTTGATCCCCATTCCGGCCTTGGATGGAGGAAAAATCTTGATTAATTTGATCGAGCTTGTTCGTAGAAAACCGCTCAAGCAGGAGGTAGAGACCTACTTGACCCTTGCTGGAGTAGCGGTCATGGTTATCTTGATGATTGCCGTTACTTGGAACGATATTATGAAATTATTTTTGAAATAGAAAAGGAATGAATCTGAATGAAACAAAGTAAAATGCTTATTCCAACACTTCGCGAAATGCCAAGTGATGCGCAGGTTATCAGTCACGCTTTGATGCTCCGTGCGGGTTATGTTCGTCAAGTCTCTGCAGGTGTCTATTCATATCTGCCACTTGCTAACCGTGTGATTGAAAAAGCTAAGAAGATCATGCGCCAAGAATTTGATAAGATTGGTGCGGTTGAGATGTTGGCTCCAGCCCTTCTCAGTGCGGACCTTTGGCGTGAGTCTGGCCGTTATGATACCTACGGTGAAGACTTGTACAAATTGAAAAACCGTGAAGGATCTGACTTCATCCTAGGCCCAACTCACGAAGAAACCTTTACCGCGATTGTCCGCGATTCTGTCAAGTCTTACAAGCAATTGCCACTGAACTTGTACCAAATCCAGCCTAAGTATCGTGATGAAAAACGTCCACGTAATGGCCTTCTTCGTACGCGTGAATTCATCATGAAAGATGGTTATAGCTTCCACGCTAACTACGATAGCTTGGATGTAACTTATGATGAGTACAAGGCAGCCTATGAGCGTATCTTCACTCGTAGTGGCTTGGACTTCAAAGCCATCATCGGTGACGGTGGTGCCATGGGGGGTAAGGACAGCCAAGAATTTATGGCCATTACACCTTCGCGTACAGACCTTGACCGTTGGGTGGTGTTAGACAAGTCTGTTGCATCATTTGACGAGATTCCTGCAGAAGTGCAAGAAGAAATCAAGGCAGAATTGCTCAAATGGATGGTTTCTGGTGAAGATACCATTGCCTACTCAAGTGAGTCAAGCTATGCGGCCAACTTGGAAATGGCAACCAACGCCTACAAACCAAGCAACCGTGTCGTGACGGAAGAAGAAGTGGTTCGCGTGGAAACACCGGGTGTCAAATCGATTGATGAAGTCGCAGCCTTCTTGAATATCTCTGAAGAGCAAACCATCAAGACCTTGGTTTATATCGCAGATGAGGAGCCAGTTGTGGCCCTACTTGTTGGCAATGACCAGCTCAACGAAGTCAAATTGAAAAACTACCTTGGAGCAGATTTCTTGGAACCTGCAACTGAGGCGGAAGTGAAAGAATTGTTGGGAGCAGACTTTGGTTCCCTTGGACCAGTCAATCTTCCTGAAAATGTTAAAATTATCGCTGACCGCAAGGTGCAAGATAGCCGCAATGCGGTTGTTGGAGCCAACGAAGATGGCTACCACTTGACGGGTGTCAACCCAGGTCGTGACTTCACTGCGGAATATGTCGATATCCGTGAAGTGCGTGAGGGTGAGATTTCTCCAGACGGACAAGGTGTTCTCAACTTTGCGCGTGGTATCGAAATTGGTCATATCTTTAAACTCGGAACTCGTTACTCAGCAAGTATGGGAGCAGATGTCTTGGATGAAAATGGCCGTGCTGTGCCAATCATCATGGGATGCTACGGTATCGGTGTCAGCCGTCTCCTTTCAGCAGTTATGGAACAACACGCTCGCCTCTTTGTTAACAAAACTCCTAAAGGTGAATACCGTTACGCTTGGGGCATCAACTTCCCTAAAGAATTGGCGCCGTTTGATGTGCACTTGATTCCAGTCAATGTCAAGGATGAAGCTTCTCTTGAATTGACAAGCAAGATTGAAGATCAATTGATCCAGTCTGGTTACGAAGTCTTGGTAGACGACCGTAACGAACGTGCTGGTGTTAAATTTAGCGATAGTGACTTGATTGGTTTGCCAATCCGCATCACTGTCGGGAAGAAAGCAGCTGACGGTGTCGTAGAAGTGAAAATCAAAGCTTCAGGCGACACGATTGAAGTACATGCAGACAACCTGCTTGAAACTCTTTCCATTTTAAATAAATAAGCTAAACTGCCAGTTTTACCTGGCAGTTTTCTTTTGCTGAAGAAACGTGTAAGCCTGATTTTCCGAAGCGCTAAGAGGATTATTGCTATTGGGAAGAATGTACCATCGAGCTGAATAGGTTAAAAACAATTTTTTGCAAAAAAAACTAACCATAGCGAATAGCTTGGTTAGTTCAGTGTTCTAGACTGGTAATCTAGAAAAGTAGCGATTTAGTTATCTTCGCTAGGGAAGGACTCTCCAAAAGACAACTCAGAGTATGGTATTTCAAAACTGTCTTTGTTATAAGTTACCTTGACTGAAGTCGTTCCAAAGTCGACGAGGATGGGATGGCCTGAAGTGATGATGGCATAGCGATCAGCAGTTTGTTTGATATCATAGACTGTCGTTGGTCCATAAAGGTAATCAGAAGAATAGATATCCCCTTTTTTAATTGTTTTCGTTATGGCAATAGTTTCTTTAGTAGGAGAATAGGATAAATTGTAGACTTCTTTTCGGTTGATGTCTTGTGAAATAAAAGTTTGATGGTCATCACTCTTTGCTTGATAGTGAATGAAATTTTCATCGAATCGTTTCAGGGCATTTTGCCTAGTGAGATACAAACTTCCTCCCCATAGACATAGGCCTAAAACGACAAGAGAAGCGATAGCAATCAGAACTGTTTTTTTAGTGAGGCGCATAAAAACTCCTTTAAATTTATAGTAAATAGAACTAGAGTAAGGAACTCGGATTAAAAATAGACGAAAATTGCGAATAGGTAAAAGTTCAAAAATGAATTAGAAAGCTTTATTATTCTTCTTCTGTCAAACCTTGTTCTTCGATAGCTTTAAAAAAATCTTCAGGTTTATCTTTTAGTTTTTCAAAGAGGGTTCCTTTTTGGTCTGTCACGCCCAAAGCTGCCGCCGCTTCATCTACATCCATCTTGGCCAAATCAAATGTGACAAATTGTCGAACCGTTTTTTTATCTGTAGAAATTCGAACTTTTAACTCAATCCCTTTGGCTTTGTTCATCGCTTCAAAATAGGGACTGCTTTCCATGTCTTCTTGATAATAGTCAGCTAACTCTTCGCGGCTTTTATCTTGTTCCTCTTCAGGGATCTCTTTTTCATGAATGAAAGAAAAGGCAGTCACCTTATCTTTTAGATAGTAGACTTTGATTTTAGTGACGACATCAGCACTTACTGCCCTTGAAAAAGTTTTCGTCTTCACCTTTTCTTCTTTGGCTTTCTGTTGACTCTGAGTTTGCTTGAGTTTGTTTTCTAGCTGATTCTGACTAGGCGTGCTACAGGCCGTCAGGGTCAGCAGACAGGCACTGGCTAGTAAAATTTTCTTCACAGTGAAGGCTCCTTTTAATAAATATTTTGTTCTATTATATCATAACTGAGCCCCGTGAAAAATGGCTCGCGAATTGTGCAGGTTCCCGCACCTGGCCCTATTCTTTTTTGGTCGAAAAACGGGCTGATTTATGGTAAAATAGGGTCACTACTGTACGAGGAAATATCATGTCAAACAAGTTTGAAATCTTAATGAATCAGTTGGGAATGCCTTTGGAAATGCGTGAATCAGACGCTTTTAAAGGGGCTGAAATCCAAGAGGTCATCGTCCATAAGCTCAGTCGTGTTTGGGAATTTCGTTTTGTTTTTGCCGAAATTCTTCCCATCACGATTTTTCAGGAGCTCAAAAACCGCTTGGCTGAGGAGTTTTCAAAGACAGGAAATCGAGCGGTGTTTGAGATTCATGTGAAGAATCCAACTTTTAGTGAGGAGCTCTTGCAAGCCTATTATCAGGAGGCTTTTGAAGATGGTCCCTGTGCGAGTCAGGGCTTTAAGAGCATGTATCAGCACCTACAAGTCCGCTCTCAAGGAGAAGAGTTGATCATTAGTGGTCCTTCATCTGTGGATACGGAGCACCACCGGAAAAACCATCTGCCTAATCTTGCTAGTCAATTGACCAAGTTTGGTTTTCCTCATTTCCAATGTCGGGTCGAGGCGGATGACCAGTTGACAGAAGAACTCCAGCAGGCCTTCGAGGCTGAGAAGGATCAAATCTTCCAAGCTGCTAATGAAGAAACCTTGCGGGCTATGGAGTCCTTGTCTCAAATGGCCCCACCACCAGCAGAGGAAAAACCAGCCTTTGATTTCAAGGCCAAAAAGGCTGCGGCCAAGCCTAAGCTGGATAAGGCAGAAGTCACTCCTATGATTGATATCACGACAGAAGAAAACCGCATTGTCTTTGAAGGAGTGGTCTTTGATGTTGAGCACAAGGTGACTCGGACAGGTCGGGTCTTGATCAATTTCAAGATGACCGACTATACCTCCAGTTTTTCACTCCAAAAATGGGCTAAAAATGAAGAAGAAGCTCAGAAGTTTGACATGATTAAGAAAAACTCTTGGTTGCGGGTCCGTGGGAATATCGAGGTCAATAACTTCACACGCGATTTGACCATGAATGTCCAGGATGTCCAAGAAGTGGTCCACTACGAGCGCAAGGATCTGATGCCAGAAGGCGAGCGTCGGGTCGAGTTCCATGCCCATACCAATATGTCGACTATGGATGCCCTACCTGAGGTAGAGGAGCTAGTCGCAAAAGCAGCCAAATGGGGCCACAAAGCAGTGGCTATCACAGACCATGGAAATGTTCAGTCCTTCCCTCATGGCTATAAGGCTGCCAAGAAAGCTGGTATCCAACTCATCTATGGGATGGAAGCCAATATCGTTGAAGACCGCGTGCCGATTACCTACAATGAAGTTGATCTAGACCTTCATGAAGCAACCTATGTGATTTTTGACGTGGAAACGACGGGATTCTCAGCGATTTACAATGATCTGATTCAGGTTGCCGCTTCTAAAATGCACAAGGGCAATATCATTGCTGAATTCGATGAGTTCATCAATCCAGGTCACCCCATTTCAGCCTATATAACGGACCTGACAGGCATTACCGATGACCATGTTCGCAATGCCAAACCTTTGAAACAGGTCTTGGAGGAGTTCCAGGAATTCTGTCAGGATGCGGTTTTGGTTGCCCACAATGCCACTTTTGACATGGGCTTCATGAATGTCAACTACGAGCGTCATGGCCTTCCAAAAATCACCCAACCAGTCATCGATACGTTGGAATTTGCCCGCAACCTCTACCCAGATTTTAGATGGCATAGCTTGGGGCACTTGACCAAGCGCTTTGGGGTCGCCTTGGAACATCACCATATGGCCAACTATGATGCGGAAGCGACGGGGCGCTTGCTTTTCATCTTTATCAAGGATGTAGCAGAAAAGCATGGCGTGACCAATCTAGCCAAGCTGAATTTGGATTTGATTAGTCCAGATTCCTACAAAAAGGCTCGGGTCAAACACGCGACCATCTATGTCAAGAACCAGACCGGCTTGAAAAACATGTTCAAACTGGTCTCCCTTTCCAATACTCAATATTTTGAGGGTGTTCCTCGGATTCCGCGGACAGTTTTAGATGCCCATCGGGAAGGCTTGATCCTTGGATCAGCTTGTTCTGAAGGAGAAGTCTTCGATGCGGTCGTCTCTCAAGGAGTTGACGCGGCAGTGAAAGTGGCCAAGTATTATGACTTTATCGAGGTCATGCCTCCAGCCATCTATGCGCCCCTCATTGCCAAAGAGCAGGTCAAAGATATGGATGAGCTCCAAACTATCATCAAGAGCTTGATTGAGGTGGGAGATCGCCTTGGAAAACCAGTCCTCGCGACAGGAAATGTCCACTACCTTGAGCCTGAGGAAGAGATCTATCGGGAAATCATTGTCCGCAGTCTCGGGCAAGGGGCCATGATTAACCGGAATATCGGCCATGGAGAAAACGCCCAACCAGCACCCCTACCAAAAGCCCATTTCCGTACAACCAATGAAATGCTGGATGAATTTGCCTTTTTAGGGGAAGACTTGGCGCGCAAGATTGTCATTGAAAACACCAATGCCCTGGCAGAAATCTTCGAACCTGTCGAAGTGGTCAAGGGTGACCTCTATACCCCATTTATCGACAAGGCCGAAGAAACAGTTGCCGAGTTAACCTATCAGAAGGCCTTTGAAATCTATGGAAATCCATTACCTGATATTGTGGATCTGCGGATTGAAAAGGAATTGACCTCTATCTTGGGGAATGGATTTGCCGTGATTTATCTGGCCTCGCAAATGCTGGTGCATCGTTCCAATGAGCGGGGCTACCTGGTTGGATCGCGTGGATCCGTTGGCTCCAGCTTTGTCGCGACCATGATTGGGATTACGGAGGTTAATCCGCTCTCGCCTCACTATGTCTGTGACCAGTGCCAGTACAGTGAGTTCATCACTGATGGCTCTTATGGATCTGGTTTTGATATGCCGGATAAGGATTGTCCAAACTGTGGCCACAAGCTCAGCAAAAACGGCCAAGACATTCCGTTTGAGACCTTCCTTGGTTTTGATGGGGACAAGGTACCCGATATTGATTTGAACTTCTCAGGGGAAGACCAGCCGAGTGCCCACTTGGATGTTCGCGATATCTTTGGGGAAGAATATGCCTTCCGGGCAGGAACAGTAGGTACAGTTGCGGCCAAGACTGCCTATGGGTTTGTGAAAGGCTATGAGCGAGACTACGGCAAGTATTACCGGGATGCAGAGGTGGAACGTCTGGCGCAAGGTGCCGCTGGGGTCAAACGGACGACCGGTCAGCACCCAGGGGGAATCGTCGTTATTCCAAACTATATGGACGTCTATGATTTCACCCCTGTTCAGTACCCAGCAGATGATGTGACTGCTGAATGGCAAACCACTCACTTTAACTTCCACGATATCGATGAGAACGTCCTCAAGCTCGATGTCCTGGGACACGATGATCCGACCATGATTCGGAAGCTCCAGGACTTGTCAGGCATTGATCCAAACGATATTCCTATGGATGATCCTGGTGTCATGGCCCTCTTTTCAGGTACAGATATCCTAGGAGTCACACCGGAGCAAATCGGTACTTCAACCGGTATGCTGGGAATCCCAGAGTTTGGGACTAACTTCGTTCGGGGGATGGTCGATGAGACCCATCCTACCACCTTTGCCGAATTGCTTCAGCTTTCTGGTCTGTCTCACGGTACCGACGTATGGTTAGGAAATGCCCAAGACTTGATCAAGGCTGGGATTGCTGACCTATCAACCGTTATCGGATGTCGGGATGACATCATGGTTTACCTCATGCACGCAGGACTCGAACCCAAGATGGCCTTTACCATCATGGAGCGGGTGCGGAAAGGCATGTGGCTTAAGATTTCTGAAGAAGAGCGCAATGGTTATATCGAGGCCATGAAGGCTAACAATGTACCTGAATGGTACATCGAGTCTTGTGGAAAAATCAAGTACATGTTCCCTAAAGCCCATGCGGCAGCCTACGTTATGATGGCCCTCCGTGTAGCCTACTTCAAAGTGCACCATCCTCTCTACTATTACTGTGCTTACTTCTCTATCCGTGCCAAGGCCTTTGATATCAAGACCATGGGTGCAGGACTAGAAGCCGTGAAAGCGCGAATGAAGGACATCGCTGAAAAACGCAAGAACAACGAAGCTTCCAATGTGGAGATCGACCTCTACACCACCCTTGAAATTGTCAATGAGATGTGGGAGCGAGGCTTCAAGTTTGGGAAGCTAGACCTTTATCGCAGTGATGCGACGGAATTCTTGATCGATGGAGACACCCTCATTCCACCATTTGTTGCCATGGATGGATTGGGAGAAAACGTAGCAAAGCAGATTGTGAGAGCTCGGAAAGAAGGAGAATTCCTCTCTAAAACAGAGTTACGCAAACGTGGTGGCGTCTCCTCAACCTTGGTAGAAAAGATGGATGAGATGGGAATTCTTGGCAATATGCCTGAGGATAACCAGCTCAGTCTCTTTGATGATTTGTTTTGATGGATAAATGATTTTTATTCAAAAGTTATCAATCTTAGATGAACAAAAGTCATAATTACATGATGAAGTAACTAATTTATTGAATTGTTCATTTTCTAAGTTTGGAAGAATGTTACATTATCTTTTCAGGAGTAGGACAGAACGAAATTTACTAAAAATCGTACTGTTTTACTCCTATTTTATATACTTGTATTCTCAAATAGAGAAAGTTTATTATAGTTGATCTTAAATTGAGAAAAATAATATTATGTTCTTTCTATATAATATTGACATCATAGTTTGTACATGCTATACTATCTCTGATAATAAATGATTAATATATGATTAAAAAAGTTGGAAGAGGCGTAGATATGACTGAATGGATTGTTATTGATCAGTTTGGTAATATGATTGCACAAGGATTTTGGACAAAGGAAGCAGCAGAGTAGTATTCAAAAAATATTCCTAATACAAGTGTTATTCCAAAGAATTAGCTACTCTTAACTACAGATTCATATGAATTTGTAGTTTTTTTAAAATACAATAAAGGCGGATGAAATGGGTATTCAATTTACTTCTAAAAAGGTTGGGGAACTATTGAAAGAAGGTAATTTGCGGATTCCTTCTTATCAAAGACCTTATAAGTGGAACAGAAAGCATATCCGTAATCTTTTTTATGATTTACAAGATGCTATGGAAAAAAAGGAATATCAAGTTGGCTCTGTTATCTTGCATGAGAATGGTGAATACTTAGATATTGTAGATGGGCAACAACGGCTAATTTCTATTTCTTTATTTCTTCATTTATTAGAGAAATTAGAGAATTATGAAGGTGCTAATCAACTTTTAGGTGCTGAATTTGGAGAGATATCCTGCTATCATGCGAGCGAAAATTATAATGAGTGGGAAAATTTAGCTCAATTGGTTGGTTCAAACCAGGCAAAAGGAATTTGCGAATTTTTATTAGAAAATTGTTCTATCTCTTGTATCGTCATGCCAGAGGAACGTTTATCAGAAGCTTTTCAATTATTTGACTCTCAGAATAATCGTGGCAAATCTTTAGAACCTCATGATTTACTCAAAGCCTACCATCTGCGTCAACAAGAAACAGAAGATGAAAAAATTGTTGAGAAATGGGAGCAGTTTGTGGAAGATAACGATTTAAGTCTGAAAGATCTATTTGATAAGCATCTTTTTCGTATGAGACGTTGGTCGAGGGGAGAAACAGGATTAACCAATAAGCGTTATGGTTCATATCTGCGTTTTACAGAATCTTTTATTGATGATTTTAAAGGTGTTGATTTAAGTCAGAATTTTCCATACCTAGAATTATACCGTCATATTGAAAATTTCCCTATGTCAATAACCATGCCAATCATTGATGGAAGTAAATTTTTTAAGTATATTGAATCTGTCCATCAAACGATTAAAGATCATATAGATATTTTGAATAAACAGTTAGGAATTTCTAATGATTCTAAAAGGGCAGAAAATAGTTCAGATTATCCAAAAGGTATGTTGAAAATTTACAATAGTTCAAAAGGACGCTATATCAAGTGTCATAATTTGTTTCTAAATATTTGCTTGCTTTTTGCAGAGAGATTTGGAAAAGAAGAGCTATCAAAAGAAATAGTAGAGACCTTGTTTATTTGGGCTTACTACCCGCGTGTAAAGTCTCGTGCTATATATGATGCTACTTTAGGAAACTACGCTGCAGGCGGGAAGTTCAGACAAAGAGAAGTTCAAAAACTTTTCCAAATTTTAGCCCATGCTGTAACTCCAAATGATTTCATGCTTAAGATAGATAGAGAATTATTTGAAAATTATACTGTGGAGCAGATTATAGAGGAGGAAAGAGGGAAATGGTAGAGACACATATCAGCTTGTCCGTTGATCGTTTATTAAACGAAGATAGCTATGCTATTCCTCTTTATCAGAGAAATTTTTCCTGGACTTATGATGAGATCGAGCAGTTATTGAACGATGTAGCAGATGCTTATCAAGAAAAGAGAGACAATTACTATATTGGAACATTAGTTGTCAATGAAGAGAATGGTCTTTTTAAAATTATAGATGGTCAACAACGAACAACAGCCCTTAATTTAATTGCTTTGGTTTTGAAAAATGAGTTTAATTTTGACAAATTAGAGGAGGTTAACTTAACTTTCCCGGCTCGGAGAAGATCAAATGAGAATATTCAAAAACTATTTATCAATGAAAAAATTTCTGAGAACGATGAAAATGAATTAACTAGAGGTTACAGACATGCTAAAGATGCCTTGAAAAAAGTGCTAGGAGAGCGCCAACTTGAACCTCAGTCCTTCGTTGATTATCTTTTTAATAAAGTCATCATTTTTCGAAGTATACTTCCTAAAGATTTAGATTTGAATCTTTATTTCGAACGTTTTAACTCTCGGGGAGAACAACTAGAAGCTCATGAAATTCTTAAGGCACAAATGATGGCTAAGTTTGGAGAAAATCAAGAAACAGCAGAAAAATTTGCTAGAATCTGGGATGCTTGCGCTGAATTTGATAAGCCGGTAGCAAGTCAATTTAAGATGAGGCGGAAGAGGGCAGACAGTTTTCAGGAGCGTGAACGCATTTTTGGATGGCACTTTTCAAATTACTCATTTCATAATATTTATGATGACTTTGATTTTTATCAAAATGAAAGAAGAAAGTTATCAGATGTATTAGGAAAAAAGATAAATGAAAAAAATATAGAAGTAGAAAAAGATTTTGGTGATTATACCCAAGTTATAGATTTTCCTACCTTCTTACTCCATGTATTGGCTATTTGGGAAGGTAGAGATCCCAGTGAGGTTCAGCTAGACGATAAGAAACTCTTAACTCTATTTGATATAAAAAATAAAAATAAGACTTGGATTATTGAATTCAGTGAATTTCTTCTTAAAATAAAACATATTTTTGATAATTACATCGTTAGAAATTCAAATATGGATTCTTCAAGCAGAAATAAGGATGAATGGTTTTTGCAGAAGGGAACTTATTATGAATATCAACCTAACGGAAAAGCGAAAGAGCATTACATAGTTGAAGAACGCTTTACTAAGAATACATTTTCAGATTCGGAAATTAACCAAAACATTATTCTTCTTCAATCTATGTTTGCTGTGACTTTCACTGCCAATCGTGATAGTCGTTGGTTATATGAAATTTTGCAATTCCTCTTCGAGAATATTGAGGAACTAAATGATCAAGAATTTGCTATTCGATTTAAGGATTTTCTTGAAAAAATGGCTGTGAGATATGCTGAGGGAAGATTGTTCACCGAGGAAGATATTATTAAGAAATATGGTGACATTCCTGTTTATGCATTTAATTTTATTGATTACATCTTATGGAAAAATCGTGAAGAGTTAGGAAGGGAGTATAAAGGTGTTATATTTGATCATTTCAAATTTGCATATCGTCGTTCAATAGAGCATTGGTTTCCACAACATCCAAATAGTGACGAAAAAGTTGAAAAAATGAATGATCAATTCTTACACTCCTTTGGGAACCTTTGTATCATTACAGATAGTCAAAATTCAAAATTTGGAAATTTAGTTCCGAGTGCAAAATATAAACAATGGGAAGGAATTTTTGATCGTCAGAGTCTAAAATTACAAATTATGGCTAGCATAACAGAAAAAACTAAATGGGGATCGGATCAAATAAAAGGGTTGGAAAAAGAAATTTTGCCTATGGTCAAAAAATTTATAGAAAGCAAGTAATAAGAATTGATTTAACCATTAATTTTTGAGAAGCTAATGTATATCCGATAGATTTACAATAGCCTTCTTTTTTGTTACAATAAAAGATAGAAAGAAGGTGAGAATATGTCAAAGACGAGCATGAGTATCCGTTTGGATAGTGAGGTCAAGGAGCAGGCTCAACAGGTTTTTAGCCATTTAGGGATGGATATGACTACAGCCATAAACATTTTCCTCCGTCAGGCTATTCAATATCAGGGCTTACCTTTTGATGTTCGATTAGACGATCATGGGAAGTTGCTTCAAGTCGTAACGGATGTAGAGCAAAATCGGAATATGAGTCAATCCTTTGAATCAGTCTCAGATTTGATGGAGGATTTGCGTGCTTAAGATTCGCTATCATAAACAGTTTAAAAAAGATTTTAAGTTGGCAATGAAGCGTGGTTTGAAGGCAGACTTATTAGAAGAAGTCTTGGATTTTCTGATTCAAGAAAAAGAACTTCCTGTTAGATATCGTGACCATCAACTGACCAACTCCAAGCATTTCCAAGGTGTTCGGGAGTGTCATATCCAGCCGGATTGGCTTTTGGTTTACAAAGTAGATAAGGACGAATTGATTTTAAACTTGCTAAGGACAGGAAGTCATAGCGATTTGTTCTGATGGATTCAACGATCCTCGCTCGGTTTGAGGTTGGTTAATGATAGAAAAGAAAAAAAGAGCAACATCCTGGAAGTCAGGGAAAGTCATTTCCATTCGCCTACGAAATGGTGTTTATGTCTTAGCACAAATGGTACGAGAGCCCTATTTGGTGTTTTTTAACCATTTTAAGGAGGAAAATAGCTGGAAGGGAGTGACCTTGAAAGAGGAGAATATTCTCTTTTGTAAAGCAGTCACTCGTCAGTTTCTACGCTCTAGTCCTGTAACGATTGTCAAAGATCTTGAGCCTCTCTTAGATTACCGGCTGCCTAAAGAATGGATTTATAGTCATATGGGAGGGCATCCGATTACGGTTTCGGTGAAGGGACAGGAGCGCCAAGTAGCTGGTTTTGGTCATCGGCTTTCCTTGGTTGAGGCGGACAAGGAAAGTGGCCAACCAGAGGACAATCCTCTGATGGGACTCTTCCAAACCTATATCCTACCAGATATCCAAGAGCAAGATTGGGAGCGGGTCGGTCAGGCTGAGCTCATGTCTCTAGAAGTCTTTCCGACGCTCAATGAACGTCTTTATCTCTGCTTTCTCTATGGGAGAAATGTGAATCCAGAGCTAGATATCTCTTTGGGAAAGCCCCTGCCCGATGCTTATGAAACCTATCTCGATATTCTTACCAACAGCCCAGAGGTACGACGCCTCTATCTAGGTGAGGAGGATGCTAAGAAAGGAATAGAACGATGAGAGTCAAAATTTTTGCAGCAGACAAACCTGCTCAAAAAACATTTAGCTATCAATTAGAGCTAGATACCGATACAATTTTAAAAGTCACTGGCTTGGTCTGCTCCACTGTCGTGGTAGCAAACCTCTTGTCACTCTTAAAGGATTAATATAGAAAAGGATTGAACATGGTTTTACCAAATTTTAAAGAAAACTTAGAAAAATACGCAAAATTGTTGGTTGCAAACGGCATCAACGTGCAACCTGGCCATACCTTGGCTTTGAACATCGATGTGGAGCAAAGAGAATTGGCCCACTTGATCGTGAAGGAGGCCTATGCCTTAGGTGCACATGAAGTAATCATCCAATGGGCAGATGATTTTACTACCCGTGAAAAATTCCTCCATGCACCGATGGATCGCTTGGACAATGTGCCTGACTACAAGATTGCAGAGATGAACTACCTCTTGGAACACAAGGCCAGTCGCTTGGGTGTGCGCTCGTCTGATCCAGGTGCTTTAAACGGTGTCGAGGCAGAGAAGCTTTCTGCTTCTGCTAAGGCTTTGGGCATGGCTATGAAACCAATGCGCATCGCTACTCAATCCAACAAGGTCAGCTGGACTGTTGCTGCAGCAGCAGGTTTAGAATGGGCGAAAAAGGTCTTTCCAAATGCTGCAAGTGATGAAGAAGCAGTGGATCTCCTGTGGGATCAGATCTTCAAGACCTGCCGGGTATACGAAGAAGATCCAGTCAAAGCTTGGGAAGAGCATGCGGCTATTCTCAAGAGCAAGGCAGACACTCTTAATAAGGAACAATTCTCAGCTCTTCATTACACAGCACCAGGAACAGATTTGACTCTTGGCTTGCCGAAGAACCACGTCTGGGAATCTGCGGGAGCTATCAATGCCCAAGGCGAAGGATTCTTGCCAAACATGCCGACAGAAGAGGTCTTCACAGCTCCTGACTTCCGTCGCGCAGAAGGTTATGTCACCTCTACAAAACCGCTTAGCTACAACGGAAACATCATCGAAGGCATCAAAGTGACCTTTAAAAATGGAGAAATCGTAGATATCACAGCAGAAAAAGGCGACCAAGTCATGAAAGATTTGGTCTTCAAAAACAAGGGAGCGCGTGCCTTGGGTGAATGTGCCCTTGTACCAGATCCAAGCCCAATTTCTCAATCAGGCATTACCTTCTTTAACACCCTCTTTGATGAAAATGCTTCTAACCACTTGGCCATCGGGGCAGCCTATGCTACCAGTGTAGAAGGTGGCGCAGAGTTCACAGAAGAAGAACTCGAAGCAGCCGGCCTCAACCGCTCAGACGTCCACGTCGACTTCATGATTGGCTCAAGCCAAATGGATATCGACGGCATCCGAGAAGACGGCACCCGCGTCCCAGTCTTCCGAAACGGAGATTGGGCAATATAGGGAGCAGGACAGAAATCGGTAGACGCAGTCTCGATTTCGTAGTCCTGCCCCCACACAGTTGATTAGACTGGACGAAGAACCGAAAGGTTCAAGTACCGTCAATCAACCACTGTGCTAAGAGACAGAAATCAGTAACTCGAAGAGTTTGATTTCGTAGTTTTGCCCCCGCCCAGTTGATTAGGAAGTACGAGTACCGCAGGTAGGAGTAGCTCCAATCAACCACTGCGCCAAGAGACAGAAATCGGTAGACGCAGTCTCGATTTCTACCTCGCTTTTCGGTTTTAAGGCTCGGGCAAAAAAGGTCCACAGGACCTTTTTAGTACCCCCGCCCAGTTGATTAGGAAGGGCCTTGCTCCGCAATCCCTATTCGCCGCCTCAAAACAGTGTTTTGAGCAATCAACCACTGTGCTAAGAGACAGAAATCGGTAACTCGAAGAGTTTGGTTTTAACGACTAAGCTCTTTTTTGTGTCAGCTGGTTTTAATGAAATATAGGGATAAAATTTTATAGCTTCTTCTCTTAATTAAAGAACCTTTCAAAGAAGCCTTGACGAGGGCCTGCTTTCTAGATAGACTGGAAGTAAGCGTTTACACATAACAAATTTTAGGAGGTCCTGATGAAATCACATCAACCACGTTATTCTATTCGCAAGTATGCTGTAGGAGTTGCTTCGGTACTGGTTGGCTTTTTTGCCAGCGGTCAAGTCGTAGCTGCAGATACGCCAAGCGTTACAGAAAGCCCTGCAACGACTCTTCCGACACAGCCAAGTGAAGGAGACTTGCCTCAGTCTGCTACCGAGGAAGCTGCTCAGCCGGTAGTAGAAAAACCAACGGCTCCTGCTCCAATCGTCGATCAAAGTCAACCAACCCTACCTGATCGAGAATTGCGCGCATCCGACCTTGATCGCTTGATTCGTGAAGAAGCGGTCACTGTTACAGAAACTGATGGGACAGCTCAACCGGTAACAGCAGCGACTGAAACACCTGCTAAAGATCCAGAGCAAGAAGAAAAATTGGCCAAGAAAAAGGTCATCTCTATTGATGCCGGTCGCAAGTACTTCTCGCCGGATCAAATCAAGGAAATCATTGATGAAGCCAGCAAGACGGGTTATACCGATTTGCATCTCTTAGTGGGAAATGACGGCTTGCGCTTTGTCCTTGATGACATGTCCTTGCAAGTAGGAGATGCGTCCTACTCAAGTCAAGCGGTCAAAGAAGCTGTAGAAAAAGGAACCAAAGCCTACTATGATGATCCAAATGGAACAGCCTTGACTCAGGCTCAAATGGATGAGATTTTGGCTTATGCCAAATCCAAGAATATAGGCGTCATTCCAACGATTAATAGCCCAGGGCACATGGATGCAATTCTGACAGCTATGGAGCAATTGGGGATTGAAAACCCTCACTTTAATTACTTTGGTACGAAGAAGTCAGAACGGACCGTTGATTTAGACAACCAAAAAGCTCTAGATTTCACCAAAGCCTTGGTGGACAAGTATGCAGCTTATTTCAGTGGCAAGACAGAAATCTTTAACATCGGCTTGGACGAATATGCCAATGATGCAACAGATGCCCATGGTTGGCAGGTCCTTCAAGCTAGCAAGCATTGGCCAGATGAAGGCTATCCAGATAAAGGCTACGAAAAATTCATCCAATATGCCAATGATCTAGCGGCTATTGTGAAAAAACACAAGATGAAACCAATGGCCTTCAACGACGGTATCTACTACAATGGCGATACCTCCTACGGAACCTTTGATAAGGATATCATTGTATCCTACTGGACAGGTGGTTGGAACGGCTATGATGTGGCTTCGTCAAAATTCCTATCTGAACTAGGCCATCAAATTCTTAACACCAATGATGCTTGGTATTATGTCCTCGGCCGGGATAAGGCTGGATCTGGTTGGTACAACCTCGATCAAGGACTTGAAGGGATTTCCAAGTCTGCGATTGATGTTGTTCAAAAAAATGATGGGGCTAAGGTTCCCTTCATTGGTGGGATGGTAGCTGCCTGGGCAGATACGCCATCTGCAACCTATAAAAAAGAGCTACTCTTCAAGCTCATGCACGCTTTTGCGGATAAGAATGCGGACTACTTTGTAGCAGATCCTAAAGTCGTTGAAAAAGCTCTAGCGGAAGCTCCAACTGATTTGGACCACTACACACCAGAATCCCTAGTAGCCTATACAGCAGCAAAAAAGGCGCTGGAAGGAGTAGGAGCAGACACGACTCGGGCAGAAGCTAAGGAACTGATTGCTTCTCTCAAAGCCGCTCAAGAGTCCTTAGTCTATACAGAAAGCTATGCCAAAGAGTTGGCAGACAAGGAAGCGGCTGAAAAACTAGCTAAGAGCAAGGTGATTTCCATTGACGCAGGACGCAAATACTTCTCGCTAGATCAGTTGAAACGGATCGTCGATAAGGCCAGTGAGCTAGGTTATTCTGACTTGCACCTCCTTGTCGGAAACGATGGCATGCGCTTCGTTCTCGATGATATGACGGTGGAAGCCAATGGCAAGACTTATGCCAGCGATGACGTGAAACAGGCCCTTCTCGAAGGAACCAAGTCCTACTATGACGATCCAAATGGTCAAGCCTTGACCCAAGCAGAAATGGACGAATTGCTTGCTTATGCGACTTCTAAAGGAATTGGCTTGATCCCAGCAGTCAATAGTCCAGGTCATATGGATGCCATCTTGGTAGCGATGGAAAAACTAGGTATCGAACATCCGCAAGCGACCTTTGATACGGTTTCCAAGACAACCATGGATCTGACCAACGAAGAAGCGGTTAATTTCACCAAGGCCCTCATTGGCAAGTACATGGACTATTTCAAAGGCAAGTCTAAGATCTTTAACTACGGAACAGACGAATATGCCAATGATGCTACCAATGCCCAAGGCTGGTATTACCTCAAATGGTATGAGCTCTATGGTAAGTTTGCGGACTATTCCAATAGTCTTGCAGCTATGGCGCGTGAAAAAGGCTTGCAACCAATGGCCTTTAACGATGGCTTCTACTATGGAGACGAAGATGATGTGACCTTTGACAAGGACGTCTTGATTTCTTACTGGTCTAAAGGATGGTGGGGCTATAACCTCGCATCACCACAGTACCTCGCAGACAAGGGCTATAAATTTCTCAATACCAACGGTGACTGGTACTATGTTTTGGGCCATAAAGGAGATCAAAGCTATCCACTCGATAAAGCTCTTCAACATTCAGAAACTGTTCCATTTGAACAATTAGCTTCAACCAAATACCCTGATGTGAAATTACCAGTGTCCGGAAGTATGTTGGGAATCTGGGCAGATGAACCAGCCAATGAATACAAGGAAGAAGAAGTCTTCCAGGTCATGGAAGCATTTGCCAACCATAACAAAGACTATTTCAAGGCTGACTATACAGCCCTTCGTACGGCCCTTGCCAATGTTCCAACAGATCTTTCCATCTACACTGAGGAATCTCGTTCAGCTCTTGCAACGGTGCTAGATCAGTTAAATTGGACGATCAGTCGTGCTCACCAAGAAAAAGTGGCAGAGCAGGTTGAACAGGTCACTCAAGCTCTCAGTCAATTGAAACCAATCACCCAAGTGGGAAGCCTAGCAGAAGATGATGTCAGAGCCTTGGTAGAAGACAAACCAAGCTTGGAAGTCATTGAGAAAGAGCTAGATTTTGAACTTGTCGAACGGACCAATCCAGAACTAGCCAAGGGTGAACGAAAAGTGGTTCAAGCAGGTGTCAAAGGCCAGCAGCGTGAATTTGTTGCGGTTTCTGCCCTTGATGAGAGCCGCCAAGTGCTAGGAACAGAAGTATCGAAAGAAGCTGTTGCTGAGATTGTGGAAGTGGGCACCAAGGAGGCGGAAGTACTTCCTTCTACTCCAGAAACACCGAAGGTTCAAGGCTTCAATGGTGTGAAAGCCTTAGTACTCGATAAGCCAATCTTAGAGATTCTAGAGAAAGAAGTTGACTTTGAACGAGTTGAACGGACCAATCCAGAACTAGCCAAGGGTGAACGAAAAGTAGTCCAGGCAGGAGTGAAAGGTTTGCGCCGCGAATTCGTGATGGTTTCATCTCTTGATCAGAGTCGTCAACTGGTAGCGACTGAGCTGACCAGTGAAGCTGTTCCAGAAATTACAGAAGTAGGAAGCAAAGAACTTCAAGCATTTATCTCGCCTCTGAAACCAGAAAACTCTCGCTCAGAGAAGGGTGTACAGCAAGAAGCAGAAGGAAGCAAAGAACTTCCTCAGACTGGACAAGAATCTGTCCTAGGTTTGGCCTTGCTTGGAGCGATCTTAGGAGCGACAGGCATGAGTCTCAAAGGACGGAAAGAAGACTAATCAGCCCCCCGATTGAACTAAGTTTTTCTATTTTCCAGAGATGGAAAAGGAAAGACTTGGTTCTTTTTTGTCTCTACAACTGTACCCGGACAGTTTTCTCTTTTCCGCCTTGTTCAGCTTGGATGAACTTGATAAAATAAAAACATGACACGATACAAAGCAACTATTTCTTACGATGGAACTCTATTTGCGGGTTTCCAACGACAACCGCATGCCCGTAGTGTGCAAGAAGAAATCGAGAAGACCTTGATGCGTCTCAATCAAGGAAATCCTGTGACCATCCATGGAGCAGGCCGGACGGATGCAGGTGTCCATGCCCTTGGGCAGGTCATCCATTTTGATCTCCCTCAAGCGAGGGACGAGGAGAAGCTCCGCTTCGCCCTCGATACCCAAACCCCAGAGGATATTGACTTTATCCGGGTGGAGCAAGTTCCCGATGACTTTCACTCACGCTACCAGAAGCACAGCAAGACCTATGAATTCATCGTGGATTATGGTCGTCCCAAAAATCCCATGATGCGCCACTATGCAACCCACTACCCTTATCCTTTGGATGTGGAAAAGATGCAAGCGGCCATCCAAAAGTTGGTGGGGACCCATGATTTCACCGGCTTTACAGCTTCGGGAACCAGTGTGGAAGACAAGGTTCGTACGATTACAGAGGCTCGCTTGGTCGAGGATGCAGAGCATCATCGCCTTGTCTTTACCTTTTCGGGCAATGGCTTTCTCTACAAGCAAATCCGCAATATGGTGGGAACTTTGTTGAAGATCGGAAATGATCGGATGCCGATCGAGCAGATCAATCTGATTTTGGAAAAGAAGGACCGCAATTTAGCAGGTCCTACAGCAGCGCCAAATGGCTTATATTTAAAGGAGATCCGTTATGAGTAATGAATTGATTCTAGCTATTTCAGGAAATGATATTTTTAGTGGAGGAGGTCTTCACGCAGACCTTGCGACCTATACAACCAACAAACAGCATGGCTTTGTAGCGGTGACTTGTTTGACAGCTATGACAGAGCATGGTTTTGAAGTGATTCCGGTGGATCCGACGACCTTTGCCCAACAGCTCAACTCTCTCAAGGATGTTCCTTTCTCTGCTATTAAACTCGGTCTTTTGCCAAATGTCCAAGTGGCAGATTTAGCCTTGGACTATGTCAAAGCCCATGCGGAGATCCCTGTGATACTAGACCCTGTCTTGGTCTGCAAGGAAACCCATGACGTGGAAGTGTCAGCCCTTCGAGATGAATTGATCAAGTTTTTCCCTTATGTGACCATCATCACGCCAAACTTACCAGAAGCTGAGATCTTGACTCAAAGCAAGATTCAATCGCTTGACGATATGAAGGAGGCGGCGCGCAAGCTCCATGAATTGGGAGCAGCGACTGTCGTGGTCAAAGGGGGCAACCGCCTTAACAAGGAAAAAGCCATCGATGTCTTTTATGACGGCCAAGACTTTACGGTCTTCGAAGAAGATGTTTTAGAAAAGAATAATACAGGAGCTGGTTGTACCTTTGCCTCTAGCATAGCAAGCCAGTTAGTCCAAGGGAAGGCAACCTTAGAAGCTGTTAAGGCTTCAAAAGCGTTCGTCTACCAAGCCATTCAAAAATCAGATCAATATGGAGTAGTTCAATATGACCAATAACCGTACCCAAGTAATCGCGCATTTAGCCATTTTAACCGCCTTGACAGTTGTGCTAGGCTATTATACCAAGTTGCCAACTCCAACCGGGATGGTGACCTTACTGGATCTAGGCGTCTACTTTACCGCCTTTTATCTGGGGCGCAAAGAAGGAGCAGTGGTCGGTGGTCTTGGTGCCTTTCTCTTAGACCTCCTCTCTGGCTATCCTCAATGGATGTTCTTTAGTCTTCTTTTCCACGGAGCTCAAGGTTACTTTGCTGGCTTTAAAGGAAAAGCCCGTTACATCGGTCTGCTTCTAGGAACGGTTATCATGGTAGGCGGCTATGCCCTAGCGTCAGCACTCTTTTTAGGAAATACCTGGGTAGCGGCGATTGAAGAGGTTCCTCATAATCTGGTTCAAAACTTCGTTGGGATGGCTCTGGGATATGCTCTGTATCATTTCTTACCAAAGAAGGGAAATTAGAGGATGGAGTTAGAGCAATTAAAAAGAGAAACCCAGGAGATCTTACTGGATATTATATCCAAGGCTAATCTGCATCAGGGACAAATCCTCGTATTAGGCCTGTCCACCAGTGAAGTCGCTGGCGCAAGTATCGGGAAGAACTCAAGCCTGGAGATTGGGCAAGCCATTGTGAAAACCATCCTGGATACCCTAACTCCCAAAGGGATTTACTTAGCTGTCCAAGGATGTGAGCATCTTAACCGAGCTCTGGTGGTCGAACGTGAACTAGCAGAAAAGAAAGACTTAGAAATCGTCAATGTACTACCGAGCCTCCATGCGGGGGGTGCCGGACAGTTGGCTGCCTTCGGCTATATGAAAGATCCTGTCGAAGTGGAATACATCACAGCTCAGGCTGGTTTGGATATCGGTGATACTTCTATCGGGATGCATGTCAAACATGTGCAAGTACCCGTTCGCCCTGTTTTGAAAGAACTGGGTGGTGCTCATGTGACGGCTCTAGCCAGTCGTCCCAAGTTGGTTGGTGGGGCGCGTGCTACTTACCAGGAAGACCCGCTTCGGAAGTCCTAATAGGAAGGAAACTAGTTCAGGCATGTACTAGTTTTTTTATTCCGGGACAATTTTTGAGATAGGAAAGAGATTTTTAATCTTCGAGTCTCCAGAAACCACTATAAAATTCCTCTAAAAAGAAGCAGTTTCCACAAAACCAAGATGCCCAAAAACTTGCATTTTCGAAGTTTTATGGTAAAATTATTAGGAATGACTATATTATTTTAAGGAGAGACAGAATGTCTGTATCATTTGAAAACAAAGAAACAAACCGCGGAGTATTGACTTTTACCATCAGTCAAGACCAAATTAAACCAGCTTTAGACCGCGTGTTTGAGTCTGTTAAGAAAAACTTGAACGTACCAGGATTCCGTAAAGGTCACCTTCCACGTCCGATCTTTAACCAACGTTTTGGTGAAGAATCACTTTATCAAGATGCTTTGAACGATCTTCTTCCAGCAGCTTATGAAGCAGCAGTAAAAGAAGCAGGTCTTGAAGTGGTTGCTCAACCAACTTTTGACGTTGTATCAATGGAAAAAGGTCAAGATTGGACATTGACAGCAAATGTTGTTACAAAACCAGAAGTAAAATTGGGTGCTTACAAAGACCTTGAAGTATCTGTAGAAGTTTCTAAAGAAGTAACAGATGAAGATGTAGATGCACGTATCGAACGCGAACGCAACAACTTGGCTGAATTGGTAATCAAAGAAGGACCAGCAGCTGAAGGTGATACTGTTGTGATCGACTTTGTAGGTTCTGTTGACGGTGTTGAGTTTGACGGAGGAAAAGGAGATAACTTCTCACTTGGCCTTGGTTCAGGTCAATTCATCCCAGGTTTCGAAGACCAATTGGTTGGACACTCAGCTGGTGAAACAGTTGATGTCATCGTAACTTTCCCAGAAAACTACCAAGCAACTGACCTTGCAGGTAAAGAAGCAAAATTCGTGACAACCATCCACGAAGTAAAAGCAAAAGAAGTACCAGCTCTTGACGATGAATTGGCAAAAGACATCGACGAAGAAGTTGAAACTCTTGCTGAATTGAAAGAAAAATACCGCAAAGAGTTGGCTGAAGCGAAAGAAGAAGCTTACAAAGATGCAGTTGAGTCAGCAGCGATTGACCTTGCAGTAGAAAACGCAGAAATCGTTGACCTTCCAGAAGAAATGATCCACGAAGAAGTACACCGTGCTGTCAATGAATTCCTTGGGAACATGCAACGTCAAGGAATCTCTCCAGACATGTACTTCCAAATCACTGGTACAACTCAAGAAGATCTTCACAAACAATATGAAGCAGATGCAGCAGCACGTACTAAGACTAACCTTGTCGTAGAAGCAGTTGCTAAAGCAGAAGGCTTCGAAGCAACTGACGAAGAAGTAACTGCAGAAATCGAACAATTGGCAGCAGACTACAACATGCCAGTTGAACAAGTTCGTAGCTTGCTTTCACCAGAAATGTTGAAACATGATATTGCTGTGAAGAAAGCTGTTGAAGTGATCACAAGTACTGCAAAAGTAAAATAAAAAAGACGATCTTCCATCTTGATGGAAACAAGTCATAAGAAGAAAAGCTGAGGCCATGTGTCCCGGCTTTTCTCTTCTTATTGGCGCGGAATTTTCCTTTGACGAAAGGGGAAAATTATCGTACAATAGAGTGTAACGATAAATGATGTATTCTAGGGGTATCCTCTTTTTTAATGAAAAAGAGTGTTGCCTTGAGATAAAAATGAAGGAGATCTACCTTGGAATTAGAAGTATTTGCTGGACAAGAAAAAAGTGAACTTTCAATGATTGAAGTAGCCCGTGCGATCTTAGAGTCACGTGGCCGTGATCATGAAATGTATTTCAATGACCTGGTCAATGAAATTCAAAACTACCTCGAAAAATCAAACAGTGAAATTCGTGAAGCTCTTCCATTGTTCTATACAGAATTAAATGTGGATGGAAGCTTTATCCCACTAGGAGACAACAAATGGGGACTTCGCTCATGGTATGCGATTGATGAGGTAGATGAAGAAATCATCGCTCTTGAAGAAACAGATGAAGACGAAGAGCCTAAAAAACGTAAGAAAAAACGTGTCAATGCCTTTATGGATGGAGACGAAGACGCGATCGATTACAATGCGGATGATCCAGAAGACGAAGATGTCTATGAAGCAGATCCAGCGCTTACTTACGATGATGAAAACCCAGAAGATGAGAAGGATGAAGTAGAAGCCTATGACGCTGAAATCAATGAAATCTCACCAGATGAGTTGGATGAAGAAGTTGAGTTAAGTGACGAAGAAGACGAAGAAGAGTCTTACGAAGAAGAAGAATAATTCAAAAAAACAAGGAATTCGTTCCTTGTTTTTTCTTTGCTTGAAGGACGCTTCAAGGAGGAGTATAATAAGGGTGTAAGCCTGAAGTAGTGCAGAAGGAGGAAGAGCATATGGACTGGATACTGAATCAAAGTTTGGTGGACTTAGGGATTGAGACAGTTGTAATCGGAGTGGCCAAACAGGTGGATCCACAAGCTCCCTTGTCTGCAACTTTTCTAGCTAAAAAGAAGGAGATGGAAGCTTGGGCCTTAAATTGTGATTTCAGCTCGGTGAAAGAGGAGGCAGTTGTACAAGGCTATATGGGCTTGTTGAAGGAAGTGGGGCGTAGTGTCAAAAAGAACCCGCCGACAATTCTTGCTCTGATTAAGAATATCCAAAGTCGAGGCTTCCTTCCGACGATCAATAGTGTGATTGATATCTATAATGTCGAATGTCTCCGTTCCTTTCTAGCCATTGGAGGGCATGATCTGGATAAAATCCAGGGGCCAATCGAGTTTACGATTAGTCAAAGAGAGGAGACCTTTTTGCCCATCTTATCAACAGAAAAGCATGTTAGTGAAACAGATCCGGTCTACCGAGATCAAGAGGGTATTATGGCCTGGCTAGATGTGAGAGATGGTGAACGCTATAAGATGGAGGAGACTACCCGCAATGCCCTCTTTATCATCCAGGGAAACAGAGCGACCTCTGTAGACATGCGCTTGGAAGCACTGGAACGGATCCACAAGGATCTTGCTTCCTGCATGCCTGATCTTCAATTTGAGAAGTTTATCGTCACAAGAAATGGCGTGGAGCCAGCTACTTAAGTGTATAAAAATCATTTTCATGAAAGTTTCAATTTGACAAAGTAGACCATTTGCGGTAAGATATTGTTCGGGCACCTCATTTTGAGGTCGGAGCTCCCTAATCATTAGGGGGCTATTTTTGTTTTTCCGAAAAGGGGAATGGCCTCCACCATATTAGAAGAAGAGGAAAGCATATGTCAACAAAATATATTTTTGTCACTGGTGGTGTCGTATCATCCATTGGGAAAGGGATTGTCGCAGCGAGTCTCGGTCGCCTGCTCAAAAATCGTGGATTGAAAGTGACCATTCAAAAATTTGACCCTTATATCAATATTGACCCAGGGACGATGAGTCCTTACCAGCACGGGGAAGTCTTTGTAACAGATGATGGGGCAGAGACAGACTTGGACTTGGGTCACTATGAACGCTTCATCGATATCAACCTGAATAAGTACTCAAATGTGACAACAGGAAAAATTTATAGTGAGGTCCTTCGCAAGGAACGTCGTGGAGAATACCTTGGAGCAACTGTCCAGGTCATTCCCCATATCACGGATGCCTTGAAAGAAAAGATCAAACGTGCAGCAACTACGACGGATTCAGATGTCATCATCACAGAGGTTGGTGGAACCGTTGGAGACATTGAGTCCCTTCCCTTCCTTGAAGCTCTTCGCCAAATGAAGTCTGATGTTGGGGCTGAAAATGTCATGTACATCCACACAACCTTGCTTCCTTATCTTAAGGCAGCTGGTGAAATGAAAACCAAGCCAACGCAACACTCTGTCAAAGAATTGCGTGGTTTGGGAATCCAACCAAATATGTTGGTCATTCGTACAGAAAAGCCAGCTGGACAAGGAATTAAAAATAAACTAGCCCAATTCTGTGATGTAGCCCCAGAAGCTGTTATTGAGTCGCTTGATGTAGAACACTTGTACCAAATTCCATTGAACTTGCAAGCACAAAACATGGACCAAATTGTTTGTGACCATTTGAAATTGGATGTTCCTGCAGCAGATATGACCGAATGGTCTGCGATGGTCGACAAGGTCATGAACCTCAAGAAACAGGTCAAGATTTCCTTGGTTGGAAAATACGTAGAATTGCAAGATGCCTACATTTCTGTTGTTGAGGCCTTGAAGCACTCAGGATATGCCAATGATGCCGAAGTGAAGATTAATTGGGTCAATGCTAATGACGTGACAGCTGAGAATGTAGCGGAACTCCTAGCTGATGCTGATGGGATTATCGTCCCAGGTGGTTTTGGTCAACGGGGAACAGAAGGAAAAATTCAAGCCATCAAGTATGCGCGTGAACAGGACATCCCAATGTTGGGTGTCTGTCTGGGGATGCAGTTAACCTGTATCGAGTTTGCCCGTAATGTCTTAGGACTTGAAGGAGCTAATTCATCCGAATTGGATCCAGAAACCAAGTATCCAATTATCGATATCATGCGGGACCAAATCAATGTGGAAGACATGGGAGGAACGCTCCGTCTCGGTCTTTACCCATCTAAACTCAAACGAGGATCAAAAGCAGCAGCTGCCTATGACCATCAAGAAGTGGTACAACGTCGCCACCGTCACCGTTATGAGTTTAACAATGCTTTCCGTGAACAGTTCGAAGAAGCAGGATTTGTCTTCTCAGGCGTTTCACCAGACAACCGTTTGGTCGAAATCGTTGAAATCCCAGAGAACAAATTCTTTGTCGCTTGCCAATACCACCCAGAATTGTCAAGCCGTCCAAACCGCCCAGAAGGACTTTACACAGCCTTTATCACAGCGGCCGTTGAGAATCACGATAGCAAATAAAAATCAAGGGTGTGCAATAAGTGTCCAGCCTTTGGACTATAATAGTAATAACTACATGACGCAGTGGTTGATTGGCATCTTTGTTCGCTATTCAAGCTCCAAAGATGACCTAATGAGGGAAACAAAGTTTCCTTTATCCGCAACCTTCAACAGTCTCCCAGACTGTTGAAGCTATGCGGGGGTAGGAAGATTGAAAAGGTTTGGGGAACCTTTTCAACTTTTTAATTAGTCGGAGTTCTTTCCCACTCCCTTTTGTGAAGAAATGACAAGCTTTGAAAAAAGTTTGAAAAAAATCTTGACAAGAAAGTAGAAGATTGATATACTAGTAGGGTACTCAATCGCGGGGATGGCGGAATTGGCAGACGCGCAGGACTAAGGATCCTGTGACCGCTTTAGGTCGTGAGGGTTCAAGTCCCTCTCTCCGCATCGGATGATCAAGACAGCTTCGGCTGTCTTTTTTCTTGTTCATTTAGGAGAAAGATCGCTTGAAAGAGAAGAAAACGCTTTAAAGACTCAGGAAAAGCTAGCATTTTCAATGAAAAAGTGATAAAATAAACAATGTAAGTGGTTTAACCACAAAAAATTAGAGGAGGCCTACTACTAATGGCAATCGTTTCAGCAGAAAAATTTGTCCAAGCAGCTCGTGACAATGGTTACGCAGTTGGTGGATTTAACACAAACAACCTTGAGTGGACTCAAGCTATCTTGCGTGCAGCAGAAGCTAAAAAAGCTCCAGTTTTGATCCAAACTTCTATGGGTGCTGCTAAATACATGGGTGGTTACAAAGTAGCTCGCAACATGATCGCTAACCTTGTTGAAGCAATGGGTATCACTGTACCAGTTGCAATCCACCTTGACCATGGTCACTACGAAGATGCTCTTGAGTGTATCGAAGTTGGTTACACTTCAATCATGTTCGACGGATCACACCTTCCAGTTGAAGAAAACCTTAAATTGGCGAAAGAAGTTGTAGAAAAAGCTCACGCTAAAGGTATCTCAGTTGAGGCTGAAGTTGGTACAATCGGTGGTGAAGAAGACGGTATCGTTGGTAAAGGTGAATTGGCACCAATCGAAGATGCTAAAGCAATGGTTGCTACAGGAATCGACTTCTTGGCAGCAGGTATTGGTAACATCCACGGTCCATACCCAGCAAACTGGGAAGGTCTTGACCTTGACCACTTGAAGAAATTGACAGAAGCTCTTCCAGGATTCCCAATCGTATTGCACGGTGGTTCAGGTATCCCTGATGAGCAAATCCAAGAAGCTATCAAACTTGGTGTTGCGAAAGTTAACGTTAACACTGAGTGCCAAATCGCATTCGCAAATGCAACTCGTCAATTCGTACGTGAATACGATGCAAACGAAGCAGAATACGACAAGAAGAAACTCTTCGACCCACGTAAATTCTTGAAACCAGGATTCGAAGCAATCACAGCTTCAGTTGAAGAACGTATCGACGTATTTGGTAGCGAAAACAAAGCTTAATCTTGTTTGAAACGTTATTAACCAGAGGTTTATCCGCAAGGATAAGCCTTTTTAATTTCTCTTTTTCTGAAAAATGTTTGTTTCAAACAAATAATGATTGCGATTCTGACAGTTTAAGGTTATAATAAACAAAAACGAAGCAAGTAGGTAGGAAATGAAAAAACAGGAAAGACTGAATGAAATTATCAATCTGGTCAATAAGGCTGGAACCGTTTATGTTCAAGACATCATGGAAAGTATGCAGGTGTCGGATATGACGGTCCGTCGGGATTTGATTGAATTGGAAAAGCAAGGTCTCCTTATTCGGGTTCGAAATGGAGCCAAAAGTAACCAATTCCTCCCTTCACGGGAACTGCCCCATGAAGAGAAGTTGCTAAAGAATATTCTGGCTAAGCGTGAAGTAGCAAAGAAAGCTAGCGAGCTGATAAAAGAAGGCGAGAGTATTTTCCTTGGGCCGGGGACCTCTGTTGAGGTTCTTTCCGAAGCCATTAATAATAAGGAACTGCGCGTGGTGACAAATTGTCTACCGATTTTTCAAGAATTGTTAAAGAAAAAAAGTGATACCTTTAAGGTAATCCTCTTAGGAGGGGAGCTTCGAGAAACCAGTCAAGCTTTTGTCGGCGAGATAACGAACACTCTCATGGAAAGAATGTACTTCCACAAGATGTTTTTTAGTGGGAATGGCATTGTGGATGGACGCGTTCTGACCTCTTCTTTTGAAGAAGCCTATACGCAAAAGTTAGCCTTAGAACGTTCTTCTGAAGCTTACCTACTGATTGACTCCTCCAAGATTGGTAAGGAAGACTTTACCTCTATCTGTTCCTTGAAAAAAGTAACTGCGGTGATAACGGACGATGCATCTGAGAAAGCACATGAAGAATTAGAGGAATATACACGTGTGATTGTATAAATAATAAACTGAAAAAGAGAGAATGATTCTCTCTTTTTTTGTTTATTACAAACAATTTAGGGCTAAAAAATAATAAAAAATAAAGAAAAATGAAAAAAATAAACAAAAAATAGTTGACAACAAACAAAATTAGCGCTATACTGTGTTTGTGAATAACAAAACGAAGTCGAATGAAGAAAGAGGAGAACTTTCTTTGTTGACAGAAATGCAAAAAGGAGAAGCAGATGGCAATTGTAGTTGGTGCGGATGCAGCAGGTATTCGCTTAAAAGAAGTAGTCAAAGAATATTTGGAAGCAGAAGGTTTCCAAGTCGTGGACGTGACAGAAGAAGGGCAAGACTTTGTCGATGTGACTTTAGCTGTTGCAAAAGAAGTGAAACAAGCAGAAGATAATCTGGGTATTGTTATTGACGCTTACGGAGCTGGTCCATTTATGGTCGCAACTAAAATTAAAGGAATGGTTGCTGCAGAAGTTTCAGATGAGCGTTCTGCCTACATGACCCGTGGACACAACAATTCTCGTATGATCACCATGGGTGCTCAAATCGTAGGTGACCAATTGGCCAAAAATATCGCCAAAGGATTTGTAAACGGTAAGTACGATGGTGGTCGCCACCAAATCCGTGTCGATATGCTCAACAAGATGTGCTAAGGAGGAGAGAAAAATGAAAATTGCAATTGGATGTGATCATATTGTTACAACTGAAAAAATGGCTGTTTCTGAATTTTTGAAATCATTGGGTCATGAGGTCCTTGATTTCGGAACCTATGACCATGCTCGGACCCACTATCCAATTTTTGGGAAGAAGGTTGGGGAAGCAGTAGTGAGTGGTCAAGCAGATCTTGGTGTATGTATCTGTGGAACTGGCGTTGGAATTAACAACGCGGTTAACAAGGTTCCGGGTATCCGTTCATCCTTGGTCCGCGATATGACCTCTGCTCTTTATGCGAAAGAAGAACTCAATGCCAACGTGATTGGTTTTGGAGGGAAGGTCACAGGAGAACTTCTGATGTGTGACATTTTGGAAGCCTTCATCCATGCGGAATACAAACCAAGTGAAGAAAACAAGAAATTGATTGCCAAGATTCAACATTTGGAAACCCACAACGACCGTCAAGAGGATGAGGATTTCTTCACAGAATTCCTTGAAAAATGGGACCGTGGGGAATACCACGACTAAGAGGTGAGTCTATGATTTTAACGGTAACCATGAACCCTTCAATCGACATTTCCTATCCATTAGAAAGCTTACACTTGGATACGGTCAATCGAGTTGACAAGGTAAGCAAAACCGCAGGAGGGAAGGGTCTCAATGTCACACGGGTCCTTGCAGAGATTGGAGATCCTGTCACGGCAACTGGTCTGATTGGTGGTTCAACAGGCCAATTTATCTTGGACCATCTGGATCAGGAAATCGGCAAAGAATTCTTTGAAATTCAAGGGGAGACCCGGAATTGTATTGCGATCCTGCACGAAGGGAAGCAAACTGAAATCCTGGAAAAAGGTCCGTCTGTTTCTGAAGAAGAAGGGCAAGCCTTTCTTGATCACTATGAAGCCTTGCTTCCAGATGTAGCAGTCGTTGCCATCTCAGGTAGTTTACCAGCTGGCTTGCCAATTGATTATTATTCTCAATTGGTCGAGCGCGCTAAGAAGGCAGGGAAACCAGCCGTTCTGGACTGCTCAGGCGCTTCCCTAGAAAAAGCACTAGTAGCTCCCGTTCAACCAACAGTGATTAAACCCAATAATGAAGAGTTGTCTCAACTCTTAGGCTACGAAGTGACTACGGATTTAGATCAATTAAAAGAGGTCCTTCAATCTGACTTATTTAAAGGAATCGAATGGGTCATCGTCTCCCTAGGAGCTTACGGTGCCTTTGCCAAACATGGTGATGTCTTCTATAAAGTGGATATTCCAAAAATTGAAGTGGTCAATCCAGTTGGATCTGGTGATTCGACAGTTGCGGGGATTGCCTCAGCTCTCTATCATCAGGAAGACGACCAAGCACTTTTAACCAAAGCCAATGTCCTTGGCATGTTGAATGCTCAAGAAGCAACGACAGGCCATATCAATATTCATCGCTATGATGATTTGTATCAACAGATAAATGTAAAAGAGGTATAAGATGGTATTAACAGAACAAAAACGCAACTATTTAGAAAAATTGAGCACCAAAGAGGGTGTGATCTCAGCCTTGGCCTTTGACCAACGCGGTGCCTTGAAACGCCTTATGGCTCAGTATCAAGATACAGAACCAACCGTGGCTCAAATGGAAGAATTGAAGGTCTTGGTGGCTGAAGAATTGACACCATTCGCATCTTCTATGCTCTTGGACCCTGAGTATGGACTTCCAGCGACTAAGGTCTTGGATGCAGAAGCAGGTCTCTTGTTGGCTTATGAAAAAACAGGCTACGACACTTCTAGCACTAAGCGTCTGCCAGACTGCCTTAACCTTTGGTCAGCTAAACGCATCAAAGAACAAGGTGCAGATGCAGTGAAATTCTTGCTCTACTATGATGTGGATAGTGCAGAAGAACTCAACCAAGAAAAACAAGCCTATATTGAACGCATCGGTTCAGAATGTGCTGCAGAAGAAATTCCATTCTTCCTTGAAATCTTGGCTTATGATGAAAAAATCGCGGATGCCGGATCTGTAGAATATGCGAAAGTAAAACCTCGCAAGGTTATCGAAGCTATGAAAGTCTTCTCAGACCCACGCTTCAACATCGATGTTTTGAAAGTAGAAGTGCCAGTTAACGTCAAATACGTTGAAGGCTTTGGCGATGGAGAAATTGTTCATAGCCGTGAAGAAGCTGCTGCCTTCTTTAAAGAACAAGAAGCAGCAACCAACCTTCCATACATCTACTTGAGTGCCGGTGTCTCTGCTAAACTCTTCCAAGAAACCTTAGTCTTTGCCCATGAAGCAGGCGCGAACTTCAACGGGGTCCTCTGTGGCCGTGCAACTTGGGCTGGATCTGTAGAAGCCTACATCAAGAATGGGGAAGAAGCAGCTCGTGAATGGTTGCGTACCGAAGGTCGTCGCAACATTGAAGAACTCAACCAAGTCTTGGACCAAGTCGCAACTTCTTGGAAAGAGCGTATTTAACAGTGTAGACCACTCCTTTAACGATGGTCGTTCGAATTTCCTTGAAGAGTCCAGAGAATACAACGATAAACAGCTATTTGTTAGAAAAAAACAAAAAAGTTAAAAAGTTGTTAAGAAAGGGTTTACAAAAACAAAAGCGTGTGCTATACTTAATCCATAATTGAATACAAGGTGAGTGTTAGTAAGTTAGATTACGCATGATCACAGATGAATTAGGGAAGACTCTCTCTAATCTCATTTGTGGTCATTTTTTATACCTCAAACCTTGAATAAACTAACAAGGAGAGTACCATGTATCGGATTTTAAATCCACTCAATCACAATGTTGCTCTGGTGAGAAATGACAAAGGGGAAGAACTGATTGTCATTGGAAAAGGAATTGTTTTTGGGAAAAAGAAGGGTGACCTAGTTCCAAAAGAAAAGGTAGAAAAACTCTTTCGGATGAAAACAGAGGAATCCAGAGAGAACTTTATGACCCTGTTAAAAGACGTTCCTTTAGACTTCATCACAGTGACCTACGAGATGATTGATTACTTGAGCAAAAAGTATCACTACCCTGTTCAAGAATATATCTATGTGACCTTGACCGACCACATGTTTTGCTCTTACCAGGCAGTGACTCAAGGTAGGTATAAGGAAAGTAATCTTTTGGATATCTCAGAAAACTATCCAGTGGCTTTTGAGATTGCTAAAGAGGCAGTTGATATTTATCGGGATAAGCTCACGACTAGCTTCCCCGAAGATGAGGTCACTCGCATTGCGTATCACTTCATCAACGCAGAAGGTGAAAATGAAGTAGAAGTCGTAGATTCCATGGATCAACGAAAAGAAATTTTAAAAGGCGTGGAAGAGGTTCTGAATAGTTATTCAATCAAACGGACTGAAGCCAATAACAATTTTTATGATCGCTTCATGATTCATCTCAACTACTTCTTGGATTACCTAGATCGCAATCGCGATGATAATCAATCGCTTTTAGATATGGAGGAGCATATCAAAAGTTCTTATCCATTAGCTTTTGAGATTGGTTCCAAGATTTATGATGTAATTTCTAGGGAGACCGGGGTTGACTTGTACAAGAGTGAACGGGTCTATCTGGTCTTACACATTCAACGCTTATTGTAACAACTATTAAATATTAAGAAATTCAAATTGGAGGAATTGGTCATGACCAAAGAAGAAATGACATTATTAGGTTTCGAGATCGTTGCGTATGCAGGGGATGCTCGCTCTAAACTCTTGGAAGCCCTTAAGGCGGCTGAAAAGGGTGAATTCGCTCAGGCTGAAAGCTTGGTAGAAGAGGCAGGAAGCTGTATCGCAGAGGCTCACAAATCTCAAACAACTATGCTAGCACAAGAAGCAGCAGGAGAAGACCTCCCATACAGCATTACCATGATGCATGGGCAGGACCACTTAATGACAACGATCTTATTAAAAGACGTGATTCACCATCTCATTGAACTATATAAAAGAGGAGCAAGATAATGAATAAACTGATTGAACTGATTGAAAAAGGGAAACCTTTCTTTGAAAAGATTTCTCGAAACAAATACTTACGAGCGATTCGAGATGGCTTTATTGCAGGGATGCCTGTTATCCTCTTCTCATCTATCTTCATCCTGATTGCGTATGTACCAAACGCTTGGGGCTTCCACTGGTCTAAAGATATTGAAACATTCTTGATGACCCCATATAATTATTCTATGGGAATCTTGGCCTTCTTTGTTGGGGGAACTACAGCTAAGGCTTTGACCGATTCTATGAACCGTGATCTCCCAGCAACCAACCAAATCAACTTCATTTCTACAATGTTAGCTTCAATGGTTGGATTCTTGCTCATGGCTGCTGAACCTGCTAAAGAAGGTGGATTCTTAACAGCATTCATGGGTACAAAAGGTCTGTTGACAGCTTTCATTGCAGCCTTTGTTACAGTTAATGTTTATAAGGTCTGTGTGAAGAATAATGTGACGATTCGCATGCCAGACGAGGTTCCACCGAATATTTCACAAGTCTTCAAAGATTTGATTCCATTCACAGTTTCAATTGTTCTCTTGTATGCATTTGAATTGATTGTTAAAGGTGCTATCGGTGTAACAGTTGCGGAATCAATCGGAACACTTCTAGCTCCATTGTTTTCTGCGGCAGATGGTTATCTTGGAATTACCCTTATCTTTGGTGCTTATGCCTTCTTCTGGTTTGTTGGTATCCACGGTCCTTCTATCGTAGAACCAGCGATTGCGGCGATCACTTATGCAAATATTGATAACAACTTACACTTGCTTCAAGCAGGCCAACACGCAGATAAAGTCATCACTTCTGGGACTCAAATGTTTATCGTTACCATGGGTGGTACTGGTGCAACCTTGATTGTTCCATTCCTCTTCATGTGGTTATGTAAATCTGAACGAAACCGTGCGATTGGACGTGCTTCCGTCGTTCCTACCTTCTTTGGGGTCAATGAACCAATTCTCTTCGGTGCTCCAATTGTATTGAACCCAACCTTCTTCATTCCATTTATCTTTGCGCCAATCGCAAACGTCTGGATTTTCAAATTCTTTGTTGATACCTTGGGAATGAACTCATTCTCCGCTAACCTTCCATGGGTAACACCTGGTCCTCTCGGAATTGTCCTTGGTACAAACTTCCAAGTTCTTTCCTTCATCCTTGCTGCTCTTCTAGTAGTTGTAGACGTAATCATTTACTATCCATTTGTTAAGGTTTATGATGAACAAATTCTTGAAGAAGAACGTTCTGGTAAAGCAAACGACAGCTTGAAAGAAAAAGTTGCTGCAAACTTCAATACAGCTAAAGCTGATGCGATTCTTGAAAAAGCTGGTGTTGAAGACGAACCTGTTCAAAACAATATCACAAAAGAAACAAACGTCTTGGTTCTCTGTGCCGGTGGTGGTACCAGTGGACTCCTTGCCAATGCCTTAAACAAGGCAGCAGCAGAATACAATGTTCCTGTCAAAGCAGCAGCAGGTGGCTACGGTGCTCACCGGGAAATGTTGCCAGAATTTGACCTTGTTATCTTGGCGCCTCAGGTTGCTTCCAACTTCGAAGATATGAAGGCTGAAACAGATAAACTAGGCATCAAATTGGCGAAGACAGAAGGTGCTCAGTACATTAAGTTAACACGCGATGGACAAGGCGCCCTAGCCTTTGTTCAAGCGCAGTTTGAAGAATAAGAACGAATAAGTGAGATGGAGATGGATGGCTCACTAACTCCTCTCCCCTCACTTTTTATTTGATCCAAATAAGAAATAGGTGAAAAAATGACAAAAACACTTCCTAAAGATTTTATTTTTGGTGGGGCAACGGCTGCCTATCAAGCAGAAGGAGCTACCCATACTGACGGAAAAGGACCAGTTGCTTGGGACAAATACTTAGCTGATAACTATTGGTATACAGCAGAACCAGCAAGCGATTTCTACCATAAATATCCAGTAGACTTACAGTTGGCTGAAGAATATGGCGTAAACGGAATTCGCATTTCTATTGCTTGGTCACGTATTTTCCCAACTGGTTATGGTGAAGTCAATCCAAAAGGGGTAGAATTCTATCATAACTTATTTGCAGAATGTCATAAACGTCATGTAGAACCATTCGTAACTCTTCACCACTTTGATACTCCTGAAGCTCTTCACTCAAACGGAGACTTCTTGAATCGTGAAAATATCGAACACTTCGTAGATTATGCTGCCTTTTGTTTTGAAGAATTCCCAGAAGTCAACTATTGGACAACCTTTAATGAAATTGGCCCAATCGGTGATGGTCAATACTTAGTAGGAAAATTCCCTCCAGGGATTCAGTATGACCTTGCCAAAGTTTTCCAATCACACCACAATATGATGGTTTCGCATGCTCGAGCTGTGAAATTGTATAAAGACAAAGGGTATGAAGGTGAAATCGGAGTTGTGCACGCTCTTCCAACCAAGTATCCGTTGGATCCAGAAAATCCAGCAGACGTTCGGGCGGCTGAATTGGAAGATATCATCCATAACAAGTTTATTCTAGATGCTACTTACCTTGGACACTATTCAGATGCAACCATGGAAGGTGTTAATCACATCTTATCTGTCAATGGTGGTAGCTTGGATCTTCGTGACGAAGACTTTGCAGCGCTTGAAGCTGCAAAAGACCTGAATGACTTTCTTGGGATCAATTACTACATGAGTGACTGGATGGAAGCTTTTGACGGCGAAACAGAAATCATTCATAATGGTAAAGGTGAAAAAGGAAGCTCTAAATACCAAATCAAAGGTGTTGGACGTCGTGTAGCTCCTGACTATGTACCTCGTACTGACTGGGACTGGATCATCTACCCTCAAGGTTTGTATGATCAAATCATGCGTGTCAAGAAAGATTATCCAAACTACAAGAAGATCTACATCACTGAAAACGGGCTTGGATACAAAGATGAATTTGTGGACAACACTGTTTACGATGATGGCCGGATTGATTATGTGAAGCAACACTTGGAAGTCTTGTCCGATGCGATTGCGGATGGAGCCAATGTCAAAGGTTACTTCATCTGGTCCCTCATGGACGTCTTCTCTTGGTCAAATGGTTACGAAAAACGCTATGGTCTCTTTTATGTGGACTTTGAAACGCAAGAACGTTATCCTAAGAAATCTGCACATTGGTACAAGAAAGTAGCAGAAAGCCAAGTGATTGAATAAAGAAATAAACATGTAAGAAGGCTTATCCGTAAGGGTAGGTCTTTTTTGGTTCTCTTATTTGGAAAAGTGTTTATTGTAAACAAAACAATTCACTCATTTCTAGTAATAATTTTTTGTTTGAAGGGCCAATATAGTTTTTACATGGTATAATTAAATTGTTGAGTTAATATTAGGAGATTATGATTCATATTGATCAAAATAGTTTGCCTTTTTACAATTCGTAGCCTGCCCCTAAGGGCAGGTTTTTTGGTGTCTTAAGGAAACTATTTAACAGAATTTTTGATTAAAAGTTTCATTTTAAGAGAGAACTCTCTAATTTCATAATCAATAAGCAAGCGCTTGCATTCCTGTTTTTATTAGACTATAATAGTTTGGTATAAAGCCTTCTGTAATAATAATGAGAAAGTGAAGAAAGTAAGGATTTAGAATATTTGTAGTCAAAAATACAATGTTGCTTCTTACGATAGGGAGATAGATATGGCAATGATAGAAGTGCAACATCTTCAGAAAAATTTTGTGAAGACAGTTAAGGAGCCGGGGTTAAAAGGAGCCTTGCGCTCCTTTATTCATCCTGAAAAGCAGATCTTTGAAGCGGTCAAAGATTTGACCTTTGAGGTTCCCAAAGGGCAGATTTTAGGCTTTATCGGGGCCAATGGTGCTGGGAAGTCGACAACTATTAAGATGCTGACAGGGATTTTAAAACCGACATCTGGTTTTTGTCGGATTAACGGCAAGATTCCGCAGGACAATCGTCAAGATTATGTCAAGGATATTGGAGTAGTCTTTGGACAACGTACCCAGCTGTGGTGGGATTTGGCTCTGCAAGAGACTTACACGGTCTTGAAAGAGATTTACGATGTGCCAGACTCGCTCTTCCACAAGCGTATGGACTTTTTGAATGAAGTCTTGGATTTGAAGGAATTTATCAAGGATCCTGTGCGGACTCTTTCATTGGGTCAACGGATGCGGGCGGACATTGCGGCTTCCTTGCTCCACAATCCTAAGGTTCTCTTTTTAGATGAGCCGACCATTGGTTTGGATGTGTCGGTCAAGGACAACATTCGTCGGGCCATTACCCAAATCAATCAGGAGGAAGAAACAACCATTCTCTTGACCACTCACGACCTGAGTGATATTGAGCAACTCTGTGATCGGATTTTTATGATTGACAAGGGGCAGGAGATTTTTGATGGAACGGTCAGCCAGCTTAAGGATACCTTTGGCAAGATGAAGACTCTTTCCTTTGAACTACTACCAGGTCAAAGTCACTTAGTTTCTCACTATGAAGGCTTGTCTGATATGACCATTGATAGACAAGGAAATAGCCTCAATATTGAATTTGACAGTTCCCGTTACCACTCAGCTGATATTATCAAGCAAACCCTGTCTGATTTTGAAATCCGTGATTTGAAGATGGAGGATACGGATATTGAAGATATTATCCGTCGCTTCTATCGAAAGGAGCTCTAAGATGGTCAAATTGTGGAGACGTTATAAACCCTTTATCAATGCAGGGATTCAGGAGTTGATTAGCTATCGAGTCAACTTTATTCTTTATCGGATTGGCGATGTCATGGGTGCTTTTGTGGCTTTTTATCTATGGAAGGCTGTCTTTGAGTCCTCTCAGGAGCCTTTGATTCAGGGCTTCAGTATGGCGGATATCACCCTCTACATCATCATGAGTTTTGTGACTAATCTTCTGACTAGGTCGGATTCTTCCTTTATGATTGGTGATGAGGTCAAGGATGGTTCCATTATCATGCGCTTGTTGCGACCAGTGCATTTTGCGGCTTCTTACCTCTTTACGGAGCTTGGTTCCAAGTGGTTGATTTTTATCTCTGTTGGACTGCCATTTTTAAGTGTCATTGTTTTGATGAAAATCTTATCTGGGCAAGGGATTGTAGAAGTGCTGGGACTAACTACCCTTTATCTTTTTAGCTTAACGCTGGCCTATCTGATTAACTTTTTCTTTAATATCTGCTTTGGATTTTCAGCCTTTGTATTTAAAAATCTTTGGGGTTCCAACCTACTTAAGACTTCCATAGTGGCCTTTATGTCAGGGAGTCTGATTCCCTTGGCTTTCTTTCCAAAGGTCATTTCAGATATTCTGTCCTTCTTACCTTTCTCATCCTTAATTTACACTCCGGTCATGATTATTGTTGGGAAATACGATGTTAGTCAGATTCTTCAAGCACTTTTGCTTCAGCTTTTCTGGTTTATAGTGATGGTGGGCTTGTCTCAGTTGATTTGGAAACGAGTCCAGTCATTTATCACCATTCAGGGAGGTTAGTATGAAAAAATATCAACGCATGCATCTGATTTTTATCAGACAGTACATCAAGCAAATCATGGAATACAAGGTAGATTTTGTGGTTGGTGTGTTGGGAGTCTTTCTGACTCAAGGCCTGAACCTCTTGTTTCTTAATGTACTCTTTCAACACATTCCATCCCTAGAAGGTTGGAGCTTTCAAGAGATAGCATTTATCTATGGCTTCTCCTTGATTCCTAAGGGTTTGGACCACCTCTTTTTTGACAATCTCTGGGCTTTAGGTCAACGACTAGTCCGAAAAGGAGAATTTGACAAGTATCTGACTCGTCCTATCAATCCACTATTTCATATTCTGGTTGAGACCTTTCAGATTGATGCCTTGGGTGAACTCTTGGTCGGTGGAATTTTACTAGCGACAACGGCGACTAGCATTGCTTGGACTGTTCCAAAATTCCTGATTTTTCTAGTTTGTATTCCTTTTGCGACCTTGATTTATACTTCCTTGAAAATTGCAACAGCCAGTATCGCTTTTTGGACCAAGCAGTCAGGTGCCATGATTTACATTTTCTATATGTTTAATGATTTTGCCAAGTATCCTATTTCTATTTACAATTCGCTCCTTCGTTGGTTAATTAGCTTTATTGTACCTTTCGCCTTTACGGCCTACTATCCTGCCAGCTATTTCTTGCAGGGCAAGGATGGACTCTGGAATATTGGTGGTCTGATTCTGATTTCTCTTATCTTCTTTTGCATCTCTCTAAAGCTTTGGGACAGGGGGTTAGACGCCTACGAAAGTGCGGGTTCCTAAGAGCTAAAGTAAGATTAAAATCAAGAAAGGAACTTATGATGCTTGTTATTAAAGAAGTTAAGGATGAAGAGCAAAAAATGGCAGTTGTCGCCGAGGTTTTAAAGGATTTGCCAGAATGGTTTGGAATACCAGAAAGCACGCAAGCCTACATCGAAGGATCCAAGGACTTGCAAGTGTGGGCCGCTTATCAAGAAAGTGATGTAGTAGGGTTTATAAGTTTATCATATTCAAGTGAAGATTGTGCTGAAATTGACTGTCTAGGCGTGAAAAAATCATTCCAAGGTCATGGAATTGGAAGGGATTTAATTACGACTATAGAAAGAGAAGCAGTCAAACAAGTGAACTACCTACAGGTCAAAACAGTCGCAGAAGGTTCAAATAAAGATTATGACCGAACAAATGTCTTTTATCGCAGTCTTGGTTTTAAAAAATTAGAGATTTTTCCGCAACTTTGGGGGCCTCAAAATCCTTGTCAGATTTTGATTAAAAAGATGGGTTAAGAATCCCTTGACATCCGTTTTTAGAGTGCTATACTATAGGGGTAATCGCCGAATTAGCTCAGTTGGTAGAGCAACGCACTCGTAACGCGTAGGTCACAGGTTCGATCCCTGCATTCGGCATCAAATGATACAAGAAAAAGCCTATTTTGACGGGCTTTTTTTGCTTGTTTAGACAGAATGGTTGTTAGTAGATATAGCTTTCCGTCTGGATGAAAGAAAGATTCGAATACATGCAAAATTCTATAAAAATGATCAGTCGGTTTTTGATTCTGGACGGTCAAATTTCCCTTTGTAGATCAGCTTTTGTAGGACTAGCCATAAATCTTTTTTATACCTTTCATAGTTAATATATATTAGTCAGAGTGGAGGAATCGTAGTAGAATAACTTTCAAAATAGAACAAAGGAGATGCGAATGAAATTACGTACATTATGGTCTAAGATTTCTTTAGGAATCCAACTCTTGATTGCCTTAGTTTTAGGGGTGCTGGTTGCCCTTGTTTGGCCGCAATTTGCCAGCTTCTATCAATTTTTAGGGCAAGCCTTTATTAGTTTGATCAACATGGTGATTATTCCCCTTGTCTTTCCGACTGTTGTTGTAGCAGTTGCAGGAGTAATTGGTAAAAAATCCTTTGGAAAACTCTTAACTAAGACGCTCCTTTATTTCTTTGTCGTAACGACGGCCATCACCTTTATTTTTGTGTTTGCGAGTTACTTCCTTGGCTTTGGTCAAGGAGTCAACATTGGGCAGTCTGGAGGAAATATTGAAGGGATTGCTAAAAGCATCCATCTGGATGAGTTTCTTCTTGGCTTTATTCCATCAAATATTGTGAAGTCTTTGTCAGAAGGGGCTTTGCTTCCGATTATCGTATTTGCTATTTTCTTGGGGTACGGTGTCGGTAGTCTAAAAGATGAAAAAACACAAAAAGTAATTGAATTCTTCCAGATTTGGATTGATGCAATTTATAAAATTGTTGGTGTTATTGTTAAATTGTCACCAATCGGTATTTTTGGTTTTATTGCTAAGGATGTTGCCACTACAGGGCTGAATAAACTGGTCGGATTGGGTCAATTTGTGGCAGGGACTTATCTAGCATACGCTGTGTTGGCTCTAGTCATCTTTCCTTTGATTGCTTTTGCATTTAGAGTACCTTATTTGATTGCCTTTCGCCAGATTTGGAGTCTCTTAACTCTAGCATTCGTGTCAGGTAGTTCTAGTGTTGTCTTACCACCACTATTGAAAGATTTGAAGAAACAAGGTCATGATGAGCATGTCATCGATTTGGTTGTTCCTTTAGGCTATACTTTCAATCTTGAAGGAGCGGCAGTTTACTTTTCTGTAGCAACTGTCTTTATTGCCCATGCTTATGGGATTACCTTTTCTCTCTCTGGTCTTATCTTCACTGTTTTACTATTAACCTTGATTGGAAAGACGGCAGCTACAGTCCCTTCAGGGGCAATAGTTGTTTTATTAGCAGCAGCACCTCAGTTAGGCTTGCCAGTAGAAGGTGTTGCCCTGATCTTTGCAGTTGATTTCTTTGTGAATGCAGGGCGGACCATGCTCAATGTATTGGGACAAGTCTTAACTGTTAGCGTCATTGAAAAGACAGAGGGTCATGTTTTAGAGGTGAACCAAGCTGGTGAATTAGCTGTTCACTATTCGTAAAGGAGAAAAAATGAGTCAAGCAAAAGTGTATGTTATTCATGAAAATCTTGAGTGGACAGAACATCTAGTGAAATGGTTGAAAAAGGAAGAAGTCCCTTATGAATTGTGGGATTTATCAAGTGGGATATTAGATCTTCAGAGTCCGCCTCCGCTAGGAGTCTTTTATAATCGCATGTCTGCTTCTTCACATACAAGAGGTCATCGCTATGCTCCTGAATTTACGGAGCAAGTCCTGACTTGGTTAGAAGCGCATGGTCGTAAAGTGGTGAATGGGACGGGTGCCATTAATCTTGAAATTAGTAAAATTAAACAATATCTAAAATTAGGGGAATCCGGCATCGCCTCGCCAGAAACAGTAGCTGTCTTAGGAAAAGAAAATATTATTGAAGCTGCTAGAAAATTAAATATTTATCCCTTGATTACCAAGCATAATCGTGCTGGAAAAGGACTGGGAGTTCAGTTGTTTCATTCGGAAGAGGAATTGGAAGTATATGTGAACAGTCCAGCTTTTGAGCCTTCTGTTGATGGGATTACCTTGCTACAAGCTTATATCAAACCAGCAGATGGTCGTATTCGCCGTTCGGAATTTATTAACCGCCAGTTTCTTTATACCGTATCGATTGATTCCTCAGACGGCTTCCAACTGTGTCCAGCAGATGGGTGCCAAATCGGACATGGACCAGCTCAGCTAGAAACTTCAGATAAATTTCAAATTACGGAACCCCTCCCACTTGATCGCCAACAAGCTTATGAAGACTTTTTAACTGCAGCAGGAATAGATGTGGCAGCCATTGAGTGGGTGGAATCTGAAACTGGTCAGATTTATGTTTATGATGTCAATACCAACACCAATTACAATCCGACGGCGGAAGAAAAAGCAGGAGTATTTGCACATCAACATCTTGCCAAGTATCTGAAGGAAGAGTTGAATCGCTTGTAGCTAGAGCGATTTGCTAAAAGACGAAACCTCTTTAAATCTCTGCAGGTCAGTGGATGATCCACTAACTTTCAGAGATTTTTCTTTTTAGTTTATATAGGAAGAAAGTAGAAGAATAGCAGGTCTTAGAATTGATAGGGTCGAAAGAAGTTCAACCAGATAGTCCGATAATTCGACCGCTTATCCAAATTTCCTTGTCACCCTTGCTTCTGTTTGTTATAGTAGGATTATCAAAAGAAGCTAGTCTTCTGATATAAATACAAAAAGAGGTAGTATCATGAAAAAATTAATTGGTTTTGGATTTATCCTTGCAGCTCTCGCCGTTATCACTTTTAGTATCATTGGTTATCCGAAAATAGATGCCAATCTTTGGCCATTGGTTCCAGTTGTCTTGTTTGCTTTCTTTACGCTTGAAAATGCACTCAAGAAAGACTACAAGTCCAGCTTGATTTGTGCCATCATTGGTTTTATCATTGCCAATGCCATCTATGACCTCCTTCCGATTTCAAATGGGGTCGTGATTACTGCGGGTGTCTTGGCTTGTCTTGGTCTCGGTTTTCTCTTTCCAGACGCACCAAAAGAAAAATAATGCTTCCAATTTTATTCGCTTTAGGAGAGTGGGACAGAAATCGGTAATTCGTTAGAATTCGATTTCGTCGTCCCACCTCCGCACAGTTGAGTAGGGCTGTAAAAGCTGATGAAATCAGCGTGGTAGAGCCCACTCAACCACTGCGTCTTGCTCAACAATCCAAAAATAATTGAGAGGCTAGGACTTTTGTCCCAGCCTCTTTTTACCTGTCTGAAAGAACCACTTAGGGGCTGAAAAGAACCACTTACCGAAAAGGACTTGTAAGATTTTGAACAGCTGTTATAATGTTACTAACAAAGGTTAAGAAAGGAGTCCTATGAAAGTTCGTATCGAATTAGATCCGCAGATGGATGAGCCAGAAATGATCATTCGGGCTCCTCGATTGACGGAGGATGTCGCCCGCTTGCAACAGTTGATCTTGGAGCAAAAAATGACGCCCTTGACCTTTTACAAGGATCGAAGCGAGTACTTTGTAGATGTGTCAGAAATTCTCTTCTTTGAAACAGATGGTGAAAAGATCTATGGGCGTACCAGAGAAGAGGCATATGAGGTCCGTCAAAAACTCTACGAATTGGAAGAAATCTTGCCGATTGCTTTCTGTCGCATCTCCAAGTCGACCATCGTTAATACCAAGCAGATTTATTCCATCGAAAAATCTTTTTCGGGAACCAGTACAGTAAACTTTTATCAAACCCATAAGCAGGTACACGTGTCCCGACACTATTATCAACTCTTAAAAGAACGGTTAAAGGAAATGAGGTAACAAAATGAAAAATAAATTAATTGGGATTTTCTTAATCCTCCTAGCAGCCTTGGTGCTCTTACAAGGCTATTTTGTAAAATGGGAGATCAGTATCTGGACGCTGGCTTGGGTTGTCTTGCTCGCAGTCCTTTCCCTCTCTAGTTTCTTGAAGCGCCACTTTGGTTGGGGCTTCCTATATGGGATTTTGGCCCTCTTCTCCCTTAACGGCCAATACCATTTTCTTCCAGTATCCAATTCGGTGGTCATCTTTTCTTCTATTTTAGCGGTGATTGGTCTCAATATTCTCTTTAAGCCTTCCAAAAAAGCAAAAGCTACTTGGAACTCCTACTCAGCAGGAACATCTTCTCAAACTGCTGGCAATGACATTGATGTCTCCTTTTCTACAGTGACCAAGTATTTGAATGACCAGAATTTTACAGGTGGAAGTGCGGATGTGAGCTTGGGAGAAGCTTCTATCTATTTTGACAATTGCCGGATCGAAGGTCCATCTGCCCAGTTTGCGGTGGATGTCTCCCTTGGAAGTTTGAGTCTTTATGTGCCAAGCGATTGGCGGGTTCATGTCAATGTAGAAAGTTCTTTGTCAGCTATCCAACACCAGGAAAATCCTAGCAATTTAACCAGCAAAGACTTTTACATCGTCGGAGAGGTCTCACTGGGGAATCTAGAAATCATCTATGTAGGTGAGAATTCCTTTTCATAATCCGATCTAAGAAAAACTTATTCAAAGGTCTTGCCAAGAGAAAGTTTTTTTGGTAATATAGTACGGTATGTGGTGCTAGCACATCCGTAATATTAGATCTAATAGGAGGCAAAACAGAATGGCTAAAGTATGTTATTTTACTGGTCGTAAGACTGTATCAGGAAACAACCGTTCACACGCGATGAACCAAACCAAACGTGCCGTAAAACCAAACCTTCAAAAAGTAACTGTCCTTATCGATGGTAAACCTAAAAAAGTTTGGGCTTCAGCTCGTGCATTGAAATCTGGTAAAGTAGAACGCGTTTAATAAAGAAAGAAGGCTGGGCATAAAGTGTCCAGCCTTCGCTTTTTGATAGGAATAGTAGTATGACGCAGTGGTTGATTGGAACTACTCATGTTTGAAACATTCGTACTTCCTAATCAATTGTGCGGGGGTGGGAAAATTGAAAAGGTTTGGGGAACCTTTTCAACTTTTTTTATTTTACGGAGTTCTTTCCCACTCCCTTTTCTTTTTCTTCATTTTTTCTCTTTTTGGACATTTGTATCAACTGATAGGAGAAAGGTGTATCCCTTTTACACGCGCCCTCTTTTATGGTAAAATAGAATATAAAATACTTTTGAGGTAGAAATTATGACAGTAAAAATCAATACAAAAGATGGTCAAATTGAATTGACCGATGATGTCATCGCAACTGTTGTAGGCGGTGCAGCCACTGAAATTTTTGGAGTGGTTGGAATGGCCAGCAAAAACGCGATTAAAGATAATTTCCAAGCTCTCTTAGGTAAGGAAAACTACTCTAAGGGTGTCGTTGTGAAAACAGCGGAAGCAGGAAGTATTGCGGTTGATGTTTACACTGTTTTGAGCTATGGTACAAAGATTAGCGAAGTCTCAAAAAATATTCAAGAGCGTGTCAAATTCAGTTTAGAAAATCAACTTGGAATCACAACGGATACAGTCAACGTCTATATCCAAAACATTAAAATTGTGGGAGAATAATCGTGTCTAAAATTACAACTAGTTTATTTCAAGAAATGGTCCAAGCAGGGGCTACTCGCTTAAATAAACAAGCCGAGTATGTCAATTCATTGAACGTTTTTCCTGTACCAGATGGTGATACTGGAACCAACATGGGGATGACCATTGAAAATGGTGCAAAAGAAGTAGCCGATCGCTCTGCTTCAACTGTTGGTGAAGCAGCAAATATCTTTGCAAAGGGGCTTTTGATGGGAGCGCGTGGAAACTCAGGAGTGATTACTTCTCAGTTGTTCCGCGGATTTTCTCAAAGCGTCAAAGACAAGGATGAATTGGATGGGGCAGCTCTTGCGGCAGCCTTCCAAGCAGGGGTTGAAGTAGCCTATAAAGCGGTTATGAAGCCAGTAGAAGGAACCATCTTGACCGTTTCTCGTGGGGCGGCTATCGGTGCCAAGAAAAAAGCAGAATCAACCAATGATGCGGTTGAAGTCATGCGTGCAGCCCTTGAAGGAGCTAAAACAGCCCTTGCCAAAACACCAGATATGCTTCCAGTATTGAAGGAAGTCGGTGTGGTGGACTCTGGTGGTCAAGGTTTGGTCTTCATCTATGAAGGATTCCTATCAGCTTTGACAGGAGAATTCATCGCTTCTGAAGAATTTGTGGCGACTCCAGCAACCATGTCAGAAATGATCAACGCAGAGCACCACAAGTCCGTAGCGGGTCATGTGGCAACTGAAGATATCACCTTTGGTTACTGTACAGAGATCATGGTCGCTTTGAAGCAAGGTCCAACCTATGTCAAAGACTTTGACTACGACGAATTCCGTAACTATTTGAACAATCTTGGGGATTCTCTACTAGTCGTCAACGATGACGAAATCGTCAAAGTCCACGTCCATACTGAAGATCCAGGTCTTGTCATGCAAGAAGGATTGAAATATGGTAGCTTGGTCAAGGTAAAAGTCGACAATATGCGCAACCAGCACGAAGCACAAGTTGAAAAAGAAGAGCGCCAAGCGAAACCAGCCGAAGCAAAAGAATATGCCATCATTGCAGTCGTTGCGGGTGACGGATTAGCGGATATCTTCAAAGCGCAAGGAGTGGATTACATCATCTCTGGTGGTCAAACCATGAACCCATCAACAGAAGACTTTGTCAAAGCAGTTGAAGAGTTGAATGCGCGCAACATCATTATCTTGCCAAACAACAAGAACATCTTGATGGCGGCTCAATCTGCAGCAGAAGTGATTGATCAACCTGCAGCAGTTGTTGAGACGAAGACCATCCCTCAAGGATTGACCAGTCTTCTTGCCTTTGATGAGAGCAAGTCGATTGAAGAAAACTACGAACGCATGAGCGCTTCATTGGAAGATGTTGTTTCAGGTAGTGTGACGACAGCCGTTCGTGATACCACTATTGATGGTCTTGAAATCCATGAAAACGACAATCTTGGAATGGTTGATGGTAAGATCGTCGTTTCCAATCCAGATATGATGGAAACCTTGACAGCAACCTTTGACAAGATGTTGGACGAAGATAGTGAAATTGTCACGATTTATATTGGTGAAGATGGTAAAGAAGATCTAGCTAATGACTTGGCTCAAAACTTGATGGCTAAATATGAAGACGTCGAAGTCGAAATTCATCAAGGAAATCAACCAGTTTACCCATATTTGTTTAGCGTTGAATAATCAAAAAATTTCAAAAATAACAGGAAAAAGAGCCAAAAAAATGATTTTTTGGCTCTTTTTTTGATAAAAAAAGCTTTATGAAAGCGATTAGATAGGTGTTTTTAGACAATTTTTATTTGATATGTTATACTTTAGAAAAATAGAAATAGGAGAAAAAAGCAAATGAAAAAGGTAATCTGCTTTTTAGGAGCTTTGCTTTTTGTGATGACGGGTTGTGCTACTAAGTCCCAGTCCACAGAAACATCAAAAAGCTCAACCACTACTTCGATAGAAAAAAGTGAAACTGTTACCAGTGAGGCAAAGGAAGAAACCAAGGTTCTCACTGCAGAAATCAATGGCAATCAACATCGCTACACCATCACGACAAAAGGTGATAAGGTTCAGAAATTAAAGTTAGATGTTTTATCGGCCCTACCAGAAAAAATTGCCACTAATTCAGCTAATCTAAGTCCTGAAGAGATGACAAAAATTATCAATGAAGGTTTGCAGTCAGATTCAGAATACATGGCTCTGAAAGACACGGCTGGCTTCAGTATCGAATATACGGTCACTCCAGAGAAAAAATTAGCCTCAACGGTCTCTGTTGATATGGAAACCATTGATTGGGACAAGGTTAAAGATCTATCTTACTTTAAAGATCTTGGTATCGGTGACCTGAAAGACATCAAGGCATCGACCGTTTTCACAGGATTAAAACTCCATGGTTTCAAAGAAGAAACCCCAGCACCATAGGTTCGGACTCTTGTCCGACCTTTTTTTATTTTCCATGACATATGTCATGTGAGCCAGTGACAAAATCATCTAGTGGCCTGTTATTCCTTTCGCTATAATATAGTCAGAAAGTAAGAGGTAAGGAAAAATGAAACAATGGTTCTATAAAGTGTTTACGTTAACAGTGGTTGGGATGGTCGTCTATTTGATCTTTTCAAAGGATGATAGTCTCTATTACCATTTCCCTTGGGAATTATTTGCTGGAATTGGCATCATGAGCTGGGCAGTCCAAGAAGGGATAAAAATGATCAAGGCTGTTAAAAAGGAGATGGAGCAATGAAAAAGAAACTTGAAATTGGATTGGTAGCTGTCTTGTGTTTGCTCCTTTGGGTAACTGAGATGATGACGGGCTGGTTTTCTGCCCATTTTCCTAGCTGGTTTTTCCAGACGGTTTGGGGAGTAACCTTGGTCGTCTATGTCATCATTCCAGCTGGCCAGATTTGGTTGAAAGGAGAGTCCCATGAGTGTCATTAGAGTTGAGAACTTGAACAAAAGCATCAAAGGAAAGGTGATCCTAGAAGATCTTTCTTTCACAGTCGAGAGAGGGGATTGCCTGGCCTTGATTGGACCAAACGGGGCAGGGAAGACAACCTTGATGGATTGCCTCCTAGGAGATAGGAAGGTGACTTCTGGAACTATTGAAGTAGAGGGAAAAGCTCCTGGTCATCCTCAGTTAAAGGCTAGTGTCTCTTATCTCCCTCAAGAGAATGCCATCGTGCAAAAGCTAACTGTGCAGGAACTGATCAGTTTCTTTCGCTCCATTTATCCCAACCCTTTAACGGTCAATGACATCGATGATCTATTGCGTTTTACTCCAGAACAAAAGAAGCAATTAGCCAGTAAGCTATCTGGTGGGCAAAAGCGTCTTTTATCCTTTGTGTTGACCTTGATTGGTCGTCCCAGTCTCCTGTTTTTGGATGAGCCAACGGCTGCCATGGATACGTCCACTCGCCAACGCTTTTGGGAGATCGTCGGGCATTTAAAGGACCAAGGTGTGACTATAGTCTATTCTTCCCATTACATCGAGGAAGTCGAGCATACGGCTGATCGGATCCTGGTCTTGCACCAGGGCCATTTGCTTCGAGATACGACGCCACTAGCTATGAGAAGTGAAGAGGTAGAAAAACATTTTACCCTGCCTTTGCGATACCAAGCTCTAGTGGCAGGGATGGACGGAGTTGGTCAAGTGACGGTCAAACCCGATGCCCTTCAGGTTGTGACAGGTGATGCCAATCGTTTGTGGAGGCGATTGCAGGAAGAAGGATGTTCGATCCAAGAGATCGAGGTGACCAATAGAAGTTTATTGGATTCTATTTTTGAAAATACAAAGGAAGTAGGTAGAGAAGATGAAACGCATGAAAGCTCTCGGCGTGGTTGAGTGGCATTTGACTAGACGCCAAGCCATTTATTACTTGTTATCAATTGGGATGCCCACGGCCTTTTATCTCTTCTTTTCAGGGATGTACCAGGAGACACCAGGAGCACCCGCTCACTTTATGAGGGATTATCTCCTTTCTATGACGGCATTTTCTATGATGTCTACGGCTATCTTTTCTTTTCCAACAGTTCTTGAAACCGATCGACTCAACAATTGGCAAAAAGTCTTGCGCCATACCCCGGTATCTATGGTAGAATATTATCTAATAAAGGTTGTGGGTCTCTTTGTCGATTTTCTCCTATCGATTGGAGTTGTCTTTACCGTGGGCCACGTGGTGCGTCATGTGAATATGTCCCTACAGGATTGGGTCTTGTCGGCCTTTATTCTCATCCTAGGAAGCCTAGCCTTTGTGGCCATCGGTCTGGTCTTGACCCTGCTTCCTTCTAGTCAATTGATGTCTGTTGTAGGTAATCTCCTTTACATGGGGCTGGCTGTCATGGGTGGCCTTTGGATGCCCATTAGCCTCTTTCCAGAATGGATGCAAGCCATCGGCAAATGTCTACCAACCTATCAATTGATGGAACTGATTAAGACCTTTTTAAACAAGGGACAGGTCAATGTCTTTGCTAGTCTTTATTTAACCTTGTTTACCCTGGTCTTCTTTACCCTTGTCATTGTTTATCGTCGTCATTCTGAGGTTCGTTCATGATTGAAAAACTCAAGCGTATCCATTATATGTTTTACGCTAGCCTAGTCTTTATGGGCTTTCCCTTTATCTCTATTTTATTAGGGGAGGTCCCCTACTGGCACTTCTTTTTAGCCCTCTTGTTTATTGCTTCCTATCTAGGAGTCTTGATTACTGAAAACAAAAAGCTGACCTGGATTTGTTGGCTATACCTCCTAGCCTATGTAGCAGGAAATACTCTTTTTATTAACGCCAACTATTTTTGGTTTTATTTCTTCATCAGCAACCTATTGGTCTATCACTTTGAGATTCACAATTTTCGCTCTCCCTATCTTTGGACAGTTTTTCTATCGCAATTCCTGCTTTTTGGGGCCATCTTTTTCAAACAGAGTGCGATGGAGTATGAATGGGTATTTTTAATCATCATTTTCTTTTTTACTCATGCCATGACTTACGGCATGGTTCGGATTCGGATGATGGAAGAGTTGAAAGCTGACCATGCCAAGCAAAATGCCCAGATCAATCTCTTGTTGGCAGAAAACGAGCGCCATCGGATTGGCCGCGATCTACATGACAGTCTGGGCCACACCTTTGCTATGCTCAGTGTCAAGGCGGATCTAGCCGATCAATTCTTGTCATTGGGGCAGGTTGAGAAGGCGCAGGAGCAGGTGCAAGAGATTCAAGCCATCAGTCAAGAGTCCATGCACCAAGTCCGAGAGATTGTCGAGAACTTGAAGCAGCGAACTCTCACAAGAGAGCTAGAAACCGTCAAGCAAATGCTCGAAGTGGCGCAAGTCAAAGTAGAGATTCAGAATGAACTCGATACAGCCAGCATCTCGCCGATCCTAGAGTCTGCTCTAGCCATGGTATCTCTGGAATTAGCTACTAATATGATCAAACATGCTAAAGCGACGCAAGCCCTTCTCTCTTATCGCTCCACCGAGACAGGTGTAGAAATGGTTGCTGAAGATGATGGGATCGGCTTTGACAAAGTCTCCGACAAGGACCTGCACTCGATTCGCGAACGGATTGCCTTGTTGGGAGGAGAGCTGGAGATCAGTCATCAACACAAGCCGACCCGGATAGAAATACGGATCCCCTATCAAGAAAGGAAATAAGATGCGCTTATTAGTTGCAGAAGACCAAAGTATGTTGCGCGATGCCCTCTGCCAGCTCTTGCTTTTGCAAGAGGATGTAGAAGAAGTCTTGCAAGCTGGAGATGGGCAAGAAGCCATTCGCTTACTCGAAACCCATCCAGTTGATATTGCTATTTTAGATATTGAGATGCCTATCAAAACAGGACTAGAAGTGTTGGAATGGGTCAAAAGTCAACAACCCCAGCTCAAGGTTGTCATCGTTACCACATTTAAACGACCGGGTTACTTTGAGCGGGCTCTCAAGGCTGGAGTCGATGCCTATGTCTTAAAAGAACGTCGTATCACAGATTTGATGGCAACACTTCATACCGTTTTGGCAGGGCAAAAAGAATATTCTCCTGAATTAATGGAGGGGATCTTGACTCATCCCAATCCTCTAAGCTCTCAGGAGCAAGCAGTCCTAAAAGAAGTCGCCAAAGGAGCTTCCAACCAAGAAATTGCTGATCGTTTATTTCTCTCTAACGGGACCATCCGCAATTATATGTCAGCCATTCTGACCAAGTTGGATGCAGAGAACCGGACAGAGGCAGCAAAGATTGCCCAAGAAAGGGGCTGGCTATAAGCAAGCAAAGTTTCTAGGATTCCTAGAGACTTTTTTGATTGGATTGTTCTTTTTTTAGGAGAAATTTCATTATTCGGATTTGGATAGAAAATTCAGAAAATTTGTGATTTTTACTTGAAATATTTTCCAAAAATGGTATGATAGTAGCATGCTCATTTGATAATCAAAGAAACAGAAAGGAGAGACATGGAGAAAATTACCTTAGAAACTGCAAAGACAGGTTCAGAGCTTGTGCTAGAAACGCTTCGAGATCTTGGGATTGATACCATTTTTGGGTACCCAGGTGGAGCAGTTTTGCCCCTTTACGATGCTATTTATAGTTTTAAAGGGATCAAACACATTCTTGGCCGACATGAACAAGGCTGCTTGCATGAAGCTGAAGGCTACGCCAAATCAACTGGAAAGTTGGGTGTCGCAGTCGTCACTAGTGGACCAGGGGCAACCAATGCCATTACAGGTATTGCTGATGCCATGAGTGATAGTGTCCCTCTTCTTGTATTTACTGGACAGGTCAACCGTTCCGGTATCGGGAAGGATGCCTTCCAAGAGGCAGATATTGTTGGGATTACCATGCCAATCACCAAGTACAATTACCAAGTACGAGAGACGGCAGATATTCCACGGATTATTACTGAAGCGGTCCATATTGCGACAACTGGTCGTCCAGGCCCTGTCGTCATTGACCTTCCAAAAGATGTCTCTGCCTTAGAAACAGATTATATATTCAACCCAGCAATCAACATTCCAAGTTACCAGCCGACCATTGAGCCAAATGAATTGCAGATTAAGAAAATCTTGAAGCAATTGGGCAAGGCTAAGAAACCAGTCCTTTTGGCTGGGGGTGGCGTTAGCTATGCGGAAGCAGCAGAAGAATTGGTAGCCTTAGCAGAACGCTATCAGATCCCTGTAGTGACTAGCCTTTTAGGTCAGGGAACGATTGCGACCAACCATCCTCTCTTCCTTGGAATGGGTGGGATGCACGGTTCCTTTGCAGCCAACATTGCCATGACTGAAGCGGATTTCATGATCAGTATTGGCTGTCGTTTCGATGACCGTCTGACAGGAAATCCAAAGACCTTTGCGAAGAATGCCAAAGTCGCTCATATTGATATTGACCCAGCAGAGATTGGTAAAATCATTGCAGTCGATATTCCCGTCGTTGGCGATGCGAAGAAAGCTCTACAACAATTGTTGGCAGAGCCAGTCGTTCACAACAATACGGAGAAATGGATCGAGAAGGTCACAAAAGATAAGAACCGGGTTCGTTCTTACGATAAGAAAGAACGCGTGGTCCAACCCCAAGCAGTTATTGAACGCGTGGGTGAGTTGACCAAGGGGGATGCCATCGTCGTGACAGACGTTGGCCAACACCAAATGTGGGCAGCTCAGTACTACCCATACCAAAACGAACGGCAATTAGTGACTTCTGGTGGTCTAGGGACCATGGGATTCGGTGTACCAGCTGCAATTGGTGCTAAGATTGCCAATCCAGACAAAGAAGTCGTGCTCTTTGTCGGAGATGGTGGCTTCCAGATGACCAACCAAGAATTGGCAATCTTGAATGTTTACAAGATTCCGATCAAGGTCATCATGCTCAACAACCATTCACTTGGGATGGTTCGGCAGTGGCAAGAAGCCTTCTATGATGGACGAACATCAGAGTCCGTCTTTGAAACCTTGCCAGACTTCCAATTGATGGCGCAAGCCTATGGGATTAAGAACTACAAATTTGACAATCCCGAGACCCTCGAGAAGGATTTGGAAGTCATTACCGAAGATGTACCAATGTTCATCGAGATTGACATTTCTCGGAAAGAACACGTTCTACCAATGGTACCAGCTGGTAAGAGCAATCATGAGATGTTGGGGGTGAAGTTTAATGCGTAGAATGTTAACAGCCAAACTTCAAAACCGGTCAGGGGTTCTCAATCGCTTTACCGGTGTCTTGTCCAGACGACAAGTCAACATTGAGAGTATCTCAGTGGGAGCGACAGAAAATCCGAATGTATCGCGGATTACCATCATCATCGATGTTGCATCTCATGATGAAGTCGAACAAATCATCAAGCAACTCAATCGCCAGGTCGATGTGATTCGCGTCCGAGACATTACAGATAAGCCTCACCTAGAGCGTGAAGTTATTCTGATCAAGGTCTCTGCACCTGCAGAGAAACGGGCAGAATTGCTGGCCATTATCCAGCCCTTCCGCGCGACTGTGGTAGACGTGGCTCCAAGTTCCATCACCGTGCAGATGACAGGAAATGCAGAGAAGAATGAAGCTCTCTTGCGTGTCATTCGTCCTTATGGGATTAAAAATGTCGCACGGACTGGTGCAACTGGCTTTACCCGCGATTAAAATCCAACCTAAATTTGTTAAAATAGCCTAATAGGCAATAAAAATAGAAAAGAGAGAAATAACTATGGCAGTTCAAATGGAATACGAAAAAGATGTAAAAGTAGCAGCACTTGACGGTAAAAAAATCGCCGTTATCGGTTATGGCTCACAAGGTCATGCCCACGCACAAAACTTGCGTGACTCAGGTCACGATGTGATCATCGGTGTACGTCCAGGAAAATCTTTTGACAAAGCAAAAGAAGATGGTTTTGATACTTACACAGTAGCAGAAGCAACTAAATTAGCTGACGTCATCATGATTTTGGCTCCAGACGAAATCCAACAAGAATTGTACGAAGCAGAAATTGCTCCAAATTTGGAAGCTGGAAATGCTGTTGGATTTGCACATGGTTTCAACATCCACTTCGAATTTATCAAAGTTCCTGCGGATGTAGATGTCTTCATGTGTGCGCCTAAAGGACCTGGACACTTGGTACGTCGTACGTATGAAGAAGGATTTGGTGTTCCAGCACTTTACGCTGTCTACCAAGATGCTACAGGAAATGCTAAAGATATCGCCATGGACTGGTGTAAAGGTGTTGGTTCAGCACGCGTTGGTCTTTTGGAAACAACTTATAAAGAAGAAACTGAAGAAGATTTGTTTGGTGAACAAGCCGTTCTCTGTGGTGGTTTGACTGCCCTTATCGAAGCAGGTTTCGAAGTCTTGACGGAAGCTGGATACGCTCCAGAATTGGCTTACTTTGAAGTGCTTCACGAAATGAAACTCATCGTTGACTTGATCTACGAAGGTGGATTCAAGAAAATGCGTCAATCAATTTCAAACACTGCTGAATACGGTGACTACGTTTCAGGTCCACGTGTCATCACTGAACAAGTGAAAGAAAACATGAAAGCCGTTCTTGCGGATATCCAAAATGGTAAATTCGCCAACGACTTTGTGAACGACTACAAAGCTGGTCGTCCAAAATTGACTGCTTACCGTGAACAAGCGGCTAACCTTGAAATCGAAAAAGTTGGTGCTGAATTGCGTAAAGCAATGCCATTCGTTGGAAAAAATGACGACGACGCCTTTAAAATCTATAACTAATGAGGTGATGGTGAAGTTGGGAGAAATCCCAACTTCTTTTTCATCAATAGCAGAGATGGATTGGAAGGTATTTTCAACCATTTAGCAGAATCTGTATGAAGAGACGTGCCATATCGAACATTTTGGGTGATTTTTCTGAAAATTTGGAAAACACGCTGAAATTTTTGCAGTCTTTTGATATAATTAGATGAAATAAGGAGAAGAAGAGGAAGATCATGATAACATCGAAAGATATCATAAAAGCCCATAAGGTCTTAAAGGGTGTGGTTGTTGAGACTCCCTTAGATTATGATCATTATTTATCCGAAAAGTATGGAGCGAAAATCTACTTAAAGAAAGAAAATGCGCAGCGGGTTCGTTCCTTTAAGATTCGTGGAGCCTATTACGCGATTTCTCAGTTGAATGAGAAAGAGAGAGAGCGAGGAGTAGTCTGTGCCTCGGCGGGCAATCACGCTCAAGGAGTTGCCTACACCTGCCGGGAAATGAAAATACCAGCGACCATCTTTATGCCGATTACGACACCTCAGCAAAAGATTAGCCAGGTTCGTTTCTTCGGTGGAGAGTACGTGACCATTAAATTAGTAGGAGATACTTTTGATGCTTCTTCTAAGGCGGCGCAGGAATATACTGAACTTAAAAACTGTACCTTCATTGATCCATTTGATGATGCCAATGTCCAAGCGGGTCAAGGAACTGTAGCCTACGAAATTCTAGAGGAAGCTAAAAAAGAATCCATTGACTTCGATGCGGTGTTAGTACCGGTTGGTGGGGGAGGCCTCATCGCCGGAGTATCCACCTATATCAAGGAACAAGCGCCGGAAATCGAGGTTATTGGAATTGAAGCAGATGGGGCTCGGTCGATGAAGGCAGCCTTTGAAGCTGGAGGCCCGGTAAAACTCAAACAGATTGATAAGTTTGCGGATGGGATTGCTGTTCAAAAGGTAGGCCAGTTGACTTATGAGGCAACGAAAAAAAATGTTGAGACCTTGATTGGCGTCAACGAGGGTTTGATATCTGAGACCTTGATTGATCTTTATTCTAAGCAAGGCTTGGTTGCAGAACCAGCTGGAGCTGCCAGTGTAGCGGCTTTAGAAGTATTGAGAGAGTATATCAAAGGGAAGACCATTTGTTGTGTGATTTCTGGTGGGAACAATGATATTAACCGGATGCCAGAGATGGAAGAGCGAGCTTTGATCTATGATGGTATTAAACACTACTTCATCGTCAACTTCCCGCAACGTCCAGGAGCTCTTCGAGAATTTGTAAATGATATCTTAGGCCCAAATGACGATATCACGCGGTTTGAGTACATCAAACGAGCAAGTAAGGGGACTGGCCCAGTCTTGATTGGTGTCACTTTGGCAGATAAGCATGATTATGCAGGTCTGATCAATCGGATTGAACAATTTGACCCTTCTTTCATTAACTTAAACGGAAATGAAACCCTCTATAACATGTTGGTATGATGGCTTCTTTAACAAAGAGTCACTTCAAAAAAGTAATAAAATATAAAGGAGAATCAGTAAATGATTTGGATTTTTCTATTGGCTATTCTAGTAGTTGGAGCTACTGTATTCATTAGCTCACTCTATGTGGTGAAACAACAATCTGTTGCAATTATTGAGCGTTTTGGACGCTATCAAAAGATCAGCAACAGTGGGATTCATGTCCGTGCACCATTTGGAATCGATAAAATTGCTGCGCGTGTGCAATTGCGTCTCTTGCAAAGCGAGATTGTAGTCGAAACGAAGACACAAGATAACGTATTCGTTACTATGAATGTCGCGACACAATACCGTGTAAATGAAAACAATGTAACGGATGCTTACTACAAATTGATGCGTCCAGAAGCTCAGATCAAATCTTACATCGAAGATGCTCTGCGCTCATCTGTTCCAAAGTTGACCTTGGATGAATTGTTTGAGAAAAAGGATGAAATCGCCCTTGAGGTTCAAAAACAAGTAGCTGAAGAAATGTCAACCTACGGGTATATCATTGTAAAAACCTTGATTACCAAGGTTGAACCAGATGCTGAAGTGAAGCAGTCAATGAATGAAATCAACGCTGCTCAACGGAAACGTGTGGCTGCTCAAGAATTGGCTGAAGCGGATAAGATTAAAATTGTTACCGCAGCCGAAGCGGAAGCTGAAAAAGATCGCCTTCACGGGGTCGGGATTGCAGAGCAACGGAAGGCCATTGTAGATGGTTTGGCAGATTCTATCAAGGAATTGAAAGACACCAATGTGAATTTGACAGAAGAACAGATCATGTCGATTCTTTTGACCAACCAATATTTGGATACTTTGAATAACTTTGCAGAAAAACAAGGTACCAATACCCTCTTCTTACCAGCAAATCCGGATGGCGTAGAGAATATTCGCACCCAAATCCTCTCAGCTTTAAAAGCTAAATAACAAAATATCTGACTTTTTTAAAATTGTTCGTATTTTCAGCTATTATGGTTGACAAAATATGCAAAAAATTTTATATTAGTATTGGAAATAATAATATAGGAGAAGAATCATGGCTAAATCGAACTTCGAAAAAGTGGAATCAGTTGTTGGTTGGGTACGTGATAAAAAGATCACTGGCTATCGTATCAGTAAAGAAACGAACGCCCGTGAAATGTCTATCATTGCACTTGCGCAAGGTCGTGCAAAAGTGAAAAACATTTCGTTTGAAACTGCGCTTGGCTTGATCGATTTTTATGATAAGAATCATCAAAAATTCGAAAATTAAACTTAGATATAAAAAAGAAGGGAAAAAGCTTCCCTTCTTTTTATATAGTATAAATCAGGATATCGTAGGAAAGTATCACTAGTTTTCTTCATATCTATCAAAGGATTTCAACAAGTTTATGTGTGGAATCATACTTTCAATTGAAGGTATTAAAAAACTCCCTCATCGGAAGGATTTCCAGTGAGGGAGTTTGTTTTAGTTTAAGAAACGTTGTAAGAATTCTTTGGTCCGTTCTTCTTTTGGATTGGTAAAGATTTCTTTCGGATCACCTTGTTCAGCGATGACCCCCTTGTCCATAAAGATAACACGACTTGAGACGTCTCGTGCAAATTCCATTTCGTGGGTGACCACGATCATGGTTAAGCCTTCTTTGGCTAAGTCTTGCATAATTTTAAGAACTTCTCCGACCATTTCAGGGTCCAGAGCAGAGGTTGGTTCATCGAACAAAATGGCATCCGGATCCATAGAGAGGGCCCGAGCGATAGCGACCCGTTGTTTTTGTCCTCCTGAAAGTTGTTTTGGACGAGCAGCCCAATAAGGTTCTCCCATACCAACTTTCTCTAAATTCGCTTTAGCAATCTTCTCAGCCGTTTCTCTGTCCCGTTTTAGGACAGTTGTCTGAGCGACAATGGTGTTTTCTAAGACATTTAAGTTTTCAAATAGGTTGAAGCTTTGGAAAACCATGCCCAATTTTTCCCGATAGTGGGTGAGATCATAGTCAGGATCAAGAACGTTTTGCCCCCGGTAGAGGATTTCCCCATCAGTCGGTGTCTCTAAGAGATTGATGGAGCGAAGGAAGGTAGATTTCCCACTACCAGAGCTCCCAATGATGGAGATTACTTCACCCTTCTCAACAGAAAGAGAGATGTCCTTCAAAACTTCGTTTTGACCGTAGGATTTTTTTAAGTGTTTGATTTCAAGTATTTTTTCTGCCATTATTTCACCTCTTTGACTTGCATTTGATTGGCACCAGTAGTATAGGTATCAGAATCTAAGCGACGTTCGATGTAACGAAGGATACGGGTGATAGTGAAAGTCAGGATAAAGTAAATAACCGCAATAATCGTAAAGGTTGGGAAGTATTTGAAATTCTGTGTTGCAACTGTATTTCCTGTAAAGTAAAGTTCGACCACGGAGATAACGTTCAAGACAGATGTATCCTTGATGTTGATGACAAATTCATTCCCTGTCGCTGGCAAGATATTCCGAACGACCTGAGGAAGGACGACCTTACGCATGGTTTGTCCATGGGTCATTCCTAGAGCGGTAGCCGCTTCAAACTGACCAGTATCCACTGCTAAGATTCCTCCACGAACAATCTCACTCATATAAGCCCCTGTATTGATCGAAACAATAAAGATAGCCGCCCAGGTACGATCCAAGGAAATGTTGAAGGCTTGGGCTGAACCGTAGAAAATAACCATGGATTGAACAATCATCGGAGTTCCACGGAAGATTTCAATGTAGACATTGAGGAACCAACCGAAGAATTTTTGCAAGGCGGCGAGGGCCTTGTTCTTAGACATAGGGGCAGTTCGGAAGACACCAATTAACAAACCGATAATCAACCCAGCAATGGTTCCCGTCATGGAGATGAGGAGGGTCATTCCAGTTCCACGCAAGAACTGTGGACCGCTTTCTTTTAAGATGTTTACTACTTGGTCAAAGAAAGGTTCCTTGCTTTCACTAGTATCTGTTGAAACAGGTTGTTTTGTAACCATGTCATCCATCAGTTTGACTTGGTCTTCAGATGAAATATTGGCTAGTGCCGCATTGACTTGGTCAAGTCTAGTGTCACCCTTCTTCATCCCGATAGCGATGGTCGCATCTTCTTCTCCAACTTCAAATCCTTTTTTGAATTGGATCATCTTAAATTTAGGATTAGCGGACTCGGCGGTAAGGGCTTCGGGACGCTCAGAAACATAGGCATCGATAACGCCAGATTCTAAAGCTTGACGCATCTGGGCAAAGTCGCCCATCGCAGTCACTTTTTTGGCCCCTTTTAATTGCGAGATGAGATTATATAGGTAGACCCCTTGTTGAGAGGTGACCTTTGCATTCTTAAAGTCATCTAGACTAGTGGCATTCGCATAGTTTCCATCTTTACGTACCAGCATGACTGGCTCACTGGTATAGTAGCTATTTGAAAATGCTACTTCTTTTTTACGCTCTTCAGTAGGGCTCATCCCGGCGACGATCATATCGATTTTTCCAGATGAGAGAGCTGGGATAAGTCCATTCCAAGATGTTTTTACAATTAGTGGTTTTTTTCCAAGCTTCTCAGCTACTTTTTTGGCAATTTGAACATCATATCCATTGGCATATTGGTTGGTGCCATCAATCTTCACGGCTCCATTTGAGTCATCTTCTTGAGTCCAGTTGAAAGGAGCATAAGCCGCCTCCATACCAATACGCAGATATTCATCTTCTTTTGAACCTTGAGTCATTGCCAGAAAAATGAATAGTACTGTCAATATTCCGGCAAAGACTCCAATGATAGTTTTTTTCATGTAGTCTCCTCTTCCTTTATAAATAGTATCATCTTATTGTACAGGAAATTGGTCTACTTTTCAAACCTGATAGCCTTTTCATGAAAAAATGCTATAATAAACCAAAGGAGTATAGGGGAAATGAAAAAAATTCTGTATGTTCTATTGGCAGTGTTGGCCTGTCTATTTGTAACAGGTTTTGTAAAAGCGGATGGTCCTTCCTATGAGGTTCAGTCTTATCGGGGGACTCTTACCTTGGAAACTTGGGATGATGCTACCTATGAGGAAGAATTGGTCTATCATTTTACAACTTCCTATAATGGTCAATATGTCACCTTGGGAAGTGCGGGTAAAATGCCTCAAGGTTTTGAAATAGTCATTCCTCCTTTGGTGGAAGTGGAAGGTAGAACCTTGTCGCAAGAACCAGAAGTTCATAATTTAGGCGATGGTTATCAGGTAAAGATTTATAACGGCGGAAGTGCAGGGGATACTGTCAAGATAAAGGTTATCTGGCGCTTAAAAAACCTGCTCTATGTTCACCAAGATATCCTATTATTGAACTGGAAACCAATCAGTGATGGGGATCAAGAGGTCAAAAAAGTAGAGTTACAGGTTATCCCGAAATTTGCCACGCCTGCCTCGAAGTCGGAACTGAATATCCATACGGCTTATTTGGGGGCTGAGGCAACTGTTCAGAAAGAAGAAGCAAACTATAAGGCTACTCTAGAGAATCTGAAACGAAAAGAAGGTGTTGAAATTTATGCTTACTGGCGGAAATCGGATGTAGCTTCCTTTGGGGAATCCTATCGCGATACAGGTTTGATGGAGGAGTCCAACTATCATCGGACGGAAGCAGGAATTGTTCAAAAACGGACCTGGATTCGCTTATTTATGAAGGTCCTACTCCCAATCCTTATTCTGTTCATCCTTCTTCTTGCTATTTATTATCGTCATCAATTCATGCAATCTGTGACTTCTACCAGAGTTTTCCCAAAAAATAGCCGCTTGTATGAGATTCCAAATGACGTTGCGCCTCTACTAATGGCCTCGATTGTATACTCTACAGAGCTAGATGAGATTTCTCCAACCAAAAAACATGCTCGGGGCGCCTTTAAATTTGATCAGTTGGTGCAAGCAACCTTACTTGATTTGATTGATCGAAAAAATATCATCTGTGAGCAATACGACACTCATACAGTTTTAACCATTCAAAATGAAGATACATTGGATGAATTTGAGCGCGAATTTCTTAGACTAGCTTTCGGTTCTCAAAAATATTGTAGAACAGATGACTTGTTTTCAGATTATGAAATTTCGGATTCTCTCTATAAATATGCCTCTGAGAAAGAGCAAGATGCCATTCGCAAGCGAGGAAAACAAGCGCAAGATCGGATTGATGCAGCGATTTCTCGTGTCGCTCAGGCAGTTCAACAAAAGATCCAAACCTTTGCCCTTTCTCCTTGCTACCGTCCTTTAGAGGTAGGGGAGGATCGTGCAGGCCGTATGTGTCTCTTCTTTGGATGGGCTGCGTGGAGCATTGCTTTGGTAGCCGGCCTAATTGCTTATTTCATCTTGAATTGGCTCTCTATCTTTTGTGTGATCTATGTGTTGGTAATGTGGATTCTTCCGGCATCCTTCCAAGGGAAGTTCACCCTCTATCGACGGGATGGAGTCCCAACGGACCTCGGTGCAGAACAGCGCTATTACTGGGATAGCTTCCGTAATATGTTGCGGGATATCGCTCATTTGGAAGAAGCAGAAGTTCAATCGCTGGTTTTATGGAATCGCTTATTAGTCTATGCTACTCTGTTTGGTTTTGCAGATCAAGTAAGTAAAGTGATGAAACTTCGTCAAATCCACCTAGACAACCCAAGTATGGATGCCTATGTCTACACTCCATTTCGTAGTAATCTGATCCATTCCAGCCATCTCTTATCTACTTATGGAACGACCGCGACAACTGCTAGTCATTTTACAGTATCTTCGGGTGGTAGTTCTGGTGGTGGCTTCTCTGGTGGCGGTGGCGGCGGTGGCTTCGGTGCTTTTTAGAGTCGAAAAGTGCTAGCTAGCCACAGTTGTGTGTATAATTTTATAGAAGAGGCTGGGACAAAAGTCCTAGCCTCTCAATTATTTTGGGATTGTTGAGCAAGACGCAGTGGTTGAGTGGGCTCTACTACGCTGATTTCATCAGCTTTTACAGCCCTACTCAACTGTGCGGAGGTGGGACGACGAAATCGAATTCTAACGAATTACCGATTTCTGTCCCACTCTCTTTTTTAGTCTATGTATCCTTGCAAGCACATCTGGTTCTATGGCTAGAAATGTGTTATAATATAGCAAATGTAAGTTTAGGAGAAGAAGATGCTTATCATTGAAGTGATAAAAGCGATTCTTTTTGGAATCGTTGAAGGAGTCACCGAGTGGCTTCCAATCTCAAGTACAGGTCATTTGATTTTGATCCAAGACTTTATTCAGTTTAAGGATCAGAACCCTGCCTTTATGGAGATGTTTAATGTTGTTATTCAGCTTGGTGCTATTATGGCCGTCGTCGTGATTTACTTCGACAAGCTTTATCCATTTAAGCCTGGAAAATCGAAAAAAGAGGTGAGACGGACTTGGCAATTGTGGGCCAAGGTTGCTGTAGCGACCCTACCTTTGCTCTTTGTCTTTAAATTGGATGATTGGTTTGAAGCTCATTTTCATAACTCTTTTTCTGTAGCCATCATGCTGATCACCTATGGGTGGGCCTTTATTTACCTTGAAAAACGGGAGCAAGTAGAGCCAGAAGTGACGGAATTACACAAGTTGCCTTATAAGACTGCTCTCTATATTGGTTTGTTCCAAGTCTTGTCACTTTTCCCAGGGACCAGTCGGTCAGGTGCAACGATTGTAGGTGGTTTGGTCAATGGAGTTAGCCGCTCAGTTGTGACAGAATTTACCTTCTATCTGGGGATTCCTGCTATGTTTGGAGCTAGTCTATTAAAGGTCGCTAAGTTTGTCTTGGGAGGAAATGCTTTAAGCTTCAGCCAAGGAACGATCCTTTTGGTCGCTATGGCAGTTGCCTTCGGAGTCAGTATGGTAGCAATTCGCTTCTTGACAGATTATGTTAAAACTCATGACTTCACGGTTTTTGGAAAATATCGGATTGTTTTGGGAGCGATTTTGCTGGTCTATGCAGTAATTAAAATCTTTATCTAACCATGAGATAGGAGTGCTTCTTCTTTCTCTTCAAATGGCTATGTTTGAGGGGGGAGGAAGTGCTCTTTTGTTTAAGTTTTTTCATATCTGAGATGGGGGGTCATGTTTTGAAAAATATGTCCCTTTTTAGTATAATAGAAAGACTAACAGTATGAGGTGCAGTCATGAAGATGAAGCAAATCAGTGATTCAACCATTAAAATCACGATTCAATTAGAGGATTTGGAGGAACGAGGCATGGAAATGGCTGATTTTTTGGTGCCTCAAGAAAAAACAGAAGAATTTTTCTATACCATCTTAGATGAATTGGAAATGCCAGAAAGCTTCTTAGACAGTGGCATGTTGAGTTTCCGAGTGACTCCTAAGCCGGATAAGCTCGATGTTTTTGTGACCAAATCAAAAATTGATCAGCATCTAAATTTTGAAGACTTTTCCGACTTGCCTGATATGGAAGAATTGTCGCAAATGTCTCCAGACGAATTTATCAAGACCTTGGAAAAAACCATCTCTGAAAAGAGTAAGGGAGACGGCGATGCTATCCGTCATTTAGAAGCTGAGGAATTGGCTGATGAGAATCAGCTTTCAGAAGAAGATACACAGAATCATCCAGTAGATACACGGTATATTTATTATATCCTCCAGTTCTCTCAGTTAGAAGAAGTGATTCGGTTTACAAAGACAGTTCATTATGCGGTCGAGACTTCGGAACTTTATAAAATGGACGGGGTTTACTATTTAACCGTCTTGATTGATTTGGAAGGGTGCCCGCAAGATTATCCAGGTTGGCTCTTGGCAACCATGCGTGAATATGCGGAAGATACAGATACTACTAGAGCTGTCCTCCAGGAACATGGCCATCTCTTGCTCGTCTCAGATGCTATTCACGAACTTCAAAAGGTTAATTTGGTATGATTACTTTTCCATTACAATTTATCCTGGTCCTGATTGCAACTTTTTTGATCAGTTTGATTCTAACTCCCTTTGTGAGGTTATTGGCCTTTAAAATAGATGCCGTAGACTATCCAAATGCGCGTCGGATCAATAAAAAACCAATGCCCAGCGCTGGTGGTTTAGCCATTCTTCTTGCTTTCACCATTGCAACCGTGGTATTGCTACCGATGATTACCAAAGGCTATGTAGCTAAGACATCTTATCTGACCTATACTTTACCAGTTGTCGTTGGAGGATGGATTATAGGTTTGACTGGTTTAATCGATGATATAAAAGAATTATCGCCGCGGTTAAAGATGCTGGGGATTTTCCTAGGGGCTAGTGTGATCTGGTTCTTTACAGATTTTCGCTTAAATGATTTCAAGATCCCTTTTGGAGGGCCATTTCTTCATTTTGATCCCTGGTTGTCCTATATTTTAACAGTCGTTTGGATCATTTCGATTACCAATGCAGTCAATTTGATTGATGGGTTGGATGGCCTGGTCAGTGGGGTTTCGATTATTTCCTTGGTGACGATGGGGATTGTTTCTCATTTCTTTCTCCCAGTGCCCAATCTCTTTCTGACTATGACGATTTTTGTCTTAGTCATGGCCATTGCTGGTTTCTTCCCCTTTAATTATCATCCAGCGATTCTTTATTTGGGGGATACAGGTGCCCTCTTCATTGGTTTTATGATCTCTGTTTTGTCCTTGCAAGGTCTTAAGAATGCGACGGCAGTTGCGGTTGTCACGCCGATGATTATCTTGGGAGTTCCCATTACGGATACCTTTTTAGCGATTGTTCGTCGGACTCTCTCTGGCCAGAAGTTCTATGCCCCAGACCGGAATCACTTGCACCATCGCCTACTTTCTTTGGGCTTAACGCATCGTGGAACTGTCTTGGTCATCTATGGAATTTCGATGATTTTTGCTATGATTTCTCTTCTATTGAATATTTCGACTCGTATTGGTGGCGTTCTGCTTGTCATCGGTTTGGTATTAGGAGTTGAATTATTAGCAGAATTGATTGGAGTCTTAGGTCCGAACCATAGTCCGCTCCTCAATTGCTTACGCTATATCGGAAATTCTGCCTATCGAGAGGAAGTTCGACAAAATAGAAAAAACAAGACTAAATAAGAACGATTCTAAACACCAGAAAAGCCTTTTAGGCTTTTTTTTGTTATACTAGATAAGACAAAACTCTATAGCAGAAAGGAATACAAATGTCAGTATTAGAGATTAAAGATCTTCATGTAGAAATTGAAGGCAAGGAAATTTTAAAAGGCGTGAACTTGACCCTTAAAACAGGGGAAATTGCAGCCATCATGGGACCTAACGGGACAGGGAAATCAACCCTATCTGCAGCCATCATGGGGAACCCAAACTATGAAGTGACCAAGGGTGAAATTCTATTTGATGGAGTGAATATCCTTGAATTGGAAGTGGATGAACGTGCTCGCATGGGCCTTTTCTTGGCTATGCAATACCCATCAGAAATTCCAGGAATTACCAATGCTGAATTCCTTCGTGCAGCCATGAATGCGGGCAAAGAAGAGGATGAAAAAATTTCTGTTCGTGATTTCATCACAAAATTGGACCAGAAAATGGAACTCCTCAATATGAAGGAAGAAATGGCAGAACGCTATTTGAACGAAGGTTTCTCAGGTGGTGAGAAGAAACGCAATGAGATTCTGCAATTGTTGATGTTGGAACCGAAGTTTGCCCTTCTTGATGAGATTGACTCCGGTTTGGATATTGATGCCCTTAAAGTAGTTTCAAAAGGGGTCAATGAAATGCGTGGCGAAGGTTTTGGTGCCATGATTATTACCCACTACCAACGTCTTTTAAACTACATTACTCCTGATGTGGTTCACGTGATGATGGAAGGTCGTGTTGTCCTTTCAGGTGGTCCTGAACTTGCTGTGCGTTTGGAGCGTGAAGGATACGCGAAATTAGCAGAAGAGTTAGGTTACGACTACAAAGAAGAACTCTAATCTTGTGTCCGAAACTGAACAGGATCTTTGAGGAGGAGTAAATGACCAAAGAAAATATCAAACTTTTTTCAGAAATGCATGCAGAGCCCCAATGGTTGCAGGACTTGCGCCAGAAGGCTTTTGATAAAATTGATGATTTAGAACTACCCGTGATTGAACGCGTGAAATTTCATCGTTGGAATCTTGGCGATGGAACGATCACAGAAAGTGAGCCCCTTACTGCTGTGCCAGACTTCACTGCGATTGACAATCAATTAAAATTGGTTCAGCATGGAACTCATACAGTATTTGAACAGATTCCAGTTGACTTGGCCAACCAGGGAGTCATCTTTACAGACTTCCACTCAGCTCTGGAAGTAATTCCAGAGGTCGTAGAAGATTTTTTTATGTCATCCGTTAAATATGATGATGACAAGTTGGCAGCCTACCACACAGCTTATTTCAATAGTGGAGCTGTTCTTTATATTCCAGATCATGTAGAAATCGCGGAGCCAATCGAGGGTGTCTTCTACCAGGATAGTGATAGCGATGTGCCATTTAACAAGCACATCTTGATTATCGCTGGTAAGAACAGTAAGATTAGCTACCTTGAGCGTCTGGAGTCACGTGGTGAGGGTAGTGCTAAAGCAACTGCCAATATCACAGTAGAAGTCATTGCACGTTCAGGTGCGCAAGTGAAGTTTGCTGCGATTGATCGTCTTGGTGAGAATGTCACTGCCTACATTAGCCGCCGTGGGAAACTAGGTAAGGATGCTAGCATTGACTGGGCAATCGGTGTCATGAACGAAGGAAATGTCGTTGCTGACTTTGATAGTGACTTGATAGGAAACGGCAGCCATGCTGACTTGAAGGTCGTAGCCCTATCTAGTGGTCGTCAGGTACAAGGGATTGATACCCGTGTAACCAACTATGGTTGCAATTCGGTAGGGAACATTCTCCAACATGGGGTCATTCTTGAAAAGGCAACCTTGACCTTCAACGGGATTGGCCACATTATTAAAGGAGCAAAAGGGGCAGATGCCCAACAAGAAAGCCGTGTGTTAATGCTTTCTGACCAAGCTCGTTCCGATGCTAACCCAATTCTTTTGATCGATGAAAATGATGTGACTGCAGGTCACGCAGCTTCTATCGGTCAGGTAGATCCAGAAGACATGTACTACCTCATGAGCCGTGGCTTGGATCAGGCAACTGCAGAACGCCTAGTTGTTCGTGGGTTCCTTGGATCAGTGATCGTGGAGATTCCAGTCAAAGAAGTTCGTGAAGAAATGATCCAAACCATTGAAGATAAATTATTGAAGAGATAAACATGATAGATGTCGAAAAGATTCGGAAAGATTTCCCGATTTTAGATCAAATAGTGAATGATGAGCCGCTTGTCTATTTAGATAATGCAGCGACGACACAAAAACCAAAAGCTGTCCTAGAAGCGGTGAATCGCTATTACCAAGAGAATAACGCCAATGTTCACCGCGGGGTTCATACCTTGGCCGAACGGGCGACCGCGTCCTATGAAGCAGCAAGAGAAACTGTCCGTCGTTTTATAAATGCTTCCTCGACCAAAGAGGTCTTGTTTACGAGAGGGACTACGACAGGTTTGAACTGGATTGGGCGGTTTGCAGAGGAAATCCTCGAAGAGGGGGATGAGGTCCTCATCTCTATTATGGAACACCATTCCAACATCCTTCCTTGGCAGGAAGCTTGTCGGAAGACAGGGGCGAAGTTGGTCTATGCCTACTTGAAAGACGGTGGTCTGGATCTAGAGGATTTCCGAGAAAAATTGACAGATCGAACCAAATTTGTTTCCATTACCCATGCTTCTAACGTACTCGGGGTAATTAATCCTATCCAGGAACTCGCTCAATTGGCTCATGAAAAAGGAGCCATTATGGTAGTGGACGGGGCTCAATCAGTCCCGCATATGAAAATTGATGTGCAAAAACTAGATGCAGACTTCTTTGTCTTTTCCGGGCATAAAATGGCTGGACCGACAGGAATTGGAGTCTTGTATGGAAAAGAGCACTATCTCAATCAAATGTCACCTGTTGAATTTGGTGGGGAAATGATTGACTTTGTCTATGAACAATCCGCAACCTGGAAGGAACTCCCTTGGAAATTCGAAGCTGGGACTCCAAATATGGCTGGCGCTATTGGTTTAGCTGCGGCGATTGATTATTTGGAGGCCATTGGCATGGATGCCATTGAGCATCACGAGCAAGACTTGATTGCCTACGTCTTTCCTAAACTTCAAGCGATTGAAGGCTTGAAAATCTATGGCTCCCAAGATTTAGCGAAACGCTCTGGGGTGATCTCCTTCAACTTAGGGGATCTGCATCCTCATGATCTTGCGACCGCCTTGGATTATGAAGGAGTTGCCGTTCGGGCAGGCCACCATTGTGCTCAACCTTTGATCCAGTATTTGGAGGTTCCAGCGACTGCTCGAGTTAGCTTTTATCTCTACAATACAAAGGAAGACTGTGATAAGCTTGTAGAAGCGCTGATAAAAACAAAGGAGTTTTTCAATGGCACTTTCTAAATTAGATAGCCTCTATATGGCTGTAGTAGCTGACCATTCAAAAAATCCCCATCACCATGGAAAGATTGAAGGGGTTGAACAAATCAACTTAAACAATCCAACCTGTGGCGATGTGATTAGTTTGTCTGTTCAGTTTGATGATGAAGGAGTAGTCAAGGACATTGCCTTTGTCAACTCAGGTTGTACGATTTCGACGGCTTCTGCTAGTATGATGACAGACGTTGTCCTAGGAAAATCCAAAGAAGAAGTGCTAGAGTTGGCGACTATTTTTTCAGAAATGGTCCAAGGAAAAGAAGATACTCGTCAAGACCAGTTGGGAGATGCAGCCTTTTTAGCTGGGGTTGCTAAATTTCCACAACGGATCAAGTGCTCGACCCTGGCTTGGAATGCTCTCAAAAAAGCAATCGATGCTCAAGCCTAATGATGAATAAAAGTGATGAAGATTCAAGTCTGTTTTTTAACCGAGCTTCTGGTGAGAAGTGCTATTAACATTCGGCTGCTGATTGTCCAGACTAGAAGAGTAATCACATGGAAAGAGTGCTAAAAAGAAAATGAAAGGAAAGATATGACAGAAGAAAGAGTAGAACCAAAACCAATTGATCTTGGTGAATATAAATTTGGCTTTCACGATGATGTAGACCCAATCTTGTCAACAGGAAAAGGGTTGAATGAATCGGTTATTCGCGAGTTGTCTGCTGCGAAAAATGAGCCAGAATGGATGCTGGAGTTCCGTTTGAAGTCTTATGAAGCATTTAAAAAAATGCCGATGCAAACTTGGGGAGCGGACTTGTCAGATATTGATTTTGATGATTTGATTTATTATCAAAAACCATCTGATAAACCTGCACGTAGCTGGGATGAAGTGCCTGAAAAAATCAAGGAAACATTTGAACGGATTGGTATTCCAGAAGCAGAGCGTGCTTACTTGGCCGGAGCAGCTGCTCAGTATGAGTCTGAAGTAGTTTACCATAACATGAAGGAGGAATTCCAAAAGCTCGGAATTATCTTTACGGACACAGATTCGGCTTTGAAGGAATACCCAGACTTGTTTAAGCAATACTTTGCTAAGTTGGTACCTCCAACGGATAATAAGTTGGCAGCCCTCAACTCAGCTGTTTGGTCAGGTGGGACCTTTATCTATGTACCGAAGGGTGTAAAGGTCGATGTTCCTTTGCAGACCTACTTCCGGATTAATAATGAAAATACCGGTCAGTTTGAGCGGACTTTGATTATTGTTGACGAAGGCGCTAGCGTTCACTATGTAGAAGGATGTACAGCACCGACTTATTCAAGCAACAGCTTGCACGCTGCTATTGTCGAAATTTTTGCCTTGGATGGCGCTTATATGCGTTACACGACTATCCAAAACTGGTCCGACAATGTCTATAACTTGGTAACCAAACGGGCCAAAGCGACTAAAGATGCGACAGTTGAATGGATTGATGGAAACCTCGGGGCTAAAACGACCATGAAATACCCGTCTGTTTATCTGGATGGAGAAGGTGCGCGTGGGACCATGCTTTCTATCGCCTTTGCAAATGCGGGGCAACACCAAGATACAGGTGCTAAAATGATCCACAATGCTCCACATACCAGCTCTTCAATCGTCTCAAAATCCATCGCGAAAGGTGGAGGAAAGGTTGACTACCGTGGACAAGTGACCTTCAATAAAGATTCAGCGAAATCTGTCAGTCACATCGAGTGTGATACCATTATCATGGATGACTTGTCAGCATCAGATACCATTCCGTTTAATGAAATTCACAACTCGCAAGTTGCATTGGAGCACGAAGCTAAGGTTTCTAAGATTTCAGAAGAACAACTATACTACCTCATGAGTCGTGGTTTGTCAGAATCTGAAGCTACTGAGATGATCGTTATGGGATTTGTAGAGCCCTTCACAAAAGAACTACCAATGGAATATGCAGTTGAGCTCAACCGCTTGATTAGCTACGAAATGGAAGGGTCAGTTGGATAAAACCCAAAAGGAGAAGTAAATGGGATTCTTAAAGCGATTGTTTGGAACGATTGAAAAAGTGAATAAGGGAGAAGCACCGATTGAAGAGTTGGATCAGGCATTTGTTTTTGATCTTGAAGCAGAAGCAGATGATTACTGGAGACAAACGGAAGAGCTTCTCTTGATAAACGCTGTCAAGGCTGTTGGTGGTCCCGATGCGGTAGAACGTGCTTTTGTTCTTACCAATTTTAAGAAAAATCAAGAAACCTTTGAGCTCTTTTATCAGGTAGATGGTCAATTACTTTCTTGGCGAGAGATGGACGCAAGTGTTGTAGATAAAATCAGCAATCAACTTCTTCCACAAGCATCAGAAGTTGCCCAAGCAGTAAATGAGAATTATGAAGCTGCCAATGTTCCTGTGATTAGCTATGCCATGCTTCAATTAGAAACGGCGACCATGGCTTGGTTTGGTCGGAAGCTAACAACAGCTACACCTGAAGCTAGCTTAACTTTTGAAGAATTGGTAGCAGGTTGGCGTGCGGTGATTGAACAAGAAATCCCGACTCATCCAATAGACAGCGATACTGCTTTTCCTTATTTCGAAGTTCGATAGAAGTTCTGTTGACAGGAATAAAATAAACAAAAAAAGAGGGTGACCTCTTTTTTTGTTTATGAGCATTTATAGTTTTTCGTTGACGTAACGAACAAATTTATTCCACCATACTTTTAAGAAGAAACTTTTTTGGATATTTTCTCCGCTCACCATTTCCATACTAGGGGCTTTACCTTCGATATACCCTCGACCGATGGGTTCTGGATCAGTGTAGGTAAGGGTTCCGAGAGAAGTACCTTTCTTTATAGGGGCGCTAAATGAAGATTGGCTACTTTTAAAGGTGGTTTTAGGTTCTGCTTGGCTTCCTTGTCGTTCGATCACGATGAAGTCATCCTTGGCGACAGCAGTGGCGCTTGTTTTCTTGCCATCGAGAACTGTTGATTTGCTGTTATTGTAGGCTTCGCCTTTGCTGACAATGAGGCTTGGAACGAAGTTTTGGCTAACGTAATTCATCAGATTGGCTGTTGCAACAAATCGTGCGTAAGGGTCACCATCGATTGCCTCAACACCAATGACAACGGTAATCATTCGAATCCCATTTTGATTAGTAGAGGCTACAAATGAAATCCCCCCTTTTTCGGAATTTCCGGTTTTTAGACCATCTACTCCTGCTCGATAGTTAGGCATATTTTCCAACATATAATTGCCGCTCTCCAATTGAATTCCAGCAAATTCTGCATGGGAGAGGGAGGTGATTTTTGTAACTTCAGGAAAGTCTTCTAGAAGATGTTTTGCGATGACTGCCACATCATAAGCGCTCAGCTTATTTTCGGTATTTTTCTTTTTATTTTCCTCATCCCCATCAATGATAGATTGGTTCAATCCACTAGCATTCACAATCGTCGCATCTGTAATTCCCCAATCTTTGAGCTTTGCTTTCATGAGGAGGACGAATTTTTCTTCGCTACCAGCTACTTTTTCAGCTAAGGCGATGGCGGCACTATTGGCGTTTGATACGAGGAGAGCAGTGAGCAAGTCCTTAACCTTGTATTTACGGGCTTCCATAGGGACGTTGCTGATACCTTCGACAGCGGTTAGTTGATAAGCTTTATCCGAAATATCCACGTCATCAGTTAAAGAGATTTTTCCTTGCTGAATGGCTTCATAGACGAGATAAGTGGTCAAAAGGTTGCTGATTCCGCCAACCTCTTTTTTCTCATCACTATTTTTTTCGTAGAGTATTTTACCTGTTGTCCCATCAATCGCAATAGCATGCTGGGCTCCAAGGTCTAGGTCCTCCGCTTTTACAGGAGAAGTACTGAGAAGGGTAAGAATTAGACAAAGAAGTAAGGTGATTATTTTTTTCACGTTTGAATCCTCGATTGTTTTTTGTCTCTACTATTGTATCATAAAAGAAGGCAACTGCTCTATTCCTATTTTTGCTCTCTTAGGACTCGAAGGTCATAGGCAAATTTGAAAGATAGTTGGTAAAATGGAAGAAATAGTGTATAATGGTAGAAAACCTAACATAAGGAGATAGTGATGAAAGTAAATAAACGGTTCGTACTGGCCGGTGTTTCTCTAGCCAGCGCTCTTCTATTGACAGCCTGCGGTGGTGGAAGCAGCAATCAATCTACTTATTCTTATATTTATTCAACAGATCCAAATACATTGGACTACATTGCATCGACTCGTACAACGACGTCTGATATTACAAGTAACCTTGTTGATGGTTTGTTAGAAAATGATAAATATGGAAATTTAATCCCAAGTTTGGCAGAAGACTGGACAGTTTCAGAAGATGGCTTGGTCTATACTTATAAACTTCGAAAAGATGCCAAATGGTATACCAGTGAAGGGGAAGAGTACGGTGCTGTAACAGCCCACGATTTTGTAACAGGGGTCAAACATGCTGTGGAATCAAAATCTGAAGGTCTCTTCTTAATCCAAAACTCCATTAAAGGTTTGGATGCCTATGCCAAGGGTGAAACAACAGATTTCAAGACAGTTGGCGTGAAAGCCCTAGATGATTACACCGTTCAATATACCTTGGAACGTCCAGAAAGCTTTTGGAATTCTAAGACGACATCAGGTGTCCTTTTCCCAGTTAACGCAGCTTTCTTAGAATCTCAAGGAAAAGACTTTGGTTCTTTAAAACCAAGTAGTATTCTCTATAACGGTCCCTATTATTTGAAGAATTTAACTTCAAAATCTCAAATTGAACTTGTAAAAAATAAAGAATACTATGATGAAAAGAATGTTCATATTGATAATGTGAAGTTGACCTACAATGACGGATCAGATCCAGAATCGGTCATCAAGAAATTCGAAAATGGTCAATATTCATTTGCGACAGTAATGCCAAATAGCTCTACTTATAAGAGTGTGAAAAAGAAATTTGGTGATAATATTGTTTATGGTGTTCAATATGGTACATCTTACTACCTAGGCTTCAATATTGATCGTCAGAAGTATAACCATACAGCCAAAACGACAGATGCTCAAAAATCGTCTACAAAACAAGCGATTTTAAACAAGGATTTCCGTCAAGCCGTCAACTTTGCCTTTGACCGTGAAGCCTATGCAGCTCAAACATCTGGTGCGGATGCGGCGACCAAGATTCTTCGAAACACCTTGGTTCCACCGACTTTTGTTCAAGTAAATGGTGAAGAGTTCGGTAAGGTTGTTGAGAAACAATTGGTGACCTATGGGGATGAGTGGAAAGACGTAAATCTAGATGATGCCCAAACCACTCTCTACAATCAAGAAAAGGCCAAGGCTGAATTTGCAAAAGCTAAAGAACAACTGCAAAAAGAAGGGGTACAATTCCCAATTCATCTGGATTACGTTGTCAGTCAGACAGATAACAGTCAGGTGCAACAAGCTAGCTCCTTCAAACAATCCGTAGAAGCTGTTCTTGGTGCAGACAATGTTGTCGTAGATATTCAGAAATTATCTGATGATGACTTTAACAACATTACCTATTTCACAGATACTGCTGCTGAGAAAGATTATGATCTTGCAGGCGGAGGATGGGTGCCAGACTACCAAGATCCATCTACTTATTTGGAGAGTTTAAGTCCTGTTAACGGTTCTGTTTTCTACTATCTAGGTGTGGATGCAGGTTCGAACAGCCCTGCTATTTCAGCAGTTGATTTCGGGAAGTATGCAGAGCTCTTAAAAGATGCCAATGCAGAAGTGAGTGATCAAGCTGTACGCTATGAGAAATACGCAGCCGCTCAAGCATGGCTAACCGATAGTTCTTTGATCTTGCCAACTGTTTCAAATGGTGGAACGCCAATGTTGCAACGGACTGTTCCGTATAGTCGTGCAGCTTCATGGGTTGGAACAAAAGGTACAGGAACCAACTATAAATATCTTGAACTTTCAGAAGAAGTCATCAAGACAAAGGATTACGATGCAAGTAAAGAAAAATGGTTGAAAGAAAAGGCTGAATCCAATAAAAAAGCCCAAGAAGAATTAAAGAACCACATCGAATCGAAATAGCTGGGATAGTAAGAACGCATAAGTTTATGTAGGGGAAGGAGCCACTAAAAAGGATTGATTTTTTAGACAGTCCTCCGCTTAGTGGCTCCTTTCACTTGCCAAATATTCAGAAAATTTAGTTTACTTTTTGTCTCACTTATGCTATAATTCTATCTAAATTCAATAAAATGGAGACTCAAAATGAAAAAAAGTAAAGTTTTTGCATTTGCCGGAGTAACATTACTCGCAGCAACTTTCCTTGCAGCATGTTCTGGCTCAAAAGATAGCAAGTCTGCATCAAAAAAAGATACAACATATGGTTATGTTTATACAGATGATCCAACAACTTTGGATTACACTGTATCTTCAAAAGCTTCTGTACACGATATTACAACAAACGGTGTAGATGGTTTGTTGGAAAACGACAAATACGGAAATCTTGTACCATCTATTGCTGAAGATTGGTCTGTTTCAAAAGACGGTTTGACTTATACTTACAAAATCCGTAAGGGTGTTAAATGGTATGATGCCGACGGCGAAGAGCATGGCGAAGTAACAGCTCATGACTTTGTTACTGGATTGAAGCATGCGGCAGACAAGAAATCAGAATCTCTTCCATTGGTGAAAGACTCAATCAAAGGATTGAAAGACTACTCAGAAGGAAAAATTTCAGACTTCTCTGAGGTTGGGGTCAAAGCAGTAGATGATTATACGCTTGAATACACCTTGAATCAACCAGAAACTTTCTGGAATTCAAAAACAACTAATGGGGTTCTTTTCCCAATTAGTACAGAATTCTTGAAGAGCAAGGGTGATGAATTTGGTCAACCAGGTAATGTCAAATCAATCTTGTTCAATGGTCCATTCCTTTTGAAATCAATCACTTCTAAATCAGAAATCACTTTTGAGAAGAACGAAGATTACTGGGATAAAGACAACGTTCATATCGACAAGATCAAATTCTCTTATTATGATGGATCAGATCAAGATTCATTGGCGCGTGGCTTTAGTGATGGATCGTACACAGTTGCTCGTCTCTTCCCAGCAAGTTCAAACTTTGCGTCTGTTGAAAAGAAATACAAAGACAATATCTACAACACACAACCTGGAGCTGGTGTAGCAGTCTTTGGTTTCAACATTGACCGTCAAGCATACAACCATACTTCTAAGACGTCAGATGATCAGAAATCTTCTACTAAGAAAGCGATCTTAAACAAGAATTTCCGTCAAGCGATCACATTTGCCTTGAACCGCGAAAATTATTCAGCACAAGTCAATGGTAAAGAATACGCTAAGGCTGCTATTCGAAACATGTACACTGCACCTGCCTTTGTTCAAGTAAACGGTAAAGACTTTGGGGATGTAGTAGCAGACAAGTTGCAAACATATGGAGATCAATGGAGCGGTGTGAATCTTGCAGACGGTCAAAACGGCCTCTATAGCAAGGAAAAAGCAAAAGCTCAATTTGAAAAAGCAAAAGCTGAACTCCAAAAAGAAGGTGTTCAATTCCCAATCCACTTGGATGTTCCAGTTGCACAAAACTCAACAAACTTTGTGTCACGGATGCAATCCTTCAAACAATCAGTTGAAGAAACACTTGGTACAGAAAACGTTGTTGTGGACCTTCAAATGATGGACCAAGATGAAGTCTTGAACATTACATTGAACGTGCCATCAGCTGCAGAAACTGACTGGGATCTTCAAGGGCTTGTAGGATGGAATCCAGACTACGATGATCCATCTACTTACCTTGACACCTTGCAACCATCTTCACCAGACCAAACTAAGACTTACCTTGGATTTGCTGGTGGTGTCGACAATGCTTCTGCTAAAGCAGTCGGTTTAGATGAATTTGCGAAATTGCTTGATGATGCAGAAAAAGAAACGCAAGATGTAGTGACTCGTTACGACAAATTTGCAGCAGCTCAAGCTTGGTTAACAGATAGTGCATTAGTGATTCCAACTATGACAAGTTCAGGTGCTGGAACAGTTGTTTCAAAAGTAGTTCCATTCTCTGGACCTTCATCACAAACAGGTAACAAAGGATCAACTTATTTCAAATATGTTGAAGTTCAAGATGAACCTGTTACTAAAAAACAATATGATCAAGCACGTGAAAAATGGTTGAAAGAAAAAGCTGATTCAAATAAAAAAGCTCAGCAAGAACTAGAAAAACACGTTAAATAATCACCTTCATCAGAACTTTCTCTAATAGGGGAGAAAGTTCTTTTGAACATTAAAGGAACGGAATATGAAAAAATATATATTTATGCGTATTTTACGTTCGTTAGTGTCGATCTTTTTAGTTACGACATTGACGTATACAATTATTTATACGCTAACCCCAAGAAATTTAATTTTCAAAAACGACCCTAACTACAATAAGATTGCAAAGACTAAGGATTCTAAAATCAATTATGAAAACACAGTCTATGATCGTATGGGGTATATAGAATATCTTGATTCAAAAGCTTTGAAAGAAAAAGCAAGCAAGGAAGACTCATCAGTAACTGTAGAGCCTACTAAAGAAAACGAAAAGATCTACAAAAAGTACATTTCTAATCTTGGAAATGGCTGGGTATTGAAACGATTCCCTGAAAACAAAGGCTTTTACGCAACTCGTGAAGTCCCTGTCTTTGAACGTGTTATTGGATTCTACGGCAATCTGATTCAGATTGATCATCCAAATGTCATCAAAGATGCTTCAAATCCAAAACTTGAACGCTATATTCGCATTGAAAATGATCCAGCTATTGGTTGGTCAGTAGTTGGTTCGGGGACTAAACATAAATATCTTTTGTATTTCAATGGTCAATTCCCGTTCATTCATCAAAATTTTGTATCGTTAAACTTGGGTGAATCTTATCCAACTTATTCGAATACGCCAGTTCTTCAGGTTATTACACAAGGACAAGGAACTACCAAGAAGAGTGAAGTAAACTTCCCAACAGGGAAAAAAGAATCTTCTATCAATATCTACTCACGTACTTACAAATCACCAAGCAAGGCAGATGCTCAAGATATTGCCCGCTTTGGTGAAGGAGATGCTTATACAGCAACTTTGAGTAACTATGAAAATCCATCCATGATTGTGAGCTCTTCTATTATCGGCTTGATCGGGATTGCAATTGCTTACTTGATTGCGATTCCATTGGGATCTTACATGGCCTTGTTGAAGAATACATGGTTTGATAGTGCCTCAACAGCTGTCTTGACATTGATGATGGCTCTTCCAACGATTGCCTTGGTCTACATCGTCCGCTTGGTTGGTTCAACAATCGGTCTTCCAGACTCCTTCCCAGTCTTAGGAGCTCAGGACTGGAGATCGTACGTTCTTCCTTCAGTTATCTTGGGACTGTTGAGTGCGCCAGGTTTGGCTGTTTGGATTCGCCGTTATATGATTGACTTGCACTCACAAGACTTTGTCCGTTTTGCACGTGCTAAAGGACTTTCTGAAAAAGAAATTTCACGCAAGCATATCTTCAAAAATGCCATGGTTCCAATCGTTACAGGTATTCCTGTTCAGTTGGTCTTGGTTATCTCAGGGGCAACCTTGACAGAAACCGTCTTTGCCTTCCCTGGTATGGGTAAAATGTTGATTGATTCCATCAAGGCATCGAATAATACCATGGTGGTGGGGCTTGTCTTCATCTTCACCTTTCTTGCTGTATTTGGAGCAATGGCAGGTGATATTCTCATGGTTATGGTAGACCCTCGTATCAAATTGACAACTAAGAAAGGAGGCAAATAATGTCTACAATCGATAAAAAGAAATTCCAATTTGTTGAACGTGACGACTTTGCCTCTGAAACAATTGATGCGCCGTCGTACTCCTACTGGAAATCGGTATTTCGCCAATTTTTCAAAAAGAAATCAACCATTTTTATGTTAGCAGTCTTGGTGGGAATTCTCTTGATGAGTTTTGTTTATCCAATGTTTTCAAACTTTGATTACAATGATGTAAGTAAAGTAAATGATTTCACTGCTCGTTTGAATCCTCCAAGTGCCAAAGCTTTCTTTGGTACAGATAACAATGGTAAATCGTTGTTTGATGGAGTTTGGTTTGGTGCCCGCAATTCGATTATCATCTCTTTCATTGCTACCTTGATCAACGTTGTAATTGGTGTAGTGATTGGTGGGATTTGGGGTGTGTCAAAATCAATCGACCGCTTCATGATGGAAGTTTATAACGTTATTTCAAACGTTCCATTCATGTTGATTGTTATTGTCTTGACTTACTCAATCGGTGCTGGTTTCTGGAACTTGATTTTAGCGATGACGGTAACAGGATGGATTGGGATTGCTTATTCTATCCGTGTCCAAATTATGCGTTACCGTGATTTAGAGTACAACTTGGCCAGCCGTACTTTGGGGACTCCAACTCTAAAAATCGTGACAAAAAATATTTTGCCGCAATTGGTATCTGTTATTGTGACAACAACAACTCAATTGTTGCCAGCCTTTATTTCAACTGAGGCCTTCCTTTCCTTCTTTGGATTGGGATTGCCAATTACAGTTCCAAGTTTAGGTCGTCTGATTTCAGACTACTCACAAAACGTAACAACCAATGCGTATCTTTTCTGGATTCCACTGACTGTCTTAGTCTTGGTATCCTTGTCATTCTATATCGTTGGACAAAACCTTGCAGATGCCAGCGATCCACGTACACATAGATAGGAGGAGTAGGTATGACAAATGATAAAAATGTAATCTTATCTGCTCGCGATATCGTAGTAGAATTTGATGTTCGGGATCGTGTCTTAACAGCCATTCGCAATGTGTCCATAGACCTTGTTGAAGGTGAAGTCATGGCACTTGTTGGTGAATCAGGTTCTGGTAAATCTGTTTTGACAAAAACCTTCACAGGAATGTTAGAAGACAACGGACGAATTGCCAATGGTAGCATTAATTATCGTGGGCAAGAATTAACAGAACTCAAGTCAAACAAAGACTGGGAAGATATCCGCGGTGCAAAAATTGCAACAATCTTCCAAGATCCAATGACCAGTTTGGACCCGATTAATACAATCGGATCACAAATTACGGAAGTTATTATTAAACACCAAGGTAAGAGTGCCAAAGAAGCCAGAGAAATGGCCATTGATTATATGGAAAAGGTTGGAATCCCAGAAGCGGAACGTCGCTTTGATGAATATCCTTTCCAATATTCAGGTGGGATGCGCCAACGGATTGTTATTGCTATTGCGCTTGCTTGTCGCCCAGATATCTTGATCTGTGATGAGCCTACAACGGCCCTTGACGTAACCATCCAAGCTCAAATCATTGACTTGTTGAAATCATTGCAAAAAGAATATAACTTTACAACAATCTTTATCACTCACGACTTAGGAGTGGTGGCAAGTATTGCAGATAAGGTTGCTGTAATGTATGCTGGTGAAATTGTAGAATTTGGTAAAGTAGAAGAAATCTTCTACGACCCAAGACATCCTTATACATGGAGTCTCCTTTCAAGTTTGCCACAATTGTCTACATCTAAAGGTGATCTATATTCTATCCCAGGGACTCCCCCATCATTATATTCACCAGTAAAAGGGGATGCATTTGCTTTGCGTTCAGACTATGCGATGCAAATTGATTTCGAGGAACATCCACCAGTCTTCAATGTTTCTGATACACATTGGGCTAAAACATGGCTCTTACATGAAGATGCACCAAAAGTCAATAAACCAGAAATTATTGATAATCTTCATGAAAAGATTAGTGCGAAAATGGGATTCACTACAATCAAGGACTAGGAGAAGGAAATGACAGAAAAATTAATAGAAGTTAAAGATCTAGAAATTTCCTTCGGTGAAGGAAGTAAAAAATTTGTAGCTGTAAAGAATGCAAATTTCTTCATCAACAAAGGGGAAACATTTTCTCTTGTTGGTGAGTCTGGTAGTGGAAAGACGACAATTGGTCGTGCAATCATTGGTTTGAATGACACTAGTGCAGGTGACATCCTTTATGATGGCAAAAAAATCAATGGGAAGCAATCGCGCAAGGATGAAAATGAATTAATCCGTAAAATTCAAATGATCTTCCAAGACCCAGCTGCAAGTTTGAATGAGCGTGCAACAGTCGACTACATTATTTCAGAAGGTTTGTACAATTATCACCTATTCGAAAATGAAGAAGACCGAGTACGTAAAGTAAAAGAGATTATGCATGAAGTGGGGCTTCTAGCAGAGCATTTAACTCGTTATCCTCATGAATTCTCTGGTGGACAACGCCAGCGGATTGGGATCGCTCGTGCCTTGGTAATGGAACCAGAATTTGTTATCGCAGACGAGCCAATTTCAGCCCTTGACGTATCCGTACGTGCGCAAGTTTTAAATCTCCTTAAGAAATTCCAAAAAGAGTTGGGCTTGACCTATCTCTTTATCGCACACGATCTTTCAGTCGTTCGATTTATCTCTGATCGTATTGCGGTTATTTACAAAGGAGTTATTGTAGAAGTAGCTGAAACGGAAGAATTGTTTAATAATCCAATTCATCCATACACACAATCTCTACTATCTGCTGTTCCAATTCCAGATCCAATTCTAGAACGCAAAAAAGTTCTGAAAGTTTATGATCCTGATCAACATGATTATTCAACCGACAAACCAGAAATGGTTGAAATCAAACCTGGACATTACGTTTGGGCAAATAAAGCAGAACAGAAAAAATATAAAGAACTTGTATAATCATAAGAAAACGAGAAGAATACGCTTCTCGTTTTCTATTTTTTTAAAAAAAGAAAAACTTTT
>NZ_JBYQGU010000003.1:0-168193 GCF_058200455.1 Streptococcus sp. SCPM-O-B-15294 (M123) | reverse complement strand
AAGCTGGCAATAAAAAAAGCAGAATCTATACCCGATGATAGGCTTTTTTGTTGTGCTTATTTATACGATATTGAGCATTCATTAGTTACGGTGAGGATATTGGTTATTTAACTATACCTTTATTTAACTATGTCTTTAATATGAATGTTTCCAAATTGTATGTATGCAGACCAAAAGCCACATTGTGGGGTTTGGCCTGCATTTTTTATTGCCTAGAATGCTATTCAAAATAGAAATTCAAGCAAAATAATATGCAGGAGATAATATAAATGGAAAAATACAACAATTGGAAACGAAAATTTTATGCAATATGGGCAGGGCAAGCAGTATCATTAATCACTAGTGCCATCCTGCAAATGGCGATTATTTTTTACCTTACAGAAAAAACAGGATCTGCGATGGTCTTGTCTATGGCTTCATTAGTAGGTTTTTTACCCTATGCGATTTTGGGACCTGCCATTGGTGTGCTAGTGGATCGTCATGATAGGAAGAAGATAATGATTGGTGCCGATTTAATTATCGCAGCAGCTGGTGCAGTGCTTGCTATTGTTGCATTCTGTATGGAGCTACCTGTCTGGATGATTATGATAGTATTGTTTATCCGTAGCATTGGAACAGCTTTTCATACCCCAGCACTCAATGCGGTTACACCACTTTTAGTACCAGAAGAACAGCTAACGAAATGCGCAGGCTATAGTCAGTCTTTGCAGTCTATAAGCTATATTGTTAGTCCGGCAGTTGCAGCACTCTTATACTCCGTTTGGGATTTAAATGCTATTATTGCCATCGACGTATTGGGTGCTGTGATTGCATCTATTACGGTAGCAATTGTACGTATACCTAAGCTGGGTAATCAAGTGCAAAGTTTAGAACCAAATTTCATAAGGGAGATGAAAGAAGGAGTTGTGGTTCTGAGACAAAACAAAGGATTGTTTGCCTTATTACTCTTAGGAACACTATATACTTTTGTTTATATGCCAATCAATGCACTATTTCCTTTAATAAGCATGGAACACTTTAATGGAACGCCTGTGCATATTTCTATTACGGAAATTTCCTTTGCATTTGGGATGCTAGCAGGAGGCTTATTATTAGGAAGATTAGGGGGCTTCGAAAAGCATGTATTACTAATAACAAGTTCATTTTTTATAATGGGGACCAGTTTAGCCGTTTCGGGAATACTTCCTCCAAATGGATTTGTAATATTCGTAGTTTGCTGTGCAATAATGGGGCTTTCGGTGCCATTTTATAGCGGTGTGCAAACAGCTCTTTTTCAGGAGAAAATTAAGCCTGAATATTTAGGACGTGTATTTTCTTTGATCGGAAGTATCATGTCACTTGCTATGCCAATTGGGTTAATTCTTTCTGGATTCTTTGCTGATAAAATCGGTGTAAATCATTGGTTTTTACTATCAGGTATTTTAATTATTGGCATTGCTATAGTTTGCCAAATGATAACTGAGGTTAGAAAATTAGATTTAAAATAAACAATATTGGAGGAATATTTATGTATCTTATTTTCATGTAACTCTTCCTGCTAAAATCGCAGGGTTTTCCCTGCATACAAGCAAATGAAAGCATGCGATTATAGACAGGAGGAAATGTTATGGAATTAATATTAAAAGCAAAAGACATTCGTGTGGAATTCAAAGGACGCGATGTTTTAGATATAAATGAATTAGAAGTATATGATTATGACCGTATTGGTTTAGTAGGAGCAAATGGTGCTGGAAAAAGCACTTTACTCAGGGTACTTTTAGGAGAATTAACTCCCCCAGGATGTAAAATGAATCGTCTGGGTGAACTTGCCTATATTCCCCAGTTGGACGAAGTAACTCTGCAGGAGGAAAAAGATTTTGCACTTGTAGGCAAGCTAGGTGTTGAGCAATTAAATATACAGACTATGAGCGGTGGTGAAGAAACAAGGCTTAAAATAGCACAGGCCTTATCGGCACAGGTTCATGGTATTTTAGCGGATGAACCTACGAGCCATTTAGACCGTGAAGGAATTGATTTTCTAATAGGACAGCTAAAATATTTTACAGGTGCACTGTTAGTTATTAGCCATGACCGCTATTTTCTTGATGAAATAGTAGATAAAATATGGGAACTGAAAGATGGCAAAATCACTGAGTATTGGGGAAACTATTCTGATTATCTTCGTCAGAAAGAGGAAGAACGTAAGAGCCAAGCTGCAGAATACGAACAATTTATTGCGGAACGTGCCCGATTGGAAAGGGCTGCGGAGGAAAAGCGAAAACAGGCTCGTAAAATAGAACAGAAGGCAAAAGGTTCTTCAAAGAAAAAAAGTACTGAAGACGGAGGGCGTTTAGCTCATCAAAAATCAATAGGAAGTAAGGAAAAAAAGATGTATAATGCTGCTAAAACCCTAGAGCACAGGATTGCGGCCTTAGGAAAAGTAGAAGCTCCGGAAGGCATTCGCAGAATTCGTTTCAGGCAAAGTAAAGCATTGGAGCTCCATAATCCATACCCTATAGTCGGTGCAGAAATTAATAAAGTATTTGGGGATAAGGCTCTGTTTGAAAATGCATCTTTTCAAATTCCGTTAGGAGCAAAAGTGGCGTTAACTGGTGGTAATGGAATCGGAAAAACAACTTTAATCCAAATGATCTTAAACCATGAAGAAGGAATTTCTATTTCGCCTAAGGCAAAAATAGGTTACTTTGCACAGAATGGTTACAAGTACAACAGTAATCAGAATGTTATGGAGTTTATGCAGAAGGATTGTGACTACAATATATCAGAAATTCGTTCAGTGCTAGCATCTATGGGGTTCAAACAGAACGATATTGGAAAAAGTTTATCTGTTTTAAGCGGTGGAGAAATTATAAAATTGTTGCTTGCTAAAATGCTCATGGGTAGATATAACATCCTAATAATGGATGAACCCAGTAACTTCCTTGACATACCAAGTTTAGAGGCTTTGGAAATACTAATGAAGGAGTACACCGGAACTATCGTGTTTATCACCCACGATAAACGATTACTCGAAAATGTAGCAGATGTAGTTTATGAAATTAGAGATAAGAAAATAAATCTGAAACATTAAATTTAAGGTAGTCGCTGGTCAGTATAGTCTGTTCTGGTTGGCGACTCCATTGTTAAAGAGTATAAAGACTTTAGATTTTATGAATATTAAAAATAGGAACAGTCAATTGAACTGCTCCTATTTTTCTGCTAAATATATTGTAGTTTTCTTATATGTATAATGATAGATTAGCGGATTCTCATCTACGGTACTTACTTCAAATATGAAGAAGTGATCGCGGTTATCTCTGGACTTTTCCTTATTGAGGACAAAGTAATTCTTACGTGAAGTCGCCATTGTTTTTAGGATATCATCAGTTAGGAAGGTCAATGGAATATTCATGTTAGAGTAGCGGTAGAAGTCACGTTCAAAATCTTGGTAGCTCTCGCTATAATAGTCCATTTGTAGGTGATTACGCTGAAACTCAAGCTGATTCATAGAGCACCTCCTCGACAAGTTCAATACTAATAATGTCTTTTAATTTCAAATTGATGTGACCTGTTGTAGTTTTTATCAAAATGAAATCTTTGGTCAGACTTGGTATTGTTCCAGTGTAGGAAACACGCTTGTTTTTTTCAATCACTTGAATGCGTGTGCGTAGCTGCCCGGCGTATACTTGACTGAGGAGTAATAATTTCTTCTCTAGTGATAAGTCAGACATGTACGTTACTTTGTTTGTATCATCAGAGAGTGCTGATGCATGTTCAGATAGGAAAAAGCCCATCCATTTTTGCATCTTTGTATCCTGGTACTCTCTTGCTGATTGAAATGGTAAATATGAACGGTCAATCATATCAAATCCTTTCTATGCAGAGGCAAGGGTATTTTTATCAAATTGAATCGTAAAACCTTGAATTCCCCCACCTGTGTAACATTCTTTAAAGCGATTGATTACCTCAGTATAGATTATCACAGATGAGCTTGTTGGCTTAATGCTAAATGTAAATTCCAATGGTAATCGGTTTTCAGATTTAGCATGTACTAGTCGTATCGATATTTCAGTTGTTTTGAGTTTTCTCTGACGAAGTTTTGAAGTTGCTGTTTCAACGATTCCATGTAAAAATCTTTCAAGCATTTCAATATCATTACATCCTTTGCTACGGATTTCTGAAAATTGTACTGTATTTTTTTCTTGTTTCATTTTAATCCCTCCAATCCACCCGCGGAATGACCACCGATAAGTTTACTGCGTTCAATATTTCTGGAACCTTCAGTTAGGACGGTTCCTTTTTGTATGGCTAAAAAACCAAACTGTTCTCTGACAACATCAATAGCTGTCTGAAGTCTATTATCTTTTTCAATTTGTTCTACATCATCAAAGAGTGATAGTAGAGTATAGCTTTCATCTACGAAGCCACTATAAGATACACCAATTTGTCTCACTGCACCAGAGGTGTATTTTTTCGGAATAATACAAGTACATGACTCACCATTGTTTTGGGGAGATTTGCGGGTTCAATTTTATTCTGAGCATTTATAGATTTTTTCATCTCAGTCCTAGAATAGCCAATATGAATAGAAACGACAGTAGTCAATACTAGGGCTACTGTTCCGTTCCACAGTATCATTTAAAAATCATTTTCACACCCTTTCGTCTATTAGTATAGAAGAAAGCTCTCAGCACATGTTGAGTGTGTAAGTTTGTTAGTGAAACGTAGCTAAATCTCTCGCTTTTTTATTTCAAAGCTCCAGTGGAGCTTTGAACTCCCAAACCTTTTGAGTCCCACAGATGCATTATAACGGGGCTGTAGCATTGATGTCAAAACTTTCACCTCCTATATAAACAAATTCTATCCAACGTTTAAAAAGGATCAGTAGCTGATAATATATAGCGGTTTGCATCGTGACGACAAGTAGGTGGATTACGATTATTTGTAATTTATAAAATCTATGATGAGAGGTACGTGATTAGAGGTATCAAGTAATTTTTATTTTGCTAGAGCAAGCAACAAATCTTCTTCATAAGGACTATGCTAAGCAGATGTATCAGATACTAGATTTAGATAAATTTGAATGAGTTATGATGAATCAACTTCTAGACCACATCAGCATTTAAGAGGATAGGAAAATTAGAGTACCCTTCACAGAGGGAACTGAGGTACAGTTATAGAAAAAGAAAGGCTGTAATAACAGCTGGAAAACATTTTCGTTACAGCCTAATTTGCGTTTTTGTGGTATACTGAAATTGTTGAATGACTTTGAAAGTAAACAAGAAAAATAACTATTAAGGCTTTTATATTTGATAGTTATATTTTCGAAAATATAATATAATCAAAGATATTGCAGATGGATAATAAAATATGACTAGAGAAAAAGCGTTTAAAACTATTGAAGAGCAGATTTTGATTCAACGGGGCAGGAATTTGAAGATTACCGATGAGCCAGGGATGGTAAGTTTTATTCAGCAGAAAAATTATTTTAATTCTATAAATGGTTTTGAAACTATTTTTTTGGAGACCTCTAACCCTAAAAAATATATGAAAAGAGTCTCTTTTAAAGATTTTGAGAGAATATACACATTAGATAGAAATATAGCTAAGTACCTATTTCAAGAAATCGAAAAGATTGAGGTTGAACTGAAGTCGAGAATTGCATACGAATTTTCAAAAGTTCATTGCAATAATGGTATTGCTTCTAACTTAAAGTATTTAGATATCAATTGTTATGTGCTACCGATAGCACACAATCGAAATTCTTTTACAGAGTATTTTTATACTCATGGAGATAATAAAAAAACGCATTCTTTTTTTAGAGTGCATACTATTTCTGCCAAGATTAAAGATGTAATGTTTACAGGTAAAATTAGTACCTCTCATACTCGTAACGGAGATGTATATTACAACCTAGAAGGTGATTTTGATGGAATAGTTGATGACCTTAAAATAAATCAATATCGAGGGAGATTTTCAATAAAAGCTTCTAATACTCCTAGTAATATTTCTTCATTAAACGGTTCTATGAATGTGACGATTCAAATTAATAACATAGAGGGAAGATTTTTTGAATTATCTTATTCAGACTTCTGTAAAATTAAATATCCATATATTTCTAGCTATAAAAATCCTCCGCTTTGGGTTATTATTGATACACTAATGTTGAATGACTTGCTGGTTTTATTCCAAGGATTAGACATTGCTATACAAAATAAAATTATGAGTGAGATGGGATTTGATTCCTCTATTAGTGGGAGTCGAGAAAAATTCATTAACGCTTGTGAAATACTGCGTGAGTTGAGAAACCAATTGGCACACTTTGGTCTCATAACCAGATATAGGACGGGAAATAGTATTCTAATCAATAGACTTTTTATCTCTGATTTGTTACTTACTCCTAAAAGGAATAATAGAGTTTTAAAGTTTTATCAAGGTTTAAAAATTTTAAATTCTTTTAATAGATTCTCTCTTAAAAGGATTGATCGAGCTATTCAATCATATTATTTAAAAAATATGTTACTATTGAAGTTTGATATTAATAAAAATTTTTTTAATAGAATTGGCAAGTAAGTGTTGCAAAAAGTTGCTGGTTATGATAGAATAATATAGTTATATTTTAGTGCCACGACGGCGTGAAATCCTTGAAAGAGGTTTTCAAAAAGTCATAAGGGGGAAGGTTAATAAACTTTCCTCCTTATTTTATTTATTTAGATAAGTTGAAAATAGTGTTGAAGATGTTTGATTTCTGAAGTACCTTGAATTGTATAGAGTTTACATGCAGTTTAGAATTTCTGATTTATTATCCAGAGGATAGAACCGCTTATTGAAGATATTTTAGAAAGTTAGTCATTACCAAAGTTAATATTTATTTCTACAGTATAATTCTAAAATCACTTTTTTTCTCTTTCGTCTATTAGTATAGAAAAAAGCTAACACTACATGTGGAGTGTGTGAGTTTGTTAGTGAAACGAAATTAATCCTCAAAAGGTTTCCCAAAACTTTTGAGTCCCACAGACGCATCATGAGGAGAAATCATGAGGGATATTATCAGTTGAATAAGTAAGAGTATAATCTACATCTCCAAAGTAGGAGTGGCTAGTTCCAGCAGAAAGACCTTCATAGGTTTTATAACTGAATAGATCGACTTACTTTGTTGTCGAATTTTTCCTGTTCTTCAAGTAATTCTGAGGAATAGACGACAACTTTAAAATCAAATAAGCTAAAAACGCTCTAAAATCATTAAATTGATATTAAAGTGTTTTTTATTGTCAAAATATACAATTGAAAAAATTTCCAGCTTTTTTAAAATCACTATCTCAGATGACAATTTAATCAAAATATGATATAATACAGAAAAAGTAAAAATAACAAAAGTAACTTACCAAAGTAAAAGAAAAAAAGTAAATAGATAGCCACGGTGGATATTCCTTTCATTGTTTAGAAGGAGTTGCTGTGGTTATCGTTGTTGCTGAGCTAATTAATTGCTCTTATTACTTAGATGAAGTTACTTTTATTATTGAATTAATTTAAATAATAATAACGATCAATGAAAGTACTCATCGATATTCCCTTTATGCAGTTTAGAGCACAAAGGAAAATGGTACTGATTTGATCGTTTTTTTGTGTATTGACATCATAAAACACAGTCAGAACCTTCAGTCATAATAAACAAGGAGATAACATGAGATTTGTTGTATATAAACATTCGCTAATTCTAGGCGATAATAATATCGTTACAAAGCAATTGATTGCACTCAAACATGATGATGGTACATTACAATTCACTGATTTTCATAGATATGTAAAATCTGCCACAAAGATTAAATCTATTTCAGACGATGGAAACAAACGATTTTCATACGTTGTTAAGTTTTTGAATTTTATATACGGAACAGTTGGGGTTAACAATCTTGATCAACTAACTTTAGAAATGGTCAAGGAGTTTTTTATGCTTTATGGTTTAGGACAACTTCCAGAAGATAGAAAAAATAGAAAGAAAAGTACAGTCGAAAAATGTGTAAATGCAGTTCTTGATTTTTTAACTCTATACTTGAATGAACGAAAAGGAAAGGTTAAATTGAAGCCAAAAGACCTTTATTCTATCAATACGTTTACCAATAGACGAGGCAGAGTCATCAAAAGAAATGAGTTGAATTTTGAGGTATTTGTTGATGGAAGCAACACACAGAAGTCAATTTTTAGGGATATGCCAAACAGCGCCTTTGAAATGCTTTTTGCTCACATTGCTCAATATCACAAGGATTTACTTATGGTTGTTGCTTTGGGAGCATTTGTTGGTTTAAGACCATCAGAAGCTTGTAATGTAAGGCGTGAAGATAGCCCTTTGGGGGCAGGTATCATATTTCACCAAAGTGATAATCAAGTATTTAAAATTGAGATTGATCTGCGAAAAGAAATGCCCCTTAGAAGCGATTTAAAGCCAACTGGACGAATTAAAAAGGAAAGACTTCAAGCTGTACCTTATATCTTCTTAGAGGTCTTTTTAGACACCTACAATGACTATATGAGCTACCTAGAAGGTAAAAGGTATGAGAGAGATTATGGTCCATTAAGCCTTAACAAGCAAGGGAAAGCATTGTCATACGATGTGTACTATCAACGATTTCGTAAGATTATTCGCGAAGAAATGATTCCAATATTTCTTAAATCTGATGACCCAGAGGTTGTCTTTTTTGGTCAACTCTTGCAAGAAAATAATATTTCACCCCATATCTTTAGGCACTGGTACACCACACAATTGGTTTTGTCAGGTGTTAATGAAGTTAGTGAACTGATGTCTGCTAGAGGGGACAATTCACCAGAAAGTGCTTGGGTTTATTTACAAAATAAAGGAGAAATTGCAAAACAATATGGTCAGGTTAATAATGGTGTTTTTGAATATATGAACTGGCAAGCAGAAAAATTGTTTGGAGAAGATTAAAAGGAGTAGCTATTGGTAGTAGATTTAAAAAATTATCTTGAAAGAATATTAGTCGAGTTAGGTGCTGCTACAATAAAACACCGTGAGAAAGTCAGTGGATTCTTACTAGACAATGAATGGTTTGGTGTGTCTATAAATCTTGATGATTATACTATTTCTGAAAAAGATGCTGAAGTTCTTAAAAATCACATCAAAGACTATCTAACAACACCTCCTGGAATTAAGAGTATGGAAGGAATCTTTTCAAAAAAATTTCCTTCTACAAGTGAGTTATTCGTACAATTTGCTGAAGAAGAAAAGCTGAGTGAAACAAATCGTTTCTATCTACTTGATTTTTTAGCATACTACTTAACAAAAGATTTGTTTCTATATAGTGATGCTGAAGTAGAGACCTTAGTAGAAGTAGCAACAGAAGTTCTTACGAAGTCACAAGGCAATATCCTCATTCAATTTATTAAATGGCTACTCAATAAAGGCGTTACTCGTTATCGAGTAAGTTTTGAAATGACAAAGCGTTACACGATTGAGAGTGCAAATGGAGCGTATGAATTAGATGAATACCTTGGATTAATGTACTACCTATTCAACGAAAACTACATCATAAAAAATGATATGTTGTGTAAAGCAGCAAATTCAAAAAACTATGCAGATACATGGTTGTATCTAGGGTTACATTTTATTTGCGCACTAAGATCAACAGACTTAGAAAGATTAGGACATCCTAAATTAACAAGAGAACCATTAGAAGTTTTAGAAGCAGTAGTAGATGGAACTTGGAGTAGTAGTGAAGCTAGAAGGACTTTACTAAGTATTACAACAAGATTGACTTATTTAAACTTAACACCTAATAAAACCAAAAACGCTTCTAATGTTGCTCAGTTAAAGTTTCATGTCCCAGAAAGTTGTCAGGTTCTTATTGGAACGTTATTGGCTATCTGTGAGGCACATTTCCAACTTCAAATACCATACAATGCAGAAAATCCATTGATCAGACAAATTAAAACTTATGAAAAGATTACTAGTTATATGGGGGAGGAAATCGGAAATTTATTTTTAGAGCGTAACTTTAGTAGTCGTTCTGCAAACAAGTCCTACTTACAATCTGTCGCAATGTTAGCAGATGATGTTCTTGAAGAAAAGTCAGAACTGAATATTAAAGGTTATTTTCTAGCAGCATTAGCTCGTAGCCATAAAGGGGATTTTAATGAATTTGCACAAACTACAACAACGTATCTAAAAGATGCCCAACTCGGACAACTAAAACCTGAAATGGTTGCAAAAGAGCTATTTGAACGAGGCGTATTATCCATGATTCCGTCTATGCTCTTGACCATTGTAACTAGAGGAAAGTATAAAAAATTAAGTCCAAGCCAACAAACTCAAATGATTAAAAGTTTAGATTTAACGCCAATTGAAATTGAAAAAACGTTGGAATTGAGTATTAGGGCTGATTCACGTTCGCAACAAGCATTAAAAACTCTAGTTGAAAATAATGTTGATCCTGAACAATTACTGACGATCTGTCATCGAATTGGTAACGGAGAAGCTTTTTCTAAGCAAGAAGAGAGTATGTGTCTTTTATCTGCACTAGGGAAACTATGTTCCTATGATGACCGTCAGCATTGCGTCGGCTGTCAGTATGAATTACAAACAAAATCTACCTTGCTTTTGTTAATTGGTGAGTTTAATCGACTCAATAAACAATATCAAAAATTAAAGAATGAACTTGAACGAGGAAAGGTTCGAGCCATTCTTGAGAAGCAGATTAAACCATGTCTTACAGAAATGTTGCAAGCTTTATCAGAACAGTATGGCGAAGCTGTATTGTCTGATTATGAGGATATTATTAAGGAGTTAGTCAGTTGAATAATCAATCAAAATTATTTCGTAAAGTAAATGAAATTATCCTGTTTGATGACAATATGATTGAGAGCGCAAAAGAATGTTTTCAAGACTATGTTGAAAAAGGGATTATTCTAACCACCAATTTTGAAGAAAATAAATGGGAAACGACTAATGAATATTCTAACGTTAGCTTCATTTTTAACTTGAATAAATTCCAATATAAAAGGTTTTATGAACAAGTATTTCAATTATCTTTTGATGATTTTGTTACCTACTTAAAGAGTTTTATAGTGCTATCTATGGAACATCATGTTTTAATCACTCTCCAAGCCTTTTTAAGAGATATAAAGAAATTAGTCAGAGAACTAAAAGTGAACGAAGCCTTCTCATTAGCAAATATGAAGATTTCCAACCCCTCAGTATGTATAGATTTTCTTTCTACACTACCATGTTTAGAGAGTAACGAATTAACCCAACTGATTGAGCAACTAGATGAACTTTTAAATGTTAGTTATCAACTGAACACTAAAAAACAGCGAAAGTTAGCCCAATTTCAATCCTATTTTTTATTTAATGATATTTTAAACGACTATTGGGTTAAATCATTATTAGATGAGGAAAGATTGTTTTACTACCCTCTTTACTTATGGTGGCAAATAACAGCAGTAGTACCACTTAGACCAAGGGAGTTTTTGCTCACTCAGAGAAATTGTCTCACAGAAAAAGACGGAAAATATTACTTAACTCTCAGACGAAATAACTTAAAAGGAAAAGACAAGGGAGTATCCCATAAAATTTCAGAGGATTATTATTTAACAACTTACGAAGTACCATTTAAGCTTGCGAGTGAGATTTTAAATTATTTAGAGCTAACCAAAGACTTATCATCTACACAGTTAGATACCCTATTTGTGACAGACTCTCATTATCGGAAATGGAAACGTATTGCTAGTACTAAAAACCGTTTCTTGACGTACAGTAACTTAAATACAATTTTAAAATATTTCTTTAATGAGATTGTATCTCAACAGTATGGGTATTTTGTCCATCATATCAATTCCCCAAATCAATTAGACGATCATGAGATTAATTTCATTCATATTGGAGATACTAGACACATTGCAATGATCAATTTGATAGCAGAAGGAGCTAGTCCAGTAACAGCAATGCTCTTAGCTGGACATGATAGTATCACAACATCTTCACATTATTTTTCAAATCTGAGTCAGTTTATTGAATGTAGGAGCTATCAGCTTTATCGTAAATTAACAAACTCTCAAACGTCTTACGCTATAAGTAAAACTCAACATAAATACACCATTAATAAAAACTATGTTCCTCTTGATAATAAGGGCAGATGTTATTCACCTCGATTTGCGGAAGGTGATTATTCAGACTGTCTTAAAGTCATTAGCTCACATGCAGAGCTTGGTGCTTGTACTAGTTGTCCATTTTACAGAAAAGCTGGAAAAGATTATTTCTCTATGGATAAATCCTTTAAGAAATCAATCGACGAGGAAGCTTTAATTGTAGATGAGGCTATAAAAAGAGTTCGACAAGGAAAGGGGAATATAGAAGATATTGGTGAGGCATTATTAAAACTTAAAACAGTTAGTCATTCTTATCAAGAATATCTAACTGAAAAACATTTATCCTTACAGGAGTTCTCAAATGGCTAGAAAGAAGTATATTGATAATCAAGAATTGCTATTATTATTTGAACATTATTTACTGGAACATTGTTCGAATAATCCTAGACTATTCAAAATTCCACAGTTTGGAAATTACCTTAGAAGCAACGGATTTCCGCAGGTTGCAGACACAACGATTAGAAGAAACAAAGAATTTAGACAAGCCCTTAATGATAGATTGGAACTATTTGAAGACGACACTTATCAAACAGTTATAACGTATAAAACTCTAGATGTAGAACGTTTCTTAATGACCAATAGAACCCCTAAAGCAATCAAATCAGCATTGATGGAACTTAACAATTATTATAAAAGAGTTGTTGATGCAGCAATAGAATATAAGGAAGAAGCCAGTAAGCTCAAAACAAGAGTTTCAGAGTTGAAAAATGAGGTAGCACAACTTAATGAAAAGAATGCTGAAATAAAGGAGCAGACAGCGTTAAACAAAGAATTATTAGAGGAAAACAAAAAGTTAAGGAATCTTCTTAAAACTAGTTTGTATCCTGATATTGCGAATGAATTGTTAAAAGAAGAGGGCTTGTTAAAATCTGATCAGCAACTAGTAACTAAGAAGTATCTTAGTGAGAATGTTATTACTTCAGACACAAAAATATCTTTTGAAAAACATACTCATACTGAAAAGCAAACAAGCAAAAGTAAGATTTTGGAAATAAAAGACTTACTGGATAACAAGACTAAGTATTAGGAGGAGAAAATGTCAGACTTAATCACTGATTTTCCAGCCTTATTGAACTATTGGGACTTTGACAAGAATATCAAAATAGATGTAGAAAAAATAACAATTACCAGTAAAAAACACATTAACTGGAAATGTCCTACCTGTTCTTATGAATGGAAAGCAAGTACATCAAAATCTTATAAGAATATTCAAAATCATTCAAAAATCTGTCCTGTATGTGAGCTTGGAAAAGTGTTCATAAAAGGGGAAAACTCTATATCTGCAAGGATTCCTAACTTTCTAAGGTACATAAACTTTCATTATGAAAATATAGAAACCATTCAGGAAGAGATTGATAATTTATCTTTTTCTTCAAAGAGGTTATTTCACTTCAAATGTCCTACCTGTCATGTTGGTTGGAAAGATGTAGCAAACACTTCTAAATTAATCAATAAACATAATCAAGAGCTTGTTCATGTCGGATGTAATGAAAGTACACATTTTGTACCTTACACTAAAGCATACCCTAATCTTCGGAAAATTTATCTTCCAGGGGAGCAAAACGATGTAGAGTTTAATGATCTGAAGTTAAGTGACAATGTTACAATCCCTAGAAATTGGAAATGCGACAAATGTGACCATATCTTTAAGTTGTCTATTGATCAGCTAATTTCAAGAATCAAAAGATATAGTTTCTATTGTACTAACTGTAAAGCTACATTCGATACCTCAATTAAAGTGAAAGCGAACCCCCTATTACATACAGATAGAAATCTTTTTAAGCAATTTATTCCAACTCATGTAAAAAGTAATATGATTGATAGTTTATCCAACATCTTAGTAAGATGGCAGTGTTTTAAATGTCATGGTCAATATGAATGTAGTGTTGTCAAAAGGCATCTTGAAGGCTGCCCTTATTGTGATAATAAATTGATGTTAAAAGGATATAATACTTTACAAGAAACTCATCCTTATTTAGAGAAATTTTGGGATAAAAGTAATGATAAACCTATTTCTGAATACTGGTATAAGTCTTCTAAATGCATAAATTGGAAATGCCCTTGCTGCAAAGTCAGTTTTTATTGTAGTCCAATTGAAATGATTTTAAGAACCGACTTAGAGAATAGTAATTTTCAAACTTGTCCTAATCGTTGTGATTGGGATACACTTGTTTTTAACAATGATATACTCTATAATTTCCCAAAATTACAGGAAGAATGGAGCGATAAAAATGGATTGCCTGTTCATTTAGCATTGAGCCACATTGAAACAAAAAAATATTGGTGGAAGTGTTCTGTTTGTCAAGGTGAATACCTTTGTTCAATTCCAATAAGAAAAGAAGTAATAGATAGCTGTCCATATTGTAATGATGAACAAGCATTAAAAGGTTATAATACAATTGCAGATACTTATCCTGAGTTGTGTGACCTTTGGAGTAGCAAGAATGTAGAAAAACCTGATGAGGTGACGAAATCGTCAGAAACCGAGAATAAAATATTTAATTGGATTTGTGATTGTTGTGATTTAGAATTTCAGGAGAGATTAGGGATTGTTCTAGGTGTGTTTACAAACAATAATTCTAATAGTCTCAATTCTATATGTCCTTACTGTAATAAAAAAATTCCTAAACCAAATGAAACACTAAGCTATGTTAAACCGTACTTAAACAATGAATGGGTAAAAGAACTGAATGGTGATATTGATACCTTCTTTTATGATTCAAATGCTTTAACCAATTGGATTTGTCGAAAATGTCACAGAAGTTTTAAAGCAAAAATTTCTGATCGCCACAAAAACGACCAATGTTGTCCATATTGTTCTTTTAAGAAGACTGCAAAAGGTTATAATGATCTTGAAACAACACATCCTTGGTTAATTAAAGAATGGTCATCATTAAATAAACAAGAAATGTCTTCAGTAAGGGCAAATTCAACATATAATGCATGGTGGAAATGCCCTGTATGTACTGGAGAATATCAGAAAGTTATTAAAGAAAAATTTTACAGAGAAAATTCTTGTCCATACTGTAGAAATCAAAAAGTATTAAAAGGATTTAACGATTTAGCAACAACGCAACAAAGTCTAATGAATGAGTGGGATTATCTAAATAACTCCTTGATAGTAAGTCCAACTGAAATTACAGAGTTGAGTATTCTGCCTGTATGGTGGATATGTCAAGAAAATCTTAATCACCGTTACAAAATTCAAGTAAAAGAAAGAATGGCATACAAAAAACGCAATAAAAGGTCGTGTTCCATTTGCAAAGGCCACAGAAGAAAGCAAGAACACTTTGTACAGTTTGAAAAAATATAGATAAATAAAAACACTCTAAATTTCATTAAATTGATATTAGAGTGTTTTTTTATTGTCAAAATGTACATTTGAAAATTTTTTAGTTTTCACTTAAATAAAGTACATTTTCAACTGAATTGAGAGTAGTAAAAAATTTCCAGTGTTCACTTAAATAAAGTACATAATTGAGTATAATTGGCTTAAAAAATTTTTTTGGTTATAGAAAGGATACAAAACAGTTCTATATAAACCCTATAACATCTTTCCGAAAAACTATAATTTTCTTGAAAAATATATCTAACTATGCTATACTACTAGTATAGAAAGATTTGGAGAAAAACATGAAACGTGAGATCTTATTAGAACGTATTGATAAACTCAAACAAATCATGCCTTGGTATGTATTAGAATATTATCAATCGAAACTGGCCGTTCCATACAGTTTTACGACCTTGTACGAATACTTAAAAGAATACGATCGATTTTTCACCTGGGTCTTGGAATCTGGTATATCAGATGCTGACACCATGGCCAATATCCCTTTAGAGGTTCTAGAGCACATGACCAAGAAAGACATGGAATCCTTTATTCTTTACTTGCGTGAGCGTCCTCTGCTCAATGCCAATACGACTAAAAATGGGGTTTCTCAAACAACCATTAACCGTACCCTTTCTGCACTTTCTAGTCTTTATAAGTATTTGACTGAGGAAGTTGAAAATGAGCAAGGGGAACCTTATTTCTACCGTAATGTCATGAAGAAGGTTGCAACCAAGAAAAAGAAAGAAACCTTAGCTGCTCGAGCTGAAAATATCAAGCAAAAGCTCTTTTTAGGTGATGAGACAGAAGGTTTCTTGAACTATATCGACCAGGAATACCCTAAAACACTTTCAAATCGCGCCTTATCTTCCTTTAATAAGAATAAAGAGCGTGATTTAGCCATTATCGCACTCCTTCTTGCCTCAGGTGTCCGTCTCTCTGAAGCAGTTAACCTGGATCTTCGAGATCTCAATCTTAAGATGATGGTGATTGACGTTACTCGAAAAGGGGGAAAACGTGACTCGGTCAATGTCGCTGCCTTTGCTAAGCCTTATTTAGAGCAATATCTCGCTATTCGAGACAAACGTTATAAGACAGAAAAAACCGATACAGCCCTCTTCTTAACCTTATATCGAGGTGTTCCGAACCGGATTGATGCTTCTAGTGTTGAAAAGATGGTGGCCAAATATTCAGAAGACTTCAAAGTCCGTGTGACCCCCCACAAACTAAGACATACTCTTGCTACCCGTCTCTATGATGCAACCAAATCCCAAGTTTTAGTCAGCCATCAGCTAGGACATGCCAGCACTCAGGTAACGGACTTGTATACGCATATCGTAAATGACGAACAGAAAAATGCCTTGGATAGTTTATGAGATACATAATATAAATTATGTAATATGTTTAGTGTTAGAAAAAGAGCGTAGATCTTTGATAGAATCTTACGCTCTTTAATTATTTATTTTCTTTAACTTCATTTATTTGTATGATTTCTTACTCCAATTGTAAAATCATTTTTCCAATTATTCATGAATTTGATTTTGAAGCAATCTTTAGAATTCTTTGTTTTCAAACAGTTTAATAGCAATATAAAAAATTACGATTGAATAAATAACAGTTAAAAGTAGTTGAATGGTGTAGCTAATTATCGAAACATTCCTTGTAATAGGGTTTAAAATATTCAATACTCCTAATGGGCTAAAGGATAATAATAAGTTATTTTTGTTTAATAAACTTCTTGAAATCACTTCTCCTAAACCTTTTAACAAAACAACTCCAACTAGGGCACCCGATAAAGAATTTGTTATCAAAAATAAACAAATAATTGTTGTGCTATAAAAAATAGTTGTAAAAAACGTTGTAATAATTTGAATGAATCCGGCTGTAAAAGTAAGCATAGTATCTGCAGATGAAGAGTAAGCTCCTATTGTAAAAAATCCAAATAATAATGTTGTCGTTATAAAAGATGTTAGAAATAAAACAGCTAAAATTATGAATGAGACAAAAATAGATGCAAACAATTTAGAAAACAAGATTTCTACTCGTTTAACTGGCGTGACTAACAATGATTTAATTGTTTTTTGCTGGATTTCTTGATAAAAAGGTACTAATGCTACTATAACTCCTACTATCATAGCAAATATCGAAAATGTATCGCTAGAGGTTTTAAAAACATTCCCAAATGAAGATTCTGGTGCAACCATTCTTAGATACAGTATCAAGAGAGAAATGACACAAATAAATCCTCCAAAAACATAGAAAATCTTTTTTGAAGCAAATAATTTGAACAACTCAATCTTTATTAATTTAAGCATATCAATCCTCCATATCTCTCTGCATTTTGATGAAAATATCTTCAAAATTATTTTGTTTCTCAGAAAAATTTATGATGGAGATATCCTGACGTAATAACTCTGTGAGTAGTTTCTCCTTTACCTCTTTCATTGATTCTATATCTAAAGATAACTCTAGTTGCTCTATTCCCTCAGAAAAAACAATGTTTAAGTTATTTAAGATAGACTTTGTAAGTTCTAAGTTATCAGTTTTCAACAACCAAATATTCTTAATAGATCCAAGTGATAAAAACTCTGCCTTTTCCCCTTGGAAAATTACTTTCCCTTGATTGATAATTGTAACTGCATCCACTAACTTACTTAATTCTTCCAATGAATGACTCGAAATTACAATCCCAACTCCTTTTTTAGACAATTCAATGAGCAAATCTCTAAACTCTTTTATTCCTATGGGATCTAATCCATTGAATGGTTCATCTAATAATAAGATAGTTGGCTGATGGATTAAGGCTTGAGCAAGTCCCAAACGTTGTTTCATACCTAATGAAAAACTAGATACTTTACAATCCACACTATTGTCTAAACCTACTAAATGCAGATAGTTTAAAAGATCTTCTTTTGATAAGTTTACTTCATTATAAAGACTAGAAATAAGCATTAAATTCTGTCTAGCTGTTAAAGATTCATAAAATGTAGGATATTCAATAATCGTACCAATAGTATTCAAATAGTCTTTTGATTTCCCTTCAATTAGTTTCCCATTGATTTTAATTTCACCAGATTCTTTTTTTACTAAACCTAAAATTGTCTTGAATATTGTAGTTTTCCCAGAACCATTTTGTCCAATGAGTCCCATTATTTCGCCACTCTGCAACTCAAATGACAAATCTTCAATGACTTTCTTTTTGTTATACGATTTATTTAGACCAATAATTTGTAATAGTGCCATTTCGTATTCCCTTCTTTATTTTGAATCACTCAGCACTTCTGCTGTCATTGGTTCGGTATTCCGTACACTCCTTTGTTTTTACAATGACTGTTGTTGATGAAGAGAAAGTTACTTTACGAGAGATGGAAAAAATTATTTGGCTTTCTTTTTGTGTCTCTATATAGCCAGATAAACAAAGAAAAGTCAGAAATACAATGAATAGATAAACTTTTTCATGATTTTTCTCCTTAAAATTTTGGTTTGACATGATCTTTTTACTTCATCAGCCTATACCTCATGAATAGCTAGTTATAAAAGATAATATAGAAGATCCTACCATTCTTCAGCCATGGACTAGTTGAGCTTTACCACTTCGTCAGCTTTTTCCCAAATCACTGGATTATGGGTTGCAATAATGATTATACGCTCTTGATTCTTTAACATTAAGAGCAAGTCCATCACCTCTTGTGAGGTTTCTGGATCCAGTGCTGCAGTTAGTTCATCCGCCAAAATTAAAGGTGGATCTTTTAAAATAACTTTAGCTAATGCGACACGTTGCGCCTCTCCCCCCGATAATTCATAAATCTTTTGATCCAGAGCAAGGTAAGCTAATCCTACTTTTTTGAGCACTTCTTCTTCTTGCTGCTTCTTCTCTTTTTTCGTTAATTTTTGCCCAATCAATCCCAAATCTAAATTTGTAGCGATAGTCTCGTTTTCAAGTAGGCCAAAGTTTTGAAAGAGATAGCCTAATTCATGCTTAAAGAAGTGATGCTGTTTGATTTGTTTCAATTCTTGCCCTTGATAACTGATACTTCCCTTTTCATAAGGTTCTATCTTCGCCAAGATATTAAGCAAGGTTGTTTTACCACACCCACTATTTCCGATCAGAGCATAGACCTTACCTTCTGTAAATTGCAAGCTCAAATCTTGAAAGACCGTTCGTTGGCCAAATGATTTGGTTAAATGTTCTATGCTAATCATATTAGGCTCCTTTCAGTACAGTGGCTAACAAGTGGTCTTCTTTATGAGACCGGTACAGGAGAATAAACCAAGCATTAGTAATAAATAGCAAGAGAGTGACAAGAGCAATCCACCATTCCGAAGTGAGAATGAATACCAAGAGGCTTCCTAATAGCAAGAGGCTACTTTCTGAGAGCAAAATCATTTGGTGAATGTTTACAAATCCCAGACCTGCAATCTTCTTCAAGAAGATTTGTTTTCTAAACTCTTCAAAATATAGGAAATTCATAGTGTTAAAAAGAAGAACAGAGGTTGCTATACCAAAGACTCCTCCTGCAATCGCCATGAGATTTTCTATTTGTATGTTTTGGGCCATTTGCTGGTAAACGTCCACTGCATAGTCGTACTGACTAACACTTTTTTCAAGATTATACTCAGCGATTAGCTTCTTACTATTCTGAAGTCCATTAAAATAAAGGTAGGGATTTAGATCGGTGAAATATGGATTCACATAGCCTCCAAAACTTTCAGGTTGAATAACCACTAAAACCGGATCGGTAAAGAATTGCTTATAGCTAATTGGTGTGTTGTTGTAGATAAAGCGTTTTTGATGATTCGGAATATACGTTACCTTCGCCTTCATTGATAAGGTGATATTTCCTTGATCATCTCGAGGAGATAGATAATCTTCATATCGCTTGATCATCTCCTCTTCTCGACCTTTTAATTTTCCGGAAGTAAGAGACCAAATTCTCCTGCTTGTAAGTGATTTAAGTGATCTTTTTCTTCAGGAGAAACTGGAACACCTTGGATATCAAGATAATTTGGAGTGACATACAGGCTATTGGCAAGTGGATCGTAATCTGTGATTGAAAACTCTTTACCTGTACTAGGATCCGTCATAACTCCTTTTGAACTAAAAGATACGAGATTATGATAAGCTAAAAGACCACCATTTTCGATTCCAGACTCGATGAGCTTAGACCATTTTGCTCTGTTCTCAATTTGCGTCTCTTTGTTTGTTTTCTGTGAAAAATCCTCCCGACTTGTACTAATTTGGACCCAATTCGACTGTTTTAACCAAGCCTCACTTCCCTCTTGGTGAGTTTGCCAGACTGATCCATAAATACTGATTCGATGAATCGCAAGGCCAATTAATGCCACAGCGAGAAATTGACAAATAAAGAGGAAAACCAATATGCGCTTCAATGGAACCTTCCCTTTTAAAAGGGGGACTAAATGAATCGTTTGAATACTATATGCAAAGAGGAAGGATAAGAAAACAGACAAAATTAGTAAAATCCCATTGTAAATAATACTACTGGAAATGACGAGGGAATAGGAAAAAGGTGTCAATTGAAAGCAATAAATCAGAACAGCACCCATTATACTTGCGCCAATACATCCCAAAAGCAACTCTATACTATCATCTTTTAGAGAATGTCCGAAAAGTTGCAAGCGTCTCATTCCTGAAATATATCGAATCCCAGCACTTCTCATTTCTTGTGTTTTTTGAATAATCGTAAAAGAGCTAAAACTAATGATAAAAATGACTAAGGCAAGTGATTGTGAACCTGAGCCAAAAAAGGCAATAAAGGTCTGCAGAAGATTTGGTTTCTCAATAAAAGTTTGTGAGAAACCAAGAGTATGAAGCGTTTGATCCAGCTTTTCAGTTTCCAATTCACCTGTTAATATATAATAATTCTTTAGCAGGCTTTCATTGGCAGCCAGTTCTTTCTTCTCTCTTTTAATCCCAAGAGGAAGTTTTCCCTCTCCGTAGATATCATAGGTGAAAACAACCTGCCCTTTAGAATCTGTTCTTTGTATCTGACGGGCAATTATACTATGATTTTCCATTGCCAAGCGGTCTAAACTGGAAGATAACTCTTCATATGTGACGCTCTTTTCTTGTCTCACCACCCCCACTACCGGAAGGCTGCGATGGATAACCGTATTTGGAGAAATAAAGGCAATCCAAATCAAAAAGCTAGAGATGAAAAGGTTTGATAAAATAATAAAGACACGTTTCATATCATCACACTTTCTAAAGTAAAAAGGGAAGTAATATCTAGCTAGTCAATCATTTTCGTTACTTAGTAATTACTGAGTTTTATAACTAACAGTTACATTTTTTGTAAACGAATACACTTTTCCACCTTTACTATACTACAAAATCCTTAGTAAAACAATAATTTCTATGTGAAACTAGTTTCAAAAAAGAGATCCGCTTCTGCGAATCTCTTATGACTTTATTCCACCACAGCTTCAGCAATTTCTTCTGCAGTGATTCCTGCGAAGTAACGACCTAGGTTAATGGTTTGAAGGGCTTTGAGGACGTCTTCGCGTTCGTATTTAACTCCGCGAAGAAGCTCTTCTACAGCTGCTACGTCTTCGATACCAAAGAAGTCACCATAAATCTTGATGTCTTGGATTTTGGATTCAATGACATTAGCGAAGATTTCAACCTTACCGCTAGGGAATTTAGTGCCACGACGGACATTATATTCAGGGGACTTCCCATAGTTCCAATCCCAGGTACCGAACTTGGTTTCCTTAATTCGATTGATCTCCGCCAATTCTTCATCTGAGAAGACATATTCTGTCATTTCAGGATATTCTTTCTTCATGTAGTCCAGAAGCAGGTCACGGAACTCTTCAACCGTGATTTTTTCTGGCAACTCATCGATGATATTGGTCACACGAGCACGAACGGATTTAACCCCCTTAGACTCAAACTTGTCTTTAGACACCTTGAGAGCATTGGCAAGGACAGACAAATCAACGTCAAAGAGAAGGCAACCATGGTGCATGATCCGGCCATTGATATAAGCTTGGGCATTCCCACAGAATTTCTTACCGTCGATCTCCAAGTCGTTACGACCCGTGAATTCAGCCTTGACACCAAGCTGAGCCAAGGTATTGATCACAGGAGTTGAGAAGCTCTTGAAGTCAAAGGCCTTATTTTCATCTTCTTTCGAAATAATGGTGTAGTTGAGGTTGTTCAAATCATGGTAAACAGCCCCACCACCACTGATCCGACGAACGACCTCAATTCCATGCTCCCGAACATAGTCACGGTTGATTTCTTCGATGGTATTTTGGTGGCGCCCAACGATGATTGATGGTTTGTTAATCCAGAGAAGGAAGATTTGATCCTCATCCAATAGATGCTTAAAGGCATACTCTTCTAAAGCAATATTAAAAGCAGTATCATTTGAATAATTAATAATGTATTTCATAGTAATTCCAAAAATTCGTTTTATAAATTCTACTCATAGTATGATGAGTGCTAGACAGAAATAGTTGAATTTCACTTGAATTTTCTGAAGTAGTAAAAAGAAATGTAACGAGTTATCGTTACATTTCTCGGAAAAATTGAGACAAAAGGCTCAATTTTTAGGCATGGAACTCTTAAAGAGGTCGCTGCCGTCCGTGCTACTTTAAGAAAATTTAGTTGAAAGAATATGATTATTTCTTCTTAGGTGAGTGAACTGCCAAGCCAAGTACATCCGCAAAAGCTTCGTACATCACTTCTGAGAAGGTTGGGTGACCATGGATAGTCTTGAGCATTTCTTCTACAGTGATTTCCATCTCAATGATAGTAGAAGCTTCGTTGATCAATTCAGCTGCTGCTGGACCAATGATGTGAACCCCAAGAACTTCACCGTATTTCTTGTCTGCAATGACCTTAACAAAACCTTGAGCTGCATCCGATGCAATAGCACGACCGTTAGCTGCAAAGTTGAATTTACCAATTTGAACATCGTATTTTTCACGAGCTTGTTCTTCAGTCAAACCAACTGCTGCTACTTCTGGAAGTGTGTAGATGGCTGCAGGAGTCAAGTTCAATTTGGCAACAGCGTGGTTCCCTTTAAGAGCATTTTCAGCGGCAACTTCACCCATACGGAAGGCTGCGTGAGCCAACATCTTGGTTCCGTTGATGTCACCTGGTGCATAAATACCAGGAACAGAAGTTTCCATGTACTCGTTAACCTTGATACGACCACGATCCAATTCAAACTCAACTTCACCAATTCCTTCAAGATCTGGAACACGACCGATTGAAAGAAGAGCTTTATTCGCGATGATATCGTCTTTACCTTCAACCTTGATGCGGAGTTTGCCATCTTCTTCAATGATTTCTTGCAGTTTGGTATCAGTCAAGATGGTCATTCCCTTGCGTTCAAGGATCAAGCGAAGGTTCTTAGATACTTCCGCATCCATAGCTGGAACAATGCGGTCCATCATTTCGATGACCGTTACTTTTGAACCAAAGGTCATAAAGGCTTGACCAAGTTCGATACCGACAACCCCGCCACCGATGATCACGAGACTTTCTGGAACTTCGTTCATATCTAAGATGTCATCACTGGTCATTACAAGAGAAGACTCCATACCAGGAACGTTAATCTTGCTGACTTTTGAACCACCAGCAAGGATGATCTTCTTAGTTTCAAGCAATTCTGATCCATTGACCAAGACATTCTTATCTTTCGTAATCGTACCGATACCTTTGTGAACTGTTACGCCATAGCTACGAAGAAGTCCTGCAACACCACCAACCAAGGTATTGACGACCTTGTTCTTGGTTTCAAGAACCTTGTCCATATCCACTGTGAAGTTAGGGTTTTCAATTACGATACCACGATTTGCAGCATGGCCGATATTTTCGATAATTTCAGCGTTGTGAAGGTAAGTCTTAGTTGGGATACATCCGCGGTTCAAGCAAGTTCCACCAAGTTCAGATTTCTCAACAAGAGCAACCTTACCACCCAATTGAGCTGCCTTGATAGCAGATACGTAACCAGCAGGACCACCACCGATTACTACGATATCATAAGCATCATCGCTCTTATTGTCATCGTTTGAAGCACTTGCTGCGGCTGGTGCTGGACTCGCTTCTGGTGCTGCTCCAGCTGTTGGGATGTTTTCTCCTTCTTTACCAAGGTATCCGATTACTTCTGTTACAGGAACAGTCTCGCCGTCTCCTTTCAAGATAGCAATCAAGTAGCCATCTTCTTCAGCTTCCAATTCCATGCTGACTTTATCTGTCATGATTTCAAGGAGAACTTCTCCTTCTTTTACAAATTCGCCGACTTTTTTATTCCACTGAACGATTTGTCCTTCGGTCATATCTACGCCGGCTTTTGGCATAATTACTTCTAAGGCCATTTTATTTCCCTCTTTTTCTTGTTTCTATTCTCTTTCGTTGATTAGACCAACATTGAAATCGGGTCTTCAATCAAGGCTTTCAAGTCTTTCATGAATTTGGCACCAGCCATACCATCGACAACGCGGTGGTCAATGGTCAATCCCAAGCTCATGATTGGACGAATGACGATTTCACCATTCACAACAACTGGTTTTTCAACAGTTGCGCTAACACCAAGGATGGCTGAGTTTGGTTGGTTGATAATCGGTCCAAATGATTGAACACCAAACATTCCCAAGTTACTGATGGTAAAGGTTGAATTTTGCAATTCACTTGGAGCTAACTTACCGTCCAAAGTACGTCCGATAACATCCTTAAAGGCTACCACCAATTCTGACAAGGTCATCTTTTCTGCGTTATAGACAACCGGTGTCATCAAGCCATTGTCCATCCCAACCGCCATAGCCAAGTTGACATAGTTGTGAGTGATGATGGTTTTGCCATCCTCCGTCAATGAAGCGTTGATGTAGGGGTGTTTCATCAAGGTCTTAACAACTGCTAGAGAAAGCAAATCTGTTACAGTGACTTTCTTGCCAGTTGCTTCCATGATTGGATCCAATACCTTCTTACGAAGGGCCAACATTTGAGACATATCAACATCATAGTTAAGCGTGAAGGTTGGTGCAGTCAAGTATGACTCAACCATACGTTGAGCAATAACCTTACGCATCGGTGTCATTGGAATACGCTCGATTTCACCATAAGGTGTTACGTTATCTGGAGCTTCTTCCACTTTCTCGATTTGAGAAGGTGACTTGATCGTATCGTTTTCGATATTTTCAGGAAGGAAAGCTAAAACATCCTTCTTCATAATCTTACCACGATGACCAGTTCCTTGGATTTCCTGCCATGCAATGTTATGTTCAAGGGCAATTCGTTTTGCAAGTGGTGAAATGCGAACCACATTAGTGTCTTTAAATGTTTCCACGTCTTCTTTGTGGACACGACCGTTTGCGCCTGAGCCAGAAATATCGTAGAGATTAATTCCTAAATCATCCGCTAATTTTCTAGCTGCAGGAGTCGCTCTTAGCTTATCATCAGCCATGACCTCTCCTATTCTATTTATGATGCAAAGGGCGTTTAAAAGCGACTGAAAAATAGGAAATCAACGCAGACTTCGATGAAGTCAAGGAGATTTATCTTTTTTCCGAGCTTTTAGCCCGTGCTCTAATCTAAGATATTAAGGACGCAGAGAACTTTGCATCATTAGATACAAAGCTTCTTGGTCTGAATTATTACTGGTTACATAATTTATTTTATGTATTATTCTTTGTTGTAGGTTTTTCGGATGGCATCTTTGATGCTTTCAACTGTTGGAATCATTGCATTTTCGAGGTTTTGTGCGTAAGGCATTGGCACATCTTCTCCCGCACAACGACGGATAGGTGCATCCAAGTAATCAAATGCTTCTGATTCAGAAATAATAGCTGAGATTTCACCGATATAACCACTTGTTTTGTGAGCGTCATTGACAAGGACTACTTTTCCTGTTTTCTTGACAGAGTTAATGATGATTTCTTTATCAAGCGGAACCAAAGTACGTGGGTCTACTACTTCTACTGAAATGCCTTCTTCAGCTAATTCTTCAGCTGCTTGCATCACGCGACGAAGCATTTTTCCGTAGGTTACGACAGTTACATCAGTTCCTTCTCGTTTGATCTCTCCGACACCAAGTGGAATGGTATAGTCGGGATCTACAGGCACTTCACCTTTTTGGTTGAATTCTGATTTGTATTCAAGAATGATCACTGGGTTGTTGTCACGGATAGAAGACTTGAGAAGTCCTTTCATATCAGCTGGAGTTCCTGGAGCAACAACTTTCAAACCAGGAATATGGGTAAACCATGATTCCAAAGATTGGGAGTGTTGAGCTGCAGATCCAACTCCGTTACCAGCGGCACAGCGGACTGTCATCGGTACTTGCCCTTTTCCACCAAACATGTAGCGAGTCTTAGCAGCTTGGTTGACGATAGCATCCATGGCAATCACCGAGAAATCCATGAAGGTCATATCAACGATTGGACGAAGTCCGGTCATGGCTGCACCAGCAGCTGCACCTGAGATAGCAGCTTCAGAAATCGGACAATCACGAACACGTTCTGGACCGAATTCCTCTAGCATTCCTACGGAAGTTCCGAAGTCTCCACCGAAAACTCCGACATCTTCCCCCATCAACAATACATTTTCGTCGCGACGCATTTCCTCAGACATAGCAAGGATAATGGTATCGCGGAAAGACATTAATTTTGTTTCCATAATTCTCTACTCCCCCTTAGTCTGCGTAAATATCTTCGAAAGCTGATTCGAGTGGAGGGAATGGGCTTTCTTCCGCAAATTTCACTGAAGCTTCAACTGCTTCTTTCACTTCTTCTTGAATCTGATCCAATTCTTCTGCGCTCGCAATTTCATTTTCAAGGAGATACTTGCGAAGGTTTTCAATCGGATCTTTCTTCTTCCACTCTTCGACTTCTTCACGGGTCCGGTATTTACCAGGGTCAGATGAAGAGTGTCCAAGCCAACGATAGGTGACACTTTCGATCAAGACAGGACCTTTACCAGAACGGACATGTTCAACAGCTTTTTGGAATCCTTCATAGACATCAATAACGTTGTTTCCATCAGGAATAAACATTCCAGGAATGCCGTAAGCAGCACTACGCTCATGGATGTGCTCCACATTGGTCATTTTCTTGATGTCAGCAGAGATCCCATAACCATTATTAATACAGTAGAAGATCACGGGAAGATTCCAGATTGAAGCCATATTGACCGCTTCGTGGAAGACACCTTCGTTGGTTGCGCCATCACCAAAGAAGCAGACAACAATTTTTCCAGTTTTATGCATTTGTTGAGTAAGGGCAGCCCCTACTGCAATTCCCATACCGCCACCGACGATACCGTTGGCACCGAGGTTCCCGGCATCAAGGTCGGCAATATGCATAGAGCCACCCTTCCCTTTACAAGTACCAGTATACTTGCCAAGGATTTCAGCCATCATTCCATTCAGGTCGATCCCTTTAGCGATCGCTTGTCCGTGACCACGGTGGTTTGAAGTGAGCATGTCATCCTCGTTCAAAGCTAGCATTGCTCCAACGTTGGCTGCTTCTTCACCAACAGAAAAGTGCGTCATTCCTGGCACTTTCCCTTTTTTTACTAACTGTGCAATTTTTAAGTCCATGCGACGGATTTCTTCCATTTTACGGAACATTTCCAATAAGAGACTTTTATCTAATGTTGCCATTATTTCGCCTTTCTTAGCATTTATTCATTCTCTTTCATTTTATCCAAAATTGAAAACACTGTCAAAAAAAATGCTCAATTATCTTCACAAATCAAACTCTATAGAACATTGGTGTAATAGAGTTTTTCAACTGTTATATAAAAGATTCACAAAGTCATATATTGAGAAAATATTGATACTTCGGAATAAAAAAACCGATAGGAAAAGACCTATCGGCTCGCTTTTATTCAGCTCGTTGACCAAAGTCACGAATCATTTGTTCCAATTCCTCACGACTTGGAGTTGTTAACATGTAGAGATAGTCCCCTTGAAGCTCCGCAAAGGCTGCAGGCATGATCTTCTTCACTCGGAATTGATGCTGGTATTTGGCCAAGACTTCTTCTTCTGAGAGAGCATAGCTTACATTAGCTCGACGTGAAGTTGCCAAGCAATAAAGAGGTTCAAATTCAGAAGCTGGGAAAGGTTCTCCTGCTACAATAGCTGCATACCCACGGTACAAGTCGATGGAGTGAGCATAATTGTATACATCGATCGTAAATCCACCTGCAGGTCGGTTATTGTACTCAATCGCAATATAGTCATCCCCATCACGGAAAAACTCAATATGGAAGAACCGCTCCTTCATACCAAAAGCTTTGACAATAGCTTCACCGTACTGACGCAATTTTGGATCCATCTCTTTGAGGACATAATAAGAGTTGTCCATCTTGTAGAGCATCAAGTCAAGTGGTGTATAAGCATAGTCAAAAGTAGTTGAAAAGACAATGTTTCCATCTCGATCCACTATACCATCAAAGGTACAGATTTCGCTAGAAGTAACGAATTTTTCAAAGAAATACTCTGTATGTCCATCCCATTCAGCTTTGAAATGATTCACATCTTCTGGAGTTTCAATTTTAAAGGTCGCTGCCGCTCCTACTCCGTTATCAGGCTTGGCAATCAATGGCAAACCAATCTTCTTCACAGCCTTGTCAATGTCTTTTTCGGCTTTGACTACTGCACCAGGAACGACAGGAACTCCTGCTTTCTTGAAGAGTTTCTTCATTTCTGATTTAAACTTAGTTTTCTTTAAATCTTTTGGTTTAGCCCCAAAGACATTGAATTGCTCACGAAGCGCTGCGTCCAATTCCAACCAGTATTCATTGTGAGACTCGATGCGATCGATTGGGCCATGCTTATAAAATAGAAAGGCTACTGCACGTTTCACTTCGTCCAAGTTTTCCATGTTATCAACACGGAAATACTCTGTCAAACTGTTGCGCAATGGCTCGTCTAACTGCTCGTAAGGCTCTTGGCCAATCCCTAATACAGTGATTCCTTTGTTGGCCAACTCAATGGTGAATTGCTGGAAATTTTGTGGATAATAAGGTGAAATAACAAGATAATTCATAAAGGTCTCCTCCCTTTTGACTTATAAATACATCTGACTTAAGAAATAGGGCATTTGTTTCCGCCACCAGTCCCAATCATGGGCTACATCGTGGCCCCACTCAGCAAACCAAGCAGGAATGTTTTTATGATCAAAGGCTTCCTTCAATTTATAGAAGGATGGAAGTCCATCCTGCTCCCAAGCCCCAAGACCGGTACAGATGACAATTTCAGCCTGACGGTAACGGTCGATAAACCAACCGTCATTTTGATGCCAAATATAATCAGACGGAGAGTTTTGGTAAATGGCTTCATCTCCTCCAAACTCACCAACAAAGAAACGAGCGTCGTAAACACCACTCAAGGCAATAACTTTGTTGAAGACATCTGGGTGTTGCAAGAAGAAATTGAGTGCGTGGTAAGCTCCCATAGAGCAGCCGGTTGTCATCATTGGGTCAAACCAACCTGTTTTGTGCTTGATGAAAGGAATGGCCTCTTCAATCACATATCGTTCATAGGCCCGATGCATCTCTGCCCGATCGTGAGGATTTTTCCAATCACAAAGCCAGCTCTCACTATCGACACTTGAAAGGGTGAAAAATTGAACCCGTCCTTCTTCGATAAACTGAGCACAAGCATCAATCATACCGAAGTCATAGTACTCATTATGGCTTCCACCAGATGAAGCGAAGACCACAATAGGAATCCCCGCATGGCCATAACGGTTCAGATACATTTCGCGGTTAAGTTGGCCACTCCAGTGGCTTAAATGTTCAATATTCATAGGTTCCCTCTTTCTTTATGATAAAAATTTAAAAGCTTCTAGTCCCACTTCTCTGCTAAGAAACGAAGACATTCCGGTAAATGCTCTGCCCAGGCTTCTTCATGGTGGATAGCCCCAGATTGAATCCGAATGGCGATATTTTCTAAAGCTACTCCTTGTTGAATGACATCATGATAGTAACGAAGAGATGAGTCAATATAGGCTTGCTTGATATTCCCCGCCATCAGCGTTTTATCTGTATCATCTGCCTCTTCAGTGCCCACATAGATGTAAATGCGTTGATCTGCATATAATTTTTTACGCTCGATATAGCGATCAAAAGCCTCTTGGTGCAACCAGTTGGCAGAGGAGAAGACTCCCAGACAACCGATTTGATCTTGGTATTCTAGGCCCAAAAATTGGGTAATATTTCCACCAAGCGAAGAGCCAATCATGGCTGTATATTCTCGATCAGCAAGCGTTCGATATTCTTGATCAATGAAAGGTTTAACCACTTCCATAACGAACTCTCCGTACTCGATACCCTTGCCACCAAATTGCATACCAGGAATATTGGACTCCTTATACTTCCAAGCAGAGTATTCGTTCATCCGCTGTAAGCCATCATTATCAATCGCAACCACAATCATGCGACTAATGTCAGGATTTCGCTTAATGGCTGGAATGACTTTCCAAGAGTGACCTACATAGGCTTCCTTGCTATAGAAGACATTTTGCCCATCGTGGAAATAAACTACGGGGTAGCGTCGATCAGTATCTGTTTCATAATTCTTGGGTAATAAAACCCGCACACGACGGAGTTTTCCGGTATAAGGCACTTTCAACTCGTGTGTCTTCATCTCTAAATAAAAATAGGATTTATTCATTGTCAGAAAACTCTCTATATTCTAAATTTTTATTCATTATACCATTTTTATAAGAAAAAGTCTGGATTTCTCCAAACTTTTTCATTAATTGACTTTATTTTCCAATAAATGTTGCCAGATCTTGTAAAGAACGTTCGGCAATTTTCTCATAACGTTCCTTTTTATCCCGAATGCGTGGACCTTCCAGCTCCTTAATAATCCCAAAGTTGACATTCATGGGTTGGAAATGCTTGCTATCAGCATGGGTGATATAGTGAGCCAAGCTTCCGATAGCTGTTGTTTCAGGGAATACAGTTGCTTCTTCACCTTTAAAGAGGCGAGCTGCATTGATCCCAGCCACCAAACCTGAAGCAGCTGACTCGACATAGCCTTCTACCCCTGTCATTTGCCCCGCAAAAAAGAGGTTGGCTTGTTTCTTCGAACGGTAGGTTTGTTCAAGCAGGTTCGGAGAATCCATGTAAGAGTTGCGGTGCATGACTCCATATCTCACAAACTCCGCATTTTCTAAACCTGGAATCATTTGGAAGACCCGTTTTTGCTCGCCCCACTTGAGATGCGTTTGGAAACCGACGATATTGTAGAGACTTCCTGCCGCATTGTCTTGGCGAAGCTGGACTACTGCGTAAGGCGTCTTAAACTCCCCATCACGAGGCCCTTTGTAGTCATCCGGATACTCGAGTCCAACTGGTTTCATAGGACCATAAAGCATGGTTTTGATGCCTCGTTTAGCCATGACTTCAATTGGCATACAACCTTCGAAATACTTTTCTTTTTCAAAAGAGTTAAGTGGGGCTTCTTCTGCATTGATCAAAGCCTCATGGAAATCCATAAATTCCTGTTTGGTCATGGGACAGTTGAGATAGGCTGCCTCGCCTTTATCATAGCGAGACTTAAGATAAACCTTACTCATATCGACGGTATTGACATCGATGATGGGAGCTGCTGCATCATAGAAATAGAAGCCATCTCCACCATTGAGCGCGTGGATCTTTTCCGCCAAGGCATCGCTGGTTAGGGGTCCTGTTGCGACCACTGTGATGGCATCCGTCGGCAATTCAGTGATTTCATCGCGAATCACTTCAATCAGTGGGTGTTGGGACACCTTCTCAGTTACCCGACTAGCAAAGCCTTCGCGGTCCACTGCCAGCGCTCCACCAGCCGGTACCCGAGTCGCTTCTGCTGCTTCAAGGATGACCGAACCCAAGCGACGCATTTCTTCTTTGAGGAGCCCGACAGCATTGGTTAACGAATCCCCACGAAGAGAGTTGGAACAGACTAACTCAGCAAAGTTGTCTGTTTTGTGTTGCGGAGTGGATTTGACCCCACGCATTTCATAAAGCTTCACTGGGATTCCTTGTTGGGCAATCTGGAAAGCCGCTTCCGAGCCAGCAAGGCCTGCACCGATAACATTGATATAAGATTGAGACATGACACTAATACCTCTTTGGGTGAAAACTAAGGCCAGATTAAAACAAGTCACTGGATTGGTGGCCACCCACAAATCTTTCTAAATTGATACTCGGTCCATTATACCAAAAAGACAAGCAAAAAGACAGGGAGGCTAGTCCTTCCTGTCTGGACTTTCGTCTGTTAGTTGTTTTCTTATAAACACAACCAAGCTGCTAAGAGGGCCGATAGAATACTGAATAAGGACCCAATCAAGTAATACTCCGCAAAGGCTGGGTTCTCCGAAATTTTATTGTAGCGGGCGATGGATTTGGCCGTAAAGACTAGGCCGATAGAAGCAAATTGGCCGTATACAAGACAGGCACCGATAACCAACCGCTCTAAGAAGCCAATCATGGAACCAGCCCCAGTGATGGTATCCATTTTATCTGCCATTGTCGGCTGGTACTTGGCAAAGAGAATTTTAAAGACGATATTGGTCGGTTTCCCCACTAGGAGGACATAAAAGATTAGCTTTAGGATATCAGTAGGCAGATAAGTCGTGCCATTTTTTGCTCCCCAAAGGACTAGGAAACTAATGATACCGACATGCAAGACTTGATCCAGCGCAAAAGTCCATGCGGCTGATAAATTCAATTGCTTTTGCACCCAAGATTTTCCGTAATCAATCACTGCATGAGTCAGCAAAATAATCAAGCAAATCCACCACAAATCCAGATGACAGAGGGAAACGACAAACAGAGGCAGAGCTACATACAGAATGTGAAGACCTAACACTTTCCTATCCTGATCCTTGCGATCCGCCATCTTTTGGCTTTGAAAATAATAATCCGATAACAAATGACAACTCAACAAGAGAAGCAAGTATGGATTTGTTACGATATTAGATAATCCTGTCATAAGCCTCTCCTTTCGCTAAACTTTGAATACTCGCTAGTGCTGCTGCTCGCCCCCGTAAGTAAACACGGATACTACTACTTTTCAGCCGTTTAGAGAGAGCACTTGGGTTTATCTCCAGCGATTGGGCTAAGTCCTGCTGGCTAAAATTCTCACTATATACACATCTCTTAAGAAGATCTAGCAGGATTTCTTCCTGACTGCCACGCCAACCCGAACGAATGGCTTCTCCTGAAGCAATGAGCGCGTTCACAAAAAAGTCTTGGTTTTCCTTCCCACTTGAAAAATAAATCTGGGTATTACCGTAGTCATTTTTCTGATGAACCAGATTGATGGCTGCGCGTGCATTCCAATAGGCTGGCCCATCTGCTCCAATACTTTGCAAGGGATCAATAGTTGTTACAATCTCTCCAAGTCCAATACCAAAACGAAGTTGAGTCGGGGTTAGTTCTGAACGCAGGGTATCTATGATTTGAAAAACCGGAGCATCCACTTCTAAAAGCGCCTGAAACTCATCCCCCAAGGTCAAAGTAAAACGGGATGCCAGGTAATCCCCGAATAATTCGTTCATCTTTTGAAGCGTTTTTTCTACCTGTTTTTGCAGGTCAAAACGCTCTTGAACCATTTTGGAATCAATGACATCTGCAATCAAAGCAAGAAACATAAGCCCACCTCCTTGTGTCTATTATAACGAAAAAAAAAAAAAATGTCTATTATAACAGACATTCTAAAAAATTGCCGTTATAATAGACATCGAATCATTCTAAAATCTTATTTCACTTTTTCTTCTTCGTAGTCGCCATTGCTACATACGACCTGCTTCCCACCACCACGAACTTTCTTTTCAACTAGGTAGTGACTACATTTTGGACAGTCCCGACCAATCGGCTTGTCCCAAGAAGTGAATTCACACTCCGGGTAACGATTACAGCCATAGAAAATACGGTTGCGCTTGGTTTTACGCTCGATGATTTGTCCCTGATGACAATTAGGACACTCCACCCCGATTTCTTTGACAATGGCTTGAGTATGACGACAATCTGGAAAATTACTACAAGCATAGAACTTACCAAAACGTCCTAATTTAATCACCATCGGGCTACCACAGACTTCACAATCAAAACCAGCTGGTTCGTCTTTGATTTGGATTTTTTCCATCTCTTCTTCAGCCTTCGCGACTTCTTTAGAGAATGGTTTGTAGAAGGTATCAATGACCTTTTGCCACTCTTCTTTTCCGAGTTCGACATCATCGAGTTTCCCTTCCATCTCCGCTGTGAAGGTCACATTAACGATATCTGGGAAGAATTCAACAATTAGTTTATTGACGATTTCCCCTAACTCGGTTGGTTCAAAACGTTTGGCTACAAGCTTCACGTAATAGCGTTTTTGAATGGTCTCAATCGTTGGTGCGTAAGTTGAAGGACGGCCTACTCCGTTTTCTTCTAGCGTCTTAATCAAGGTCGCTTCAGAATAACGGGCTGGTGGTTGGGTAAAGTGCTGTTCAGGTTTGCTGTTGACCTGAGTGACGGTGTCACCTTCTTCCATGTCCGGTAGCATCTTATTCTTGTCCGAATCATTGTAGATCGCCAAATAGCCGTCAAACTTCACCTGACTTCCATTTGCTGTATATTGAACTCCATTTTGCCCTAAACGGACATTCATGGTATCAAAAATAGCTGCTGTCATCTGACTAGCCACAAAACGATTCCAGATCAAGGTGTAGAGCTTGAGCTGGTCCTTGTCCAAATACTTGGCAATTTTCTCAGGCGTATTGTAGACGCTAGAAGGACGAATGGCTTCGTGGGCATCTTGAGCACCAGAAGCATTCTTAACCCGGCTACCATGCTTAGAATACTTATCTCCAAATCGATCAACGATAAAGCTAGCTGCTTCATTTTGAGCGACTGGACTAATCCGAGTCGAATCCGTACGCATGTAGGTAATCAAACCTTGAACACCTGATCCAATATTGATTCCTTCGTATAATTGCTGTGCTACCATCATGGTCTTACGAGTACGGAAATTGATCTTATTGGCAGCATCCATCTGCATGGAAGAAGTTGTGTAAGGAAGCGGCGCATTGCGTTTGCGCTCTTTCTTCTCAACCTTTTCAACGATATACTCTTTCCCATCTAGATGCGAAAGTACAGCTTTCACATCCTCCTGGTTTTGAAGTTTCATCTTCTTGCCATTCATTCCATAGAAATTGGCTTGGAATTGCTTGGTCCCCTTTTTAAAGGTTCCATCAATTGTCCAATATTCTTCTGGTTGGAAGGCATTGATTTCTTCTTCCCGGTCAATAATTAACTTAAGCGCAACGGATTGCACCCGACCAGCCGAAAGTCCCTTCTTCACCTTTTTCCATAGAATTGGTGAGATGGAGTACCCAACAATCCGGTCCAAGACACGGCGCGCTTGTTGAGCATCTACCAGATCCATATCAATCTTACGGGGTTCTTGAAAGGCATTTTTTACCGCATCCTTGGTAATTTCGTTGAAAACAACGCGGTTCTTATCTTCCTTATCCAACTGAAGAATATGCGCCAAATGCCAAGAAATAGCTTCTCCTTCACGGTCCGGGTCACTTGCGAGAAAGACTTGTTTGGCTTTTTTAGCCTCTTTTTTCAAATCATTAATCAAAGGACCTTTTCCGCGAATATTGATGTACTCTGGTTCGTAATTGTTCTCAAAATCAATAGACATGGTAGATTTTTTCAAGTCACGAATATGACCCACGCTGGCCATGACCTTATAATTTCTACCAAGATACTTTTCAATCGTCTTCGCTTTCGCAGGAGACTCCACGATGACTAAATTCTTTTTAGTTGTTGTGGTTTTCTTTTTTGTTTTAGTAGCCACTTTTTTACCTCTATTTTGTAATAAACCTCATAGAGTGTAAACTATTTTTTTCGGGATGTCAACCGTGAAGTTCTCCTATAGGAAAACTCATTTTAAAATTCAAACTCATCTAGGACATCTTTTCCACTGGTGACCAGCTTTGCACCTTCTTGAATGAGGTGGTGACAGCCATCTGAACGTCCATCCAAGATCGAACCAGGAATAGCAAAGACATCTCGCCCTTCTTCCATAGCACGCTCGCAGGTGATCAGACTTCCAGATCGCATCCGCGCTTCCGCCACAATCACTGCTCTAGAAAGCCCAGCAATAATCCGATTGCGTTCTGGAAAATGATGTTTTTGAGGGCCTTGTCCAGGACCGTATTCTGTTAACACTAAATGACTCCCACTCATGTACTTCTGCAATTGTTTATTGGATCTAGGATAGAAGACATCTAAGCCAGTACCAATCACTCCAATTGTCTTTCCTCCATTTCGAATAGCGGCATAATGGGCTGCAGCATCAATTCCCTTGGCTAATCCGCTCACCACAATCAATTCATTATTTAACTCGTTAATGATTTTCTCGACGGATTGAATCCCGTTACGACTACAGGATCGACTTCCTACGACCGCAATCTTTGGCTGTTTAAGAAGATCAATATTGCCTGAGTAAAACAACAAAACAGGTGGGTTATGCATCCAGAGAAGCTCTTCAGGATATTCCGGATCCATAATGGAAATCGAATCAAACTCCTTAAACTCTTCTCTCAAGACCTTGTCATCAATCCGGATATACCGTTCCATAAATAGTGTTTGATTACGACAACCTGCAATTTTTGCCATTAATTCTAAAGAGGGCCACTCCCCATTCATTTCCCAGTAATTGACAATGTTAAAAACCTGTAGATTTGACAGGCCAGCAACCTTTAATTTATAAAGTTCATATTTCTTCATTCGTAAACCTCTTTTTCTACTATCTATTTATAATATTCGTAAAAGAAAACAAAAAAAGCTCTAAAAATAGAACTTTTTAATGATTTTCTAAGATGTTAAAATGACAAACTGCCCCCAAAAGATTACTTGAGTTGTGGTAACGAGCTGCTTGAATCTCTACTAAAGAAAATCGTTGCTCCCCACTTTCCTCCATCAGGCTTTTATACTGATGGTTAATCTCTTCTAAAAGAAGGGGTTGACTACTAATTCCCCCACCAATCGTCACTTTTTCAAGCCGAACCAAAGACTGAAGGTTATAGATTAGGATCGCAATTTCTCGACAATAAGAAGCAAATAAGTCTTGCAATTCCTCATGATAACCAGCTTCAAGGACTTCAAAAACTTGAACTCCATCTTCTTCAGGCAATTCTAAGAGTCGACTAGCATTAGCCACAAAATTGACTGCAGAGCCTAAATTTTGAACCAAACTGGAAATCCCATGTCGCAAAATCTCGGTCTGATATTGCTTTTGTTCAGGAGTCACTTGCTTCTCCCCTAAGCTTGGCCAACGAAGATAATCCTTGAGATTCCAGGTGGAAATTAAGGAACCGTTGGAAGTCAAGGCTAAGCCTACCCCAGTTCCTAACACAAAGGTTGCGCCACAATCACAATCCTGGAGGTTTCCAATTCGTGCTTCTGCCAAGCCTGCAGCATCCCCATCGTTGAGGACGGTCACAGGGACTTGAAAAGTCTTATTTAAACGAGAAGCTAAAGGAATATTCCTTAAATAAGGAACGAGGCCACCTTTAAAGACAAATCCCAGTCGACTATTGATTTCACCCGGACAAGAGATGGCGATCCCAGTGATTCGATTCTGGAACAAGCAAATCACGCGCTCAAGAGCTTCCCAGAATTCCTCAATAGTAGCTGGTGTCGGAACTTTAGAGGAATCATTCACCTGATAGGCTTCATCCACTAAGGCATATTTAATAAAGGTTCCTCCAATATCAAAGGCTAATAGCATTTCCTTCCCTCCTAGTCAAGATCCGTCATGGACTTAATGGGTTCGAAGCTTCGACGATGGATAGGCGTGACCCCATGTCTTTCCAAGCCCTCAAGATGATTGCTTGTCCCATACCCCGCATTCTGAGCAAAATCATAACCTGGATACTTTTGGTCATAGGCTGCCATCATCTGATCTCGTGTCACCTTCGCCACAATAGAAGCAGCTGCGATAGACAGAGAATTAGCATCTCCTTTGATGATGGATGTCTGAGAAATAGGGAGGTCCAATTTCATAGCATCAATCAAGAGGTGTTGAGGTTGAGGGTCCAATTCTTGAATAGCCTCAAGCATGGCTAATTTGGTTGCTTCATAAATATTAACCTGATCAATGACCCGATTATCTTTTATCCCAATCCCGACAGAGAGAGCCTGATCTAAAACCGCTTGGTAAATAGCATGGTGCTTCGATTTTGGAATTCTCTTACTATCGTTTAAACCTGGAATCTTACAATTTTCAGGCAGAATGACGGCTGCTGCGACGACAGGGCCAGCCAAAGGGCCTCGCCCTACTTCATCAACACCTGCAATAAGATGAATCCCTTGAGCATAAAGTTCTTTCTCATAGGCTAGCATTTTTTCCAAACGCAAATCTTCGTCTACTTGTTTTTGGAGTTCGCGTTTTCGTTTGCTGATAGCCGCTTGAACGCCCGCTCGACCATCAAGGATCAACTCTTCAAATAAGGGATGATCTAGCCTATCAATCGTTGACAAACACTCTTTGATTTCTTTAATCGTTGGCATCTACTTCACCTACACGATCAAGGGTATAGCGACCCAAACGACCATCACGTACATCCTTGACAAACAAACTGTAGAAGCGATCATAATCATCTCGGAAACCTAAGCGTTGAGTCATCTCCATAATGATTTCAGGCGCTTCCTGATCTAATTTCATTTGCTTATAGCGTTCTTGTAACTCTTTAGGGTAGTGCTCTTTAAAATAGTTGAGGCCAAAAATGGTCACTTCATCCATTGGAAGCAACTGGTCCTTAATTGCTCCTGTTAAGGCGAGCTTCAAGGCCACTTCTTCATCTTCAAATTTTGGCCAAAGAATCCCTGGGGTATCCAAGATTTCGAGGTCCTTATTGGTTTTCAACCACTGTTGCCCCTTGGTCACCCCTGGTTTATTTCCAACAACAGCAATCTTTTTCCCTGCTAAGCGGTTCATCAGCGTTGATTTACCAGCATTGGGAATCCCGATAATCATGGTCCGAAGGGTTTCAATTTGAATCCCTCGTTCCTTCTGACGGGCAATTTTATCGGCCATCAAAGACTTAGCAGCATCTGTAACCTTTTTAACCGTAGATTGCTCTTTAGAGTTAATAGCCAAAGTTTTGATCCCTTGTGACTCAAAATACTCCTGCCATTCTTTTGTAGCGACAGGATCTGCCAAGTCTACCTTGTTCAGAATCATCAGCTTAGGCTTATCACCAACAATTTTTGTTAACATAGGATTTTGACTTGATAGAGGCAAACGAGCGTCCACCAAAATTGTCACGAAATCCACAAATTTAATATTTTCTTGTACTTGTCTTCTAGCTTTGGACATATGTCCAGGAAACCATTGAATAATCGCCATGAAATGAAATCCTTTCAACATTCAATCTTATCTATTATACCATGAAATACAGTATTTTCTTTTAAAACTGCTCCCCATTTTTTCTTAAAAAAACGAAGCTACACCCGTAACTTCGTTTCTTATTTTAGCGAATTTGCTCAAAGTGCAAGTGAACAGCGATGTGGTCTCCATAGCCACTTCGTTCCAAATCGCGTTGCAAACGATAAGAAATATAGTGTTCAGCAATGGTAATATAACCAGCACCAAGTAAACGGTGCTCAACCATTGATTGGATCATGCTGATTGTGGCACGTTCCACTTTCGCTTCTTCCAAATCCATCACAACTTTTTTAGTCACTTGCGCCAAGTTTTGGCGAAGATCATCGGTCAAGACATAGACTGTTTGTGCTGCCTTCAAAACAGCTTGATAGATTTTATCTGGATCAAATTCTACAACTTCACCACTACGTTTAATGACTTCCATCTTATTCTCCTTGATCATCAATATACTTCTATTATCTAAATAAATAGGGGATTTGTCAAGAATCTAAAACGTCAATAATCCGGACGAAGAACTCCCGTAATGATTTCTTTGGTCGCGTGGTAATCCCCATCCACTACAACCTTGATAATGCGCTTCGCTTCCTCAGCAGGAGCTGGCACTAATGGCAAACGAGTTGGCCCTGCTTCAAAGCCCATATAGTTCAAGACTGCTTTAACTGGAGCTGGACTTGGATAAGAGAAGAGAGCATTGACTTTCGGGATAAATTGGCGCTGGATAGCCGCTGCCTTTTTAATATCATTATTCTCAATGGCTTGGAACATTTCGTGCATTTCATCCCCATTGGTATGAGATGCTACTGAAATCACCCCGTCTGCCCCAAGGTTCATGGCATGGAAAGCATCTCCATCCTCTCCTGTATAAATGAGGAACTCCTCTGGCTTGTGCTCGATTAGGTAAGCCATATTGGCAAGGGTTGTACACTCTTTCACCCCAATGATATTTGGATGTTCTGCCAAACGAAGCATGGTTTCGGGTGTCATTTCGACAACCACGCGCCCAGGGATGTTATAGATTATGATTGGCAAGTTAGAAGCGTCTGCAATAGCCTTAAAATGCTGGTACATACCTTCTTGAGAAGGTTTGTTGTAATAAGGAACAATCGCTAATCCGGCAGCAAAGCCACCAAATTGGTCGACTTCTTTTACAAACTCAATGGAATCTCGGGTTTCATTGGTTCCGACACCCGCAATCAAAGGAACCCGTTCATTGACCACCTTTTGCACCGCTGCAAAAAGTTCCAATTCTTCATCATGCGTTAGAGTTGGACTTTCCGCTGTGGTACCAGCTAAAAGAATCCCATCTGTGTGATGAGCCAAAAGATGTTCAATAAGCGGAGGAATAGCCTCAAAATTAATCGAACCATCTTCATGGAAGGGAGTGATAAAGGCAGTGATCATTCTACAATTTTTTAAATCTTGATAAGACATACATACTCCTTCTTGAGACAACCATAGGGAAGAGGGACAGCACCAAAAGTTGATAGCTGTCCCCTATACACTTTATTTAGTTAATGAATCATTTCAACTCAAACTTCAACTCAGCTGTTGGGCGCACGAGTCCACGTTCATGAAGGGTTTCTGCAATTTGAACTGAGTTCCAAGCAGCTCCTTTAAGAAGGTTATCAGAAACCACCCACATATGAATTCCTTTTTCTGCATCCAAGTCTTTACGGATACGACCAACAAAGGTATCGCGAGAACCAACCGCATTAATAGCTTGTGGGTATACTTGATGAGCAACATCATCTTCCAACACTGCACCTGGGAAGGCTGCAATCGCTGCTTTTACTTCATCAATCGGTGCTACTTCTTTGGTTTCAATGTAGACAGACTCTGAGTGAGCTGACAAGACTGGAATACGTACACAGGTTGCTGATACGGCAATGCTATCGTCTTCCATGATTTTCTTAGTTTCCTTCGTCATCTTCATTTCTTCATATGTGTAGTCATTATCAGTGAAGACGTCGATTTGAGGAAGGGCGTTAAAGGCAATTGGGTAATGTTTCTTATCGCCACCTGATGGCAAGATTTCAGCATGCAAATCACGTGGATTTACTCCGTCATTCAATACTTCACGCAATTCACGTTGGGTTTCAAGAATGGCTCCCATACCAGCACCTGAAACTGCTTGATAAGTTGAAACGATGATACGATCTAAGCCCCATTTTTGACGAACAGGCTCAAGAGCAACCATCATTTGAATAGTTGAACAGTTTGGACAAGAGATGATTCCGTTATGGGTATCAAGCGCATGGGCGTTTACTTCAGGAACAACCAATGGCACATCTGGGTTTTGACGGAAGTAAGAAGTGTTATCTACTACGACCGCACCAGCTTTAACAGCATATGGTGCATATTTAGCTGAAGTTGATCCTCCAGCTGAGAAGAGAGCGATATCTACTCCTGCAAAAGCCTCTTCAGTTGTTTCTTCAATGGTCACGTCTTGCCCTTTGAATTGCAATACCTTACCTGCAGAACGTGCAGATGCAAGATAGCGAATCTTATCAATTGGAAGACTTGATTCTTCCAACATTTTGATCATTTGTGCACCAACGGCACCTGTAGCACCGACAACAGCAACTGTATATCCCATAATAAAACCTCTTTCGGAATTTTCTAAAAATTTGTGAATTTTATCTATTATACTATTTTTCCCGGTAAATGAAAAGAGCAATTTGTATTCAATTCAACATTCGATTGCTATAGTTTATAAAGGATTCTTCAGTAAATAAAAAATCCCCTACCAAACGGTAAGGGATCGAGGCATCTTTCGATGAGAACAGCCGGTTCACACAACTGTTCAAGGTCCGCTCCTGCGTTACAATTGAATGTAGACCTCCTCAGCGCAAAAGGCTCCTAAGAGCCAATCGACTCATCGCATATGACTAGTCTACCATGTAATTACACGAGCTGTCAAGAGGCTCGTTCTATTCTTCCTTTAAAAAATTTGAGCTGAGTTAAGCTCCTTCTGGTTTTTACAGTAGAGATTTCACAGGCCCTTCTATAGATTTTTGCATCCAGACAATATCATGCCATTGATCAAATTTATAGCCAATTTTAGGAAAGTGAGCAACTTTCACATAGCCTCGTTTCTCATGGAGGGCAATGCTAGCTGGATTTGGCAGAGCGATGCAAGCTAAGAACCGCAAATAACCACGCGCCTCCAACTCCGACTCTAACGCCTCATTCAAACGATAACCCAATCCTTGCCCACGATGGTCTTGATCTACATAGACAGATACTTCCACTGCCCAATCATATGCTGATCGATCATAATAGGTTGAGGCATAGGCATAAGCAAGGACATGACTGTCTTCTTCAGCTACTAAATAAGGAAAACGTTGAAGGATTTTTTCGATACGCCCTTCAAATTCCTCAATCGTCGGAACCTGGTATTCAAAAGTGATGGCTGTTTTCTCAACATAAGGGGCATAAATCCTGACAAGTTCAGGAGCATCTTCAAGTGTGACTGGTCTAATCTTCAGCATGGTCTTCTCGCTTTCTATTTCTCTATTATACCCCAAAAGCACAAAAATAGAGGTTGTCCGCCAACCTCTATATAATTTTTTAGAACAATCCTAAAGCAGTACCATCTTCTGCTACATCCATGTTCAAAGCAGCAGGACGTTTTGGTAATCCAGGCATAGTCATCACTTCACCTGTCAAAGCAACAATGAAGCCTGCACCAGTCTTAGGTACCAATTCGCGAATGGTAATGTCAAAACCAGACGGCGCCCCGAGGAGACTTGGATCATCTGAGAAACTATATTGGGTCTTAGCCATACAAACTGGCAACTTGTCCCAGCCATTTTTCACGATCTGAGCAATCTGAGTTTTGGCTTTCTTCTCAAAGACAACATTGTCGGCTCGGTAAATTTCTTGGGCAATCTTAGTGATCTTTTCTTCAACAGAAAGGTCATTATCATAAAGACGAGTGTAGTTGGCTGGACTTGTTTCAAGTGTCTCCACTACGGTTTCTGCTAGGGCCAACCCTCCATCAGCACCATTAGCCCAAACGCTCGCCAATTCAACAGGAACTTGAATAGAAGCACAGAGTTCTTTCAGAGCTGCAATTTCAGCTTCTGTATCTGTGACAAATTCATTAATAGCCACTACTACAGGAACTCCGAATTTACGCATATTTTCTACGTGGCGCTCCAAGTTCGCAAAACCTGAACGAACAGCTTCTACATTTTCTTCAGAAAGAGCATCTTTGGCAACTCCACCATTCATCTTCAAAGCACGAATCGTTGCGACAATCACAACTGCAGATGGGCTAACAGGAAGATTTGGTGTTTTGATATCCAAGAATTTTTCAGCTCCCAAATCCGCCCCAAAACCTGCTTCTGTCACTACGTAATCGGCTAAACGAAGAGCGGTTGAGGTAGCTAAAACAGAATTACATCCATGGGCAATATTAGCAAAAGGTCCACCATGAACAAAGGCTGGAGTTCCATAGATGGTTTGAACCAAGTTTGGCTTGATCGCATCTTTGAGGATCAAGGCAAGCGCCCCTTCTACTTCTAAATCGCGGACATAAACTGGACTACGATCATAGCGGTAACCAATCACAATATTAGCCAAACGGCGTTTCAAGTCTTCAATATCTGTCGCCAAGCAAAGGATAGCCATGATCTCAGAAGCAACGGTGATATCAAATCCGTCTTCACGAGGAATCCCATTGAGCGGTCCACCGAGACCAACCGATACGTGTCGCAAAGCACGGTCATTCAAGTCCACTACCCGTTTCCAGATAATCCGACGTTGGTCAATGCCTAGCTCATTTCCTTGATGCAAATGATTGTCGATCAATGCTGAAAGAGCATTATTTGCTGTTGTAATGGCATGCATGTCACCCGTGAAATGAAGGTTGATATCCTCCATTGGGAGTACTTGAGCATAGCCTCCCCCAGCTGCACCACCTTTAATCCCCATAACAGGACCTAAAGAAGGTTCGCGAATGGCAATCATGGTTTGTTTTCCAATTTTATTTAATGCATCTGCCAAACCAATGGTGATAGTAGACTTTCCTTCCCCTGCTGGAGTCGGGTTAATCGCTGTTACCAAGATGAGTTTCCCTGGTTCTTCTTTCTGAACGGCTTGGATCTTGTCAAAGGTTAATTTCGCCTTATACTTTCCATAGAGTTCTAGGTCATCGAAGTGAATACCCAATTTCTCTACCACATCTGTGATTGGTTTCAATTCAATACTTTGTGCAATCTCGATATCTGTCTTCATCTGAATCTCCTCACTATTTAATAATCCTATTATACAGAAATTTCACAAGGATATATATTTTAAATCTCAAACTTTTCCCGTTCGTTCGGTTTTTGCTTAGTAATTCTGCTTTTTCAGCCTTTATTCCAATTTCTTATACCCTTCTATATGAAATAACTATGAGTCCCTTCGTTGTCTAGTCTACCGCCTTTGAATCCCCTTGACCAACAATCGTATGAGCCGTGTTCCTGGCTTTACTAAAATATAAAATTCTTGTAAAATAAGCCTATGAATATTTTGATTACTTCCGGTGGTACGAGTGAAAAAATCGATCAGGTTCGTTCGATTACCAACCATTCCACTGGTCAACTTGGAAAAATCATTTCCGAACGTTTTTTAGAGGCAGGTTTTTCTGTGACTCTGGTGACAACCCCAACTGCGGTTCAGCCTAAAGAACACCCTCATTTAAGAAGGATATTTATCAAAGATGTCGCTGAACTTCAAACCGTCCTTGAAAAAGAAACTCCAACTCACCAGGTGCTCATCCACGCGATGGCTGTCTCTGACTACAGCCCTGTCTATATGTCAGGTTTCCAGGCTGTCAAAGAAGCTAGCAATTTAGAGCATTTTCTTCATCAAACCAACCAGGAATCGAAAATTTCTTCAGAGGAAGATTACCAAGTTCTCTTTTTGAAGAAAAATCCTAAGTTGATTTCCTTAGTAAAAACTTGGAATCCAGACATTCGCTTAATCGGCTTTAAACTGCTGGTTGATGTAGCACAGGATCAACTGCTAGCCGTTGCTCGTGCTAGTCTCGAAAAGAATCAGGCAGAAATGATTGTTGCCAATGATTTGAACGAAATTCAAGACGGAAAGCATCGGGCTTATTTAGTTACGAAAGATGCTACTCAAATAGCAGAAACGAAATTGGATATTGCTCAAAAAATCTACCATCACATTATAAACAAAGGATAAAACCTATGGCGAATATACTACTGGCTGTAACTGGGAGCATTTCTGCCTACAAGGCAGCAGACCTCACCAGTCAATTGACCAAGCTCGGTCACCAGGTAAAGGTTCTGATGACTCCTGCAGCTACAGCTTTTATTACCCCTCTAACACTTCAGGTCCTCTCCAAACAAGCTGTCCTGGTAGAGGTCATGACAGAAGACGATCCAAAACAAATCCAACATATTGACTTAGGTAAAGAGGCTGATCTTTTTCTAGTCGCTCCTGCTAGTGCCAATACCATTGCAAAATTAGCCCACGGCTTTGCAGATAATATCGTAACAAGCACTGCTTTGGCCCTCCCGTCTGAGGTGAAGAAATTCCTAGCACCCGCTATGAATACCAAGATGTTGGACCACCCCGCTACACAAAACAATCTTGAAACCCTAAAAAGCTACGGCTACCAAATCATCCCACCGCGTGAAGCTTTACTAGCTTGTGGCGATCAGGGATCTGGCGCTTTAGCTTCCATCGAAACCATTCTAACTACTATACAGGAGTCGCTCTCATGAGAAAATCTTCTTCATCCATTGCACAAATTTCTATCTTCTTCGCTATCATGGTGACCATTCATTTTACATCAACCATGATCTTTCAATTCTTCCCCTTTCTAATTCCACCGACCTTCGTCCATATTCCAGTGGTCATTGCCTCCATTCTTTATGGACCACGTATTGGTGGGACCTTGGGACTCTTGATGGGACTCTTTAGTCTCACCATCAACACTATCGTTCAGCTACCAAGTAGTTATTTATTCAGTCCCTTTGTTGAAAAAGGAAACATTTACTCTCTGATTATCGTACTGGTTCCCCGTATCCTCATCGGGATCACCCCTTACTTTGTGTACAAGTTGATTCATAATAAATCCGGACTGGCAATCGCTGCAGCGGTTGGATCTTTCACCAACACTTTCTTTGTGCTTTCAGGTATTTTCATATTCTTTTCAAAAAATTATCCAGGTGGTATCCAAGCCTTCCTCGGTGCTGTTTTAACCACCAACTCATTGATTGAGGTCCTAGCGACAGTCATTCTGACACTAGCGATCATCCCACCTCTCTCAAAAGTTAAGAATTCATTATAAGTCATTTTCGTTTATCACACTTTTCAAATGAAGGTGTGATTTTTTTGTGGACACTCAGCATATAAATTTGAAAACAATTGCTATTGAATCTAGTTTTTTCAGAAAAAAAATGCTATAATGTAAGCGATTAATTTATAGAAATAAGGAGTTGCACTATGACTTATCAAGAAAACTTCCAAAAATGGGCTGATTTCGCTGACCTACCAGATTACCTTCGTCGTGATTTGGAAAGCATGGATGAAAAAACGAAGGAAGATGCCTTCTACACAAACCTTGAATTCGGTACTGCTGGTATGCGCGGATTGATTGGTGCTGGGACTAACCGTATTAACATCTACGTAGTCCGCCAAGCAACTGAAGGTTTGGCTCGTTTGATCGAATCTAAAGGTGGAAATGAAAAAGAACGTGGTGTAGCCATCGCCTACGATAGCCGTCACTTCTCTCCAGAATTCGCCTTTGAATCTGCAGCCGTTCTTGCAAAACACGGTATTAAATCCTATGTCTTTGAAAGTCTCCGTCCAACTCCAGAACTTTCATTTGCTGTTCGTCACCTAAACTGTTTCGCAGGGATCATGATTACTGCTAGCCACAACCCTGCTCCGTTTAACGGATACAAGGTTTACGGTGAAGATGGTGGTCAAATGCCTCCACACGACGCGGACGCTTTGACAACCTACATCCGTGCCATCGACAATCCATTCGCTGTAGAAGTTGCGGATGTTGAAGCTGAAAAAGCATCTGGTTTGATTGAAGTCATCGGTGAAGCTATTGATGCTGAATACCTCAAAGAAGTCAAAGATGTTAACATCAACCCTGCTTTAATTGAAGAATTTGGTAAAGACATGAAGATTGTCTACACTCCTCTTCATGGTACTGGTGAAATGTTGGCTCGTCGTGCTCTTGCTCAAGCAGGATTTGACTCTGTACAAGTCGTGGAAGCTCAAGCAACGCCAGACCCAGACTTCTCAACTGTAAAATCACCAAACCCAGAAAGCCAAGCAGCCTTTGCACTTGCTGAAGAACTTGGTCGCCAAGTAGGCGCTGATGTTCTTGTCGCAACTGACCCTGACGCTGACCGTGTTGGTGTTGAAGTTCTTCAAAAAGACGGTAGCTACCTTAACCTTTCAGGGAACCAAATCGGTGCTATCATGGCTAAGTACATCTTGGAAGCTCACAAAAATGCTGGCACTCTTCCAGAAAATGCAGCCCTTTGCAAATCTATCGTATCAACTGACTTGGTAACGAAGATTGCTGAAAGCTACGGCGCAACTATGTTTAACGTCTTGACTGGTTTCAAATTCATCGCTGAAAAGATTCAAGAATTCGAAGAAAAACACAATCACACTTACATGATGGGATTTGAAGAAAGCTTCGGTTACTTGATTAAACCATTCGTACGTGATAAAGATGCGATTCAAGCTGTCCTTGTCGTTGCTGAGCTTGCTGCTTACTACCGCTCTCGTGGTTTGACACTTGCTGACGGTATCGAAGAAATCTACAAAGAGTACGGCTACTATGCTGAAAAGACAATCTCTGTTACACTTTCTGGTGTTGACGGTGCTGAGCAAATCAAAGCGATTATGGCGAAATTCCGTGAAAACGGGCCAAAAGAATTTAACGCAACAGAAGTTTCAATCACTGAAGACTTCAAAGCACAAACATCTACTGCTGCTGATGGCACTGTAACAACCTTGACAACTCCTCCAAGTGATGTATTGAAATACACACTTGCTGATGGTTCTTGGATTGCCGTTCGCCCTTCAGGTACAGAACCAAAAATTAAGTTCTACATTGCCGTTGTTGGTGAAAGCAACGAAGATTCTCAAGCTAAAATTGCTAACATCGAAGCTGAAATCAATGCCTTTGTAAAATAAGAAACCACAAAAGATGAGATCAACCAATCTCATCTTTTTTTCGTATCAAAATACAGCATTTTTTCGCCCTTTATGGCATACTAGATTTATAAGAAAGCGAGGTAATCTCATGGAACAATTTTTAGAAGATATTAAAGATCTTGAAGTAACCACTGTTGCGCGTGCGCAAGAAGCCATCGACCAAAAAGAAACAGCAACCTTCTTTATTGGACGCAAGACTTGCCCATATTGCCGAAAGTTCGCTGCTAAATTAGCAACTGTAGTAGCCGAAACTGAAGCTCATATCTACTTCATTAATAGTGAAGAACCAAGTCAACTTGATGCTTTGCAAGCCTTCCGCTCTACCTATGGCATTCCTACTGTTCCAGGATTTTTACATGTCGAAGCCGGTGAAGTTACAGTTCGCTGCGACTCATCCATGTCAGAAGAAGAAATCAAAGCATTCGCTCATCTATAAAAAAAATAGCTAGAGATTATTCTCTAGCTATTTTTCATTTTCTGTAAAAGTCGTCCAAATCTTCTGCTGGGGTTTGGCAAAAGGATAGGCCGAAAATTCTTCCGGTTTTAACCAAATAATTGATTCACTGGTTGCTTGTTCTCCTTCTTTTACCAATCCGTACCGGATTTGAACCTGCCACTTGCGGTGCGAAAAGATATGCTGGACCATGGGATAAGTTCTCTCTTGCCAATCAATGACTAAGTCATAGTCCTGTTCAAAGGAGAGAATCTCTAGATTGCTCTCTGCTTGTTCTTTCTCGTCCAGCAGAGATAATTGGCCCAGGTTCTCAGATAGACTATCCACTTCAATCAAGGGAAAATGCCAGAAGCCTGACAAGAGTCCTTCTCGCTCATTTTTCTCCAGCAAGTAGCGCCCTTGGCTATCCTTGATAATAAAGGCTGTAAGATAGACTGGTACTGGTTTCTTCTTAGGAGCCTTGATGGGATAACGATCCATGGTCCCATGTTGGTAGGACGCACTAAACTCCTTGACAGGACTCTCTTCCGGCCGTGGGTTGACTGGGGACTCGATATCTGAGCCCAAATCCATCAAAGCCTGATTGAAATCACCCGGACGCTCTGGATCGATCAAGACTTCCATCATGGCTTGAAAAATCTTACGATTAGTCGGAACTCCGATATCGTAGTCAACCTCAAACAAACGAGCTAAAACCCGCATGACATTGCCATCCACTGCTGGCTCTGGCAAGCCAAAAGCAATACTGGCAATGGCACCAGCTGTATAAGGTCCAATTCCCTTGAGTTTTGAGATAGCCTCATAGCTTGATGGGAAAACACCCCCATGGTCCTCCATGATTTGCTGAGCAGCTTTCTGCATGTTGCGGACCCTCGAGTAATAGCCCAAGCCCTCCCAAGCTTTTAAGAGCTTTTCTTCTGGAGCCTGAGCTAAATCCGCAATGGTCGGAAACCAATCTAAAAAACGTTCATAATAAGGAATAACCGTATCGACACGTGTCTGCTGGAGCATAATCTCTGAGATCCATATTTTATAAGGATCCTGCGTCCGTCTCCAGGGGAGATCCCGTTTATTGGCATCATACCAGGCTAATAACTTTTTTCGGAAAGAGGCAATTTTTTCCTCCTCCCACATGATAATCCCGTAATCTTTTAAATCCATCATATTCCTAGTATACCATAGAATGACTTCTACTTTAGAGATTCTGACTCTACCATAAAAAGGCCTAGGAAATCCCTAAACCTTTCAATCATTCTTATTGTTCCACAGCTTGAGCTGCTGTGATCAAGGTCAATTTGTAAACGTCATCTGCATTACATCCGCGAGAAAGGTCGTTAACTGGTTTGTTCAACCCTTGCAAAACTGGTCCTACTGCAGCAAAGCCACCAAGACGTTCTGCCATCTTGTACCCAATGTTACCCGCCTCAATACCTGGGAAGATAAAGACATTAGCTTGTCCTGCCACCTTGCTTCCTGGAGCTTTCAATGCTGCTGTTTCTGGTACAAAGGCAGCGTCAAATTGCAATTCCCCATCAATTTCAAGGTCTGGACGAAGTTCATGAGCGATTTTTGTTGCTTCCACAACTTTATCAACACTTTCACCGAAACCAGAACCTTTGGTTGAATAGCTCAACATGGCGATTTTCGGATCGATGCCAAACATCTTGGCTGTGATAGCAGAGTTGATGGCAATTTCTGCCAAACCTTCAGCATCTGGATTGATGTTAATCGCACAGTCTCCAAACAAGTAACGTTCAGAACCACGAACCATGAGGAAGGCACCTGAAGTGCGTTTGACATTTGGACGAGTTTTGATAATTTGAAGGGCTGGACGAACAGTTGAAGCTGTTGAGTGAATGGCACCTGATACCATACCATCAACGATTCCCAGATGTACCAACATAACACCAAAGTAGTTGACATCGTCTTGCAAAATTTGACGCGCTTCTTCTTCTGTCATTTTACCCTTCCGACGTTCTACCAAGGAAGCTACCATCTCATCAAAGCCTGCGTAAGAATGGGGATCGATAACTTCGTATCCTTCTAAAATTCCTTCAATTTCAAGGTAAATACGAATTTTATCTGGATTACCAAGCAAGACAGGGGTTACGTCTGTTTCTTTTACAATCCGTTTTACTGCTTGCAGAATACGAGGCTCTTCCCCTTCTGGTAACACAATACGAGCATTCTTACCAACAAGGTTGGCTTTGAGACTTTCAAAAACTTCCATGAGTTTCTCCTTTGAAAAAAATTAAATATTTGATAACTGTTTTAAGACTTGGCTAAAATCATCTGGCAGAGAGCTTTCAATTCGGAGCTCCTCTTCCAAAAAAGGATGATAGAAAGCCAAGGAATGGCAATGCAAGGCTTGTCGAAGAATTCCATCTTCTAACGAACCTCCATAGAGATCATCTCCCAAAAGTGGAAAACCAATATGAGAAAAATGAACGCGAATCTGATGGGTACGGCCTGTATGCAACTGGATATCCACTAGATGAATATCACCAAAAGACTGGACAACTTGGTAGCTAGTATGAGCATACTTGCCACCTTTTGCTACTTTTCGGGTAATAATGGAGTCTTCATCACGCGCAATGGGAGCAATGATATCCCCTTTACTTTCCAACTCCCCCTTACCCTTTACCAATGCAAAGTAACGTTTTTGAATGGTCTTAGCCTGAAGTTGTTTATCTAAGCGAGCATGGGCATAGCCATGTTTGGCAAAAAGCATGATCCCACTGGTATCCTTGTCTAAACGGGTGACAATATGAACGAGCTGATTTTCATACTGATTGCGAACATAGTAACCCTTGACAAAGTTCGCAATGGTATTGGAATGAAGGGAGCTAGGAATGGATGCCACTCCTGCTGGTTTGTTGATAACCAAGAAATGATCGTCTTCGTACAAGATTTCCAAATCACGATCAATGGCTTCCAAGGCTTCATAACCTTCCTCAGAGGGAATATCAATCGTTACCTTGTCTCCGATATCCAGAAGATAAATGGCATTTTGTTCGACGCCATTGACTAAAATCTGACCTCCAGAAAACTTGATCTTGGCCAATAAGCCTTTTGAAACCTGATGTTTCTTCAGAAAGGTTTTAACCTTGACATGTTCATCTGCAATAAATTCGAACCTCATTCGTCAATATCTCCGATAAAGGCATCCTTGACCCGATTCCAGAAACTGGTATGGCTTGGGCTCGCTACGAAATTGATCTTGTGGTTATCAATCTGGTACTCGATATGGGCGATATTTCGATAGGAATAGGTTGAATTATCAACAGAGAGAATGTGAAAACCTGGCCGGCTAGGAGTGATTTCAATCTTATCTTTTTTGGGAACAATAATCGATGACCCCAAAGTTCGATAGACACGATTATTCAGACTAGCGATTTCAGCAATCTGAAGCGCTTCGATCGTCGGGTGAAGCACAGCTCCTCCTAAAGATTTATTATAAGCTGTGCTACCTGTAGGGGTCGAAACCGTAATACCATCCCCTCTGAATCGCTCAAAATGAACGCCATTGATGGTTAAATCAGCCACCATAGTTCGATCGCTACGTTTGATTGTCGCTTCGTTAAGGGCTCGCATAATCTTCGTATCCCCATTATCAAAAGTCACTTTGACATTAAGGATTGGGTAAGATACCTTGGCACCTGTATCGAACTTGAGATTTTCTACCAACTTGTCAATCTCATCATCTAAATAGTCCGTATAAAATCCAAGATGCCCCGTATGCACTCCAACAAAACGAACCCGATCCAATTGACTCTCGTACTTATGAAAAGCCGAGAGCAACATACCATCCCCACCGATAGAGATCACGATATCCGGATGCTTCTCAGTTAAGATAAAATTATTCTTTTTTAATTTATAACGAAGTTGTTGAAAAACCTCTTCGCTCTGGCGTTTTCGATTCCGAATAATCGAAACCTTTTTACCTGTAGTCCTCATCTGTATCATCACTATTTCCGACGCCATCGTTTAATTTACGATGCATTGGATCAAAAAGAGCTTGCGCCTCCTGAATGGCATCACGAATGGCACCCATTTCCTCATCGAGTTGATAAGCCAAATTCGCGGTGACTTCAAGACGCTTCTTAATCTCGTCTGGAAAATCTCCTTTATATTTGTAATTTAATGAGTGTTCAATGGTGGCCCAGAAATTCATAGACAAAGTACGAATCTGAATCTCTGCCAAAATCGTTTCATAGCCATTAATGGTATCTACTGGATACTCTACCACTACATGATAGCTTCGATACCCACTTGATTTCTTGTGACGAATATAGTCTCGTTCTTGAACCACGCGCATATCCTGACGCTTCCGCAAGACTTCTAGGACTTCGTCTACGTCATCTACAAATTGAACCATGATCCTCAGACCAGCAATATCTTGCATATCTTTAGCCAGGTTCTCTTCAGATATACTTCTGCGTTCCATCTTTTCGAGAATACTCTCAATCGGCTTCACACGACCGGTCACAAACTCGATTGGGGAATGCTTTTGTTGTTTGCGATACTGCTTTCTTATCCCACGAAGTTTAATCTTCAACTCCCCAACTGCTTGGATATAGGGATCTAAAAAATTTTCCCAATCAATCGCCATTGAATCACCTTGTCATCTCAAAGTTTTTTGTATAAAATAAACACATCTATTATTATATCATAAAGAGCTTGCAAACGAAAGAAAAGGACGTAGCTATGAATCATTTAGAAATTGAATTTAAAACCTTACTAACCAAGGAAGAGTACCATTCTCTAGAAGACTTTTTCAAAGACCAACCACCTATCCGACAAACCAATCACTATATTGATACGCCCGACCATGCTATCCGGAATCATCGGATGGCCTTGCGAATTCGTACCTTAGCTGATCGGGCTGAGCTAACCCTTAAAGTACCGCAAGATGAGGGACATTTTGAATACAATCAAGCCCTTACTTTTGAACAAGTAGAAACCTTTCTCTCCAAGAAGAAATTCCCTAAAGGTGAGATTGCCAGCTTTCTCACTGATTTAGACATTCCTCTAACTTCCTTAGATGTCTGGGGAAGTCTAGAAACAGAGAGACGGGAGAAAAGAATCCCTAAAGGATTATTAGCTTTTGACCGTAGTCGCTATAACTCTATCGAGGACTATGAGTTAGAAATGGAGGTGGATGCCGCTTCAGATGAAACTTATTTTCACGAATTTCTCAAGGAAAAACAAATTGAATACAAGCCAGCCAAAAGTAAAGTAGCAAGATTGGCTCAAAGTTTGCTAAATAGCTGAAATTACTGAATTTTTTTGCTAAAATAAGACTAGACAAAAATATCTAAATGAGGATCAAACACATGTCAGAAAAAAACAATATGAAGCTCTTCGCACTCAACTCCAACCAAGAAATTGCACAAAAAATTTCGGAAGTTGCTGGCATCCCACTCGGAAAGCTTTCTTCACGTCAATTCTCAGATGGTGAAATCCAAATTAATATCGAAGAAAGTGTGCGTGGATATGATATTTACATCATCCAATCTACTAGCTTCCCAGTGAACAATCACTTAATGGAATTGTTAATCATGGTAGATGCTTGCCAACGAGCAAGTGCCCATACCGTAAACGTGGTCCTTCCATACTTTGGGTATGCTCGTCAAGACCGCACTGCTGCTCCTCGCGAACCAATTACAGCAAAATTAGTTGCCAACATGCTTGTCAAGGCAGGGGTAGACCGTGTTGTAACCCTCGATCTTCATGCGGTTCAAGTACAAGGCTTCTTCGATATCCCAGTAGACAACTTGTTCACGATTCCTCTATTTGCGGATCACTATATCAAACAAGGTTTAACCGGTTCAGATGTAGTGGTTGTCAGCCCTAAAAATTCTGGAGTGAAACGCGCACGCAATCTTGCTGAATATCTAGATGCCCCAATTGCTATCATCGACTACGCCCAAGACGATTCCAGCCGTGACGAGGGCTACATCATAGGGGATGTTAAAGGTAAAAAAGCAATCCTGATCGATGATATTCTAAATACAGGAAAAACCTTCTCTGAGGCTGCAAAAATTGTTCAACGCGACGGCGCCACTGAGATTTATGCCGTTTCTAGTCACGGACTTTTCGTTAAGGGAGCCGCAGACCTACTGAATCAAGCACCGATTAAAGAGATTTTGGTTACAGACTCTGTAGCAACCAAAGAGCAAAAACCAAAAAATGTAAAATACATTACTGCAAGTGAATTGATTGGAGATGCCCTTGTACGTATCCAAGAGCGTAAACCAGTTAGTCCACTATTTGCATACCACAAGAAATAAGGTGATGGCGTGATTTATTTTGACAATGCGGCAACCACTCCCCTAAGCCCAGGAGTAATCAAGGTGATGACAGAAACGATGGAAACCAGTTTCGGAAATCCCTCTAGTCTCCACTCCCACGGTCGCCAAGCGAAAAAGATTCTTAGAGACGCTAGGGAATGCGTTGCAACTTGTTTAAAGACCTCTAGTCAACAGATTATCTTCACTTCTGGCGGGACCGAAAGCAATAACACTGTTATAAAGGGCTACTGTCTCAAACATAGACAGCAAGGGAAGCATATTATTACCACGGCTATTGAGCACCATGCCGTCCTGGAACCGATTGAGTACTTGGTCCAAGAATATGGATTTGAAGTAACCATCATTCAACCGGTCGATCAAAAGATTCGACCTGAAGATATTCGAGCTGCACTTCGTCCCGATACAGTTTTAGTATCCACCATGTATGCCAACAACGAAACGGGTGATCTCTTGCCTATCAAGGACATTTCAGACCTTTTAAAAGACCATCCTGCTGCTTTTCATGTCGATGCTGTTCAAGCCGTTGGTAAACTTGCTGTAGCCCCTGAAGAGCTAGGAGTTGATTTTCTAACCGCATCGGCCCATAAATTTCACGGGCCTAAGGGAGTTGGTCTTCTCTATGCTAAAAAGCCTGACTTCTTCAATCTCTTACACGGTGGTGACCAAGAAGACAAACGTCGAGCTAGTACAGAGAACTTGATTTCAATTGCTGGAATGGCTCAAGCCCTCAAAGAAGCAACTGAGCAGTTAGACGCAAATTATCAGTACATTCAGAGCTTATCTGAACGTATCCTAACAGGCCTAGAAGATTTAGATTTCTATCTGAATAGCACAGACTCCAAACTTCCTCATGTCTTAAACATCGGCTTCCCAGGTATCATCAATGATATCTTACTGCTTCGTTTAGATATGGCGGGAATTTCAGTATCAACTGGCTCGGCTTGTACTGCGGGGACTGTTCAGCCAAGTCATGTCCTTGCAGCTTATTATGGCGAAGATTCACCTCGCTTGAAGGAATCTATTCGCATTAGTTTATCCGAATTCAATACGACTGCTGAAGTCGATACTTTTATAACAACTATTCACAAAATTTTAGGAGAATTACATGGCATTTGAAACATCTGTCTCATTACCAAACTGCGATTACACATACGCAATCCATCCAAATATTAAAAAATATACCCTACGCGACAATACCTTTGCACAAACAAAGGTTGGAAACTACGAATTAAATCGTTTGTTAGAAGCTATTCCAAATAGTGGAGATGGCTTTAAGTTAAAAATTATCATCAATAAGGATTTAACAGGATTTAAAATTAACATTACTGACAAGTCAGGCCTTCGTTTGGTAAATATTTTTAAAAACCCAGAAAACAAGATTATCCAACAAAAATTCTACTTCCTCATGGACAGTTTAGTTGAACGTGAAATCTTTGAAAGGATTGAAAAGTAATGACCAATAGTCCTGTAGTCCTCACCTATTTGGATGCATATCAGAAGGAACGTCAGGTTAGCTACGACAACATCGATCACTGTCTATTAGCCTTCTCAGGTTGTGTGACCATTCCAGATTCCTATCAGGTTGTTTCTGTGACCTACAAGGGGCAAACCTTACCTTTCACTGGAAAAATCGGTGACTTCTATCGCTATCTGATTCAGTTTGATCAGAGTTTAAGAAATTCCAATTAAGAAAGAAAAACACCGTTTTGGTGTTTTTTTAGTAGAAGATAGTTGCTTTATTCACAAACTTTTTATAAAATAGATTTGAAAGGTTGTGATATTGTGAAACAAGATAAGACTAATCCAATTCCTCGTGCTACTGCTAAACGACTCTCCTTGTATTACCGCATTTTTAAACGCTTTAATGCAGAGAAAATTGAGCGAGCAAATTCAAAACAGATCGCTGAAGCCATCGGGATTGATTCCGCAACTGTTCGTCGAGACTTCTCCTACTTTGGAGAGCTTGGACGACGTGGTTTTGGTTATGATGTCAAAAAGTTAATGAACTTCTTTGCTGATCTCTTGAATGATAACTCCATCACCAATGTTGCTATTGTCGGGATTGGAAATATGGGGAGTGCCCTTCTTCACTATCGCTTCCATGAGCGAAACAAAATGAAAATTGTCATGGCATTCGATACGGATGATCATAAGTTAGTCGGCACTAAAAGTAAAGATGGTATTCCGATTTACGGCATCTCCACACTAAAAGAAAAACTTGAGGGACAAGAGATTCAAACAGCCATTTTAACCGTTCCAAGTGTAAAATCTCAAGAAGTTGCAGATTTACTGGTTGAAGCTGGTATCAAGGGAATCCTTAGCTTTTCTCCCGTACACTTAACAGTTCCAAAAGATGTGGTAGTCCAATATGTCGACCTAACCAGTGAACTACAAACCCTTCTCTACTTTATGCGTAAGAATACATGATAAGCAAAGAGGCTGGGACAAAAGTCCTAGCCTCTCAATTGTCTTTGGATTGTTGAGCAAGACGCAGTGGTTGAGTGGGCTCTACCACGCTGATTTTATCAGCTTTTACAGCCCTACTCAACTGTGCGGAGGTGGGACGACAAAATCGAATTCTAACGAATTACCGATTTCTGTCCCACTCTCTTTTTCTATACCAATAAATCTGTTTCTTCCCGGTAGCTATAATAATCATCAGTTGAGACAATCAGATGGTCCAGGAAAACAATTCCTAGACAATTGCAGGCTTCAATCATTTGTTGGGTGACACCATCATCATTCTTGCTAGGATGAATGATCCCGGACGGGTGGTTGTGAACCAAGATTAAGGATGTCGCCATATGCTTGATGGCATAGTGCAAGATTTCTCTTGGTTCTGCAATGCTACGATTGACTGTTCCAATAAAAATCACTTGCTGATGGATAATTTGATTTTGAGTATTCAGATATAAGGCCAGTAAATGTTCCTGTTTCTCATGGCCTATTTTTTGCTGCATCATTTTTGCCAACTTTTGACTACTCATGATTTGTTCTGTTTCAATCACTTCAGAAGTCTGTATTCGTTTCCCTAGTTCAATAGCAGCTATCAGCTCTATGGCCTTTACTTTCCCAATTCCTGGAATTTCCTGTAACTCCTGAAAACTCATACTAGCTAGTTCTTTTAAACTCTTTAGTGATCCCAACAGGTCTTGAGCGATCTCGTAGACTGGTTTATTTTTGTTCCCCGTCCGTAATAAGATGGACAGCAATTCTTGATGACTGAGCTTATCAGGTCCTTCTGTTAGCAAACGTTCTCTAGGTAAGAGACCAGTTTCTTGAAATACAATATGATACATAAAAAACCTCCTCAATTAATAATTCGCAATTGAGGAGGAAAAAGGACGATTCTGTATAAATTAAATTGGACAAACTACTTCTCTTAAGTTTTCAAGAATTCGAGTTTCTTCATTTGAGAAGTTAATTCTATAGCATTCTTGCACTTGTTCCAAAGAAGCAAGAAATTGACGAATTTCGTATCGAACTAAGTGTTCTTGATCATCAGGAATGTTTTCAATGGTTTCGAAGACCTGTTCAACTTCGTAGATCCCCTTGGTAATGAGCGCTGTTTTAGGGAAATCATTGACCAGTAAGCCATAGAAGTTTCTTAACAAAGTATAGATATCTTCTGTGCGCATTCAGTTCCTCCAAGCTTCTTTCTATCACTCTTCTATTATAAAATAGAAAGCATGCAAAAATATGTCAGTCAGGTAACATTTTATGACTATCCTCTTACAAGTTGGCAGAAAATTAACAGAAAAAAAAGAGGTCAAGGACCTCTTTTTAAGTTGATTATAATTGCATTTGATTATAAGATTTTGTGAAAGCTTCCAGTATATCTTTTGGTGCTTTTGAGTAATCTACTGAAGTTTCCAAAGTCCCTTTTACAATCGTACGATAAGTTGCTGCAGCATCCTCACAGGTCACCAAGGTGATTTCATTAACCCCTTCACGATCTGCAATGACATCGACCCGATCTGGTGTAACTGTCTCAACAGAATTGATGACATAAGTATACACCTTTTCCTTATCAGTGATATAGATTTTCATTCCAGCTTTGGCATGTTCTAATGGAGAAAAGAGCATTTCATTTGCCCCTGTCAAACCAAAGACATGGTGACTAGCCAAGGAGTAATTCCTTTCCCCCATAACCTGGTCCTCTTTCATGGTACCAGCCCCATAATAGAGTCCCACATTATCTAAGCCTTTAAAAATCGGAAGGTTCATCTTCAACTCAGGGATTGCTATCCCCCCAATAACAGGCAACTTCTGCGCCTGCCACTGGGCATTGATAACAGATTCTGTAGAAAGCGATTTGACTTCTTTAAAATCAAAGCTAGTCTTGGCATCTTTATTCTTATCGATGGTCTTTTTCGATACCTTGCTGACCTGGTACTGATTGGTATGCCACACCATGATCATGTTCCGAATCGGAGCATTAAAGATCAAGGCAATAGACAAAAGGATCAGTAAGGTAGCAAAGATATTAATCAAGCGATTGCGTAAGCTTGTTTTCTTCTTTTTTCTTCTTGAAGCCATTATTTATCCTACCCTTCACTTTCAGTCTCAGTCTCTGACTCATCTTTTTCGTCAGCTTGAACCGTTGTAAAGGTTACGATTTGGGCATCTTGATCCAGACGCATCACTTTCACACCCATGGTCGAACGTCCAGTTTGAGAAATATTAGCGACGCTAGTACGAATCATGACACCTGTATTGGTGATAATCATCAAATCCTCATCTCCTTTGACAGTCATGAGACCGGCCAGAGGACCATTCTTATCAGCCACATTAGCAGTTTTAATCCCTTTACCACCACGTCCTTTTGTTGGATACTCATCAGCACGCGTGCGTTTACCGTATCCCTTTTCAGTGATGATCAATACTTCATCTTGATCTGTAATCACGCTTGCACCGACCACTTGGTCGCCTGGGCGAAGGTTGACACCTCGAACCCCAGTTGCCGAGCGCCCCATATTCCGTACGACAGACTCTTTGAAGCGGACAGAATAACCAAATTTAGTCCCGATGATCACGTCCGTATTTCCGTCAGTGAGGAAGACGTTGATCAGCTCATCCTCATCTTTAAGGTTAAGAGCTTTCAAGCCATTTTGACGAATATTGGCAAACTCAGCTACACTGGTCCGTTTCACTAAACCTGAACGGGTTGTAAAGAAGAGATAGGCGTCTTCACTACGATCCTGAGCGACGTTAATAATGGTCTGAATGGATTCTCCGTCATCTAACTTAAGCAAGTTGACAATCGGAAGCCCCTTAGCTGTACGGCCGTATTCAGGGATTTCATAACCTTTCAGACGATAGACCCGTCCCTTATTGGTAAAGAAGAGCAAACGATCATGGGTGCTGGTAGAAACCAATTCACGGACAAAGTCATCATCTTTGACCCCTGTACCTTGAACACCACGTCCCCCACGTTTTTGAGCAGTAAATTCATCTTGATCCAATCGCTTAATGTAACCCTTGTTAGAGAGAGTAATCAAGACATTGCTTTCTTCGATCAAGTCTTCGTCTTCTAGTGATAGAACTTCTCCTACCATCAATTCTGTCCGACGTGGATCTCCAAACTTCCGTTTGACCTCGTCCAATTCTTCCTTGATAATCGCAACTACACGCTCTGGCTTGGCTAAAATATCAGCAAGATCAGCAATCAAGGCAACGAGATCATCGTATTCGCTTTGAATCTTGTCACGTTCCAAACCAGTCAAACGACGAAGACGCATATCCAAGATAGCTTGGCTTTGACGCTCAGAAAGCTTGAACTTACTCATCAATTCTGCTTGTGCTTCTGCATCTGTCTGGCTATTACGGATGATTTTAATCACTTCATCGATGTGATCAAGAGCGATTAAGAGACCTTCCAAGATATGGGCACGTGCTTCTGCCTTCTCTTTATCAAAGATGGTCCGACGAGTTACCACTTCTTTTTGGTGCTCAATATAAGATCCTAAAATCTCACGAAGAGAGAGAATCTTAGGGACACCATTTTGGATAGCCAACATGTTGAAACCAAAGTTGGTTTGCATTTGGGTCATCTTGAAGAGGTTGTTTAAGATAACATTGGCTGACGCATCGCGACGGACTTCAATGACGAAACGAACCCCTTCCCGGTTAGACTCATCCCGAACTGCTGTAATCCCATCGATTCGTTTTTCTTGAACCAAACGAACGATATGCTCATGCACTTTGGTTTTGTTGACCATATAAGGAAATTCTGTCACGACAATGCGTTCACGGCCTGTCTTGGTCTCTTCAATTTCCGTCCGAGACCGCAAGACAATCGAGCCTTTTCCTGTTTCATAGGCCTTATGAATACCCGATTTGCCCATGACCAAGGCTCCGGTAGGGAAATCTGGTCCAGGAAGCACCTCCATTAGTTCACGTGTGGTCACATCAGGATTGTCCATCATTAGTTTGACAGCATCAATAGACTCACCAAGGTTGTGTGGAGGAATATTTGTCGCCATCCCTACCGCAATCCCTGTCGCTCCATTGACTAACAAGTTAGGGAAGCGAGCTGGAAGAACGTTTGGTTCGCGTTCACTGGCGTCATAGTTATCTGTGAAATCAACTGTATTCTTGTTGATATCCCGAAGCATTTCAAGAGCAATCTTGCTCATACGAGCTTCTGTATACCGCTGGGCCGCGGCTCCATCACCATCCATTGAACCAAAGTTCCCATGCCCATCTACAAGCATGTAACGATAGCTCCACCATTGAGCCATCCGAACCATAGCCTCATAAATAGAGGAGTCACCGTGTGGATGGTATTTACCCATAACATCCCCAGTAATACGGGCAGATTTCTTATGTGGTTTATCTGGTGTAACCCCAAGTTCATTCATACCATAAAGGATCCGACGATGAACTGGCTTTAAACCATCTCGCACGTCAGGAAGAGCCCGAGACACGATAACACTCATAGCGTAATCGATGAAACTGGTCTTCATTTCCGATGTTAAGTTAACATCAACTAAGTTATTATCCTGCATTAAAACAATGCCTCTCTTTAATTAATTCACCATACTATTATAACACATTTAGGACTTTTTTTCTCCTTCGGAACACAAGAGTAAAAACGTTTACATCGTTAAAATTAGGCGTAAAACCGTGACAAAGAATAGTAAAAGTGGTAGAATAAAACCGAATGGGGAAAGCCCAAAAAAAATGAAGGAGACGTTTAGAAAATGACTTTAACTAAACAACATAAAAAAGTTATCCTTGTTGGTGATGGTGCGGTAGGTTCATCTTACGCTTTTGCACTTGTTACTCAAGGAATCGCACAAGAACTTGGTATCATCGAAATCCCTCAATTATTTGAAAAAGCGGTTGGTGATGCAGAAGACCTTAGCCATGCCCTTGCCTTCACTTCACCTAAGAAGATTTATGCTGCTAAGTACGAAGACTGTGCGGATGCGGACTTAGTTGTTATTACAGCAGGCGCTCCTCAAAAACCAGGCGAAACTCGTCTTGACCTCGTTGGTAAAAACCTTGCCATCAACAAATCTATCGTTGAGCAAGTCGTTGCTTCAGGTTTCGACGGTATCTTCCTTGTTGCTGCTAACCCAGTTGACGTTTTGACTTACTCAACTTGGAAATTCTCAGGTTTCCCTAAAGAACGTGTTATCGGTTCAGGTACTTCACTTGACTCAGCTCGTTTCCGTCAAGCACTTGCTGAAAAAATCGGCGTTGATGCTCGTTCGGTTCACGCCTACATCATGGGTGAACACGGAGACTCAGAGTTCGCTGTTTGGTCACATGCTAACGTTGCCGGTGTGAAATTGGAACAATGGTTGCAAGCAAACCGTGACTTGAACGAAGCTGACCTTGTAGATCTCTTCATCTCTGTACGTGATGCTGCTTACTCAATCATCAACAAGAAAGGTGCTACTTACTACGGTATCGCCGTTGCCCTTGCTCGTATCACTCGTGCTATCCTTGATGATGAAAATGCTGTACTTCCACTTTCAGTCTTCCAAGAAGGACAATACGGAGTTGAGAACGTCTTTATCGGTCAACCAGCGATCGTTGGTGCACACGGTATCGTTCGTCCAGTAAACATCCCATTGAATGACGCTGAAACACAAAAAATGCAAGCATCTGCGAAAGAATTGCAAGCAATTATCGATGAAGCATGGAAGAACCCAGAATTCCAAGCAGCTTCTAAAAACTAAACAAAACGTTAAACACCATGTCTTAGGACATGGTGTTTTCTTGATCCCATTATTATGAAATCCTAGAGAGCCCTGAGAGCCCAATCCTGCTCTTAAAAACTCACTGCTATCTTCTATCCAAAAATAAAAAAAGAGAGCCTCAAGGCTCTCCTATCGTCATCCACCCTGAGAGAATCGAACTCCCATCTCAAGAACCGGAATCTTACGTGATATCCATTACACTAAGGGTGGCAACTATGATAGTATATCAAAAAATCGATCATTTTACAAGTAAAAAAAGCTTGCCTAAGCAAGCTTTTTATGTTGATTACAATTCAATATCACCAAACAAGTCAGCCATTGAGAATCCAGTTTGAGTTTCTGGAAGTTCAAAGTCACGTTTTTCTTGTTTTGGACGACGTGGACGTTGTTGACGTTTTTCTTGTTTTTCGCCTTCTTCTTGAGCTGGACGTTCTTCAAGAGCTTTGATAGAAAGTGATACACGTTCATCAGCAGCATTTACTTCAAGAACTTTAACAGTTATTTCTTGTCCAACTTTAAGAACATCTTTTGGATTTTCAACACGTTTGTGTGAAATTTGTGAGATGTGTACAAGTCCATCGATACCTGGCAATACTTCAACGAATGCACCGAAGTCAGTCAAACGTTTAACAGTACCTTCGATGACATCACCAGCAGCCAATTTTTGTTCTACGCCATCCCACGGTCCAGGTGTTGTAGCTTTCAATGAAAGTGATACGCGACCTTCTTCTTCGTTCAAGTCAAGGACTTTCACTTCGATTTCTTCACCAACAGTTACAACTGATTTAGGTGAAACGTTGCGTTCGTGTGACAATTCAGTCAAGTGAACCAATCCATCAACACCACCAAGGTCGATGAAAGCACCGAAGCTAGTGATACGAGCAACTTTACCAGTTACAACGTCACCAACGTTCAATTTACCGAATACTTCAGCGCGAGCTGCAGCTGATGCAGCTTCAACAACTTCACGACGAGAAAGGATGAAGCGGTTTTCTTTTGCGTCAACTTCTTTGATTTTAGCATCAAATTCTTGACCTACGAAACGTTCAGTGTTACGTACAAAACGAGTATCAAGCATTGAAGCTGGAATAAATCCACGAAGTCCTTCAAATTCTACTGAAAGTCCGCCCTTAACAGCGCGAGTTCCTTTAACAGTAACAACTTCTTCTTCACGTCCGACCAATTTGTCCCATGCTTTGCGAGCTTCCAAACGTTTTTTAGATACAAGGTAAGTTACTGTATCAGTATCTTTACCAACTACTTGACGAAGAACAAGCAATTCAAGTGTTTCACCTGGTTTAACCAAGTCATTGATGTCAGCATCACGATCGTTTGTCAATTCGCGAAGAGTCAAGACACCTTCGACACCAGTTCCAGAGATTGCAACGTTAGCTTGTGTAGCGTCAACTGTCAAAACTTCAGCAGTAACAACATCACCTGGCTCAACTTGGCTAACACTGTTTAGCAAATCTTCAAATTCATTCATCTAAAAAATCCTCCAACAATCAAGTTTTCTAAACTTGACATACTTATAATTATTTTTCCTAAGCAAGCACTCGCAACGAAATCAAAATGATCTACAACGACTTCTTCATATAAAGAAATAAAATACCTGAGTAGATATTTTACCACCTTATCTGATATTACCTAGAACTGGGGTAGCTGGATTCGAACCAACGCATGAGGGAGTCAAAGTCCCTTGCCTTACCGCTTGGCTATACCCCAAAAGTGAAATGGAGAGAGAGGGATTCGAACCCCCGAACCCGAAGGAGCGGATTTACAGTCCGCCGCGTTTAGCCTCTTCGCTATCTCTCCAAGCAAATCAACAGACACAATTATACCATTGATTTCATGAAAATGCAACCCCTTATTTGTTCAAATTATAATTTTCGATGGCACTTTCCACTGCTTTTTCTAGTGATTTATAAAGACTTTCTACGGCTCCATTTTTTACAAGAGCGAACTGAGATCCCATATCAGCAATCTCAGCAATAGCCTTCTTCCCAATCACTAATTGGTAGCCATCAAAGGTATCTTTTCCTACAACTACCTTGCTATCAGAAATTTGAATTTCGATTTTTTTATCTTTTTTACTCATTCTTCTACCTCATTTCAACCCCTTTATTTTACAAAATTTTTCACATGCTTGCAAGCCGAAAATGTTTCATGATTAAATTATTTTATTAGTAGCTCTTCCAAAGAAAAAAGAGGGAGTTCTTCTCCCTCTGATCATTCCTTTAATCGTTAACTTTGAAGATCCATCCTTCTGGTGCTTCAATATCACCAAACTGGATGCCAGTTAATTCATCATAAAGCTTGCGGGTAACCGGTCCTACTTCCGTTTCTGAATAGAAGACATGGAAGTTATCTCCGTGCTGAACTCCCCCGATTGGTGAAATAACTGCAGCTGTTCCACATGCCCCTGCTTCGACAAAGCGATCTAGGTTATCAATTGGAACATCCCCTTCGATTGGTGTCAAACCAAGACGGTGCTCTGCAAGATAGAGCAAGGAATACTTGGTAATGGATGGCAGAATAGATGGGCTAAGTGGTGTCACAAACTCATTATCAGCTGTGATCCCAAAGAAGTTAGCAGATCCGACTTCTTCAATCTTGGTGTGGGTTGCAGGATCTAAGTAAATCACGTCTGAGAAGTTCCGAGACTTAGCTAATTTACCAGGTAAGAGGCTAGCGGCATAATTTCCACCGACTTTCGCCGCACCTGTCCCATGAGGAGCTGCCCGGTCATAGTCGTCTTGGATCAAGAAGTTGGTTGGAACCAAGCCACCCTTGAAATAGTTTCCGACTGGCATAGCAAAGATCGTAAAGATGTATTCCTCTGCTGGCTTCACCCCAATGATATCTCCGACTCCAATCAACAATGGACGAAGATAGAGGGTTCCACCTGTTCCATATGGTGGGACATATTCTTCATTGGCACGAACTACTGCCTTACAAGCTTCCACAAACATATCCGTTGGAACTTGTGGCATCAAAAGACGATCTGCAGTCCGTTGAAGGCGTTTGGCGTTTTCGTCTGGACGGAACAATTGAATGCTGCCATCTTTTGTCCGGTAGGCTTTCAGACCCTCAAAAGCTTGCTGTCCGTAGTGCAAACTCGGAGAAGATTCCGAAATATGAAGAGTGGCATCTTCGGATAGTTCTCCTTTTTCCCAGGCCCCATTACGATAATAGGCGATGTAGCGGTAAGGTAATTTCATATAAGAAAATCCAAGATTTTCCCAATCAAGTGATACTGTCATGTCTGTTTTCCTTCTTCCATTCAAGACTTGCTAAATAGCAAGAGCCACCACAAAGGATGACTTTATTCATGTACTCTATTTTACACCATTTCATGAGAATTTCAAGTGAAGTTTGCAATTTTCAGAAAATTTATCGAGCAAAAAAATTAGCCATAAACTGGCTAATTTTGTATTTATTTAATTCTAGCAGTAAAGACTTCTTGATCAGAAATTTGATCGTTGACAAAAGAACCGTTGCTAGTTCGTTCTGACAAGCTGAGTTGGGTAACATCCACTTCTGTCACCTGACCTGTTGTGGAAGTGATCTGAAGAATTTGATCTTGTTCTTGCACTTCTTCCTGGCTAGTAAAGAGGTCAAAATCGCCCTGGTCGGTGAAGACTGGACCTGCCTTGAAGACGCGGTGTGGTTTAGACTTCAGTTCACGTAAGACTTGCAATCCACGTTTGGCACGGCTGGTCACAGGAATATCATCCTGGAACATCCGTTTGAGACTGCCTCGTTGAGTCAGAATGTACATGCTTGGAGTCGTTGACTTAAAGACGGCTACCACTTGATCCCCGTCTTTGAGGTTAATGGCTTTAACACCTGCTGCTTTGGCACCAACTACTGGCACCTCTTCAATATTGAACCGCAACCCGTAACCATTTTTAGTAATGATCATAATGTCTTCGAGGACAACTGGTGCAACCGCTACGATACGGTCCTCTTGGTCCTTCAATTTAGCGTACTTAGTTGATTTAGAACGATAAGTCCGCCATGGGCTTAATTCCTTGCGTTCAAAGCGCTTGATTTGTCCTTGTTGAGTTGCCGCAAAGTAGGTTACTCCCTCAAACTGATCCACAATCTCCGCAAAGAGGATTTCTTCTTCCTGCTCGAAATTGGTCAAGGTCTGACTGAGGTGCTCGCCAATGTCCTTCCACTTGGTATCTGCCAATTCATGAACAGGTCGATATATGGCATTTCCCAAGTTGGTAAAGAGTAAAAGATGCTGGGTGGTCTTAGCAGGCTCTACGAAAATCAACTCATCGTCGTCCCGCTTACCGACTTCCTCCACTGTCGACGCATTGAAGGAACGAGGAGAGGTCCGTTTGATGTAACCCGCACGGGTCACGCTGACGAAGGTTTCCTCTTCAACAATGAGACTAGCTGTATCAATCTCAATCGTTTTAGCAGTGTCTTGCAACTCACTACGACGAGGATTACCAAAGAGCTTCTTGACTTCACGCAACTCTTTCTTCATGAGATTGAACATGGTTCGTTCATCCCCAATAATGGCCGCCAAGGTCGCGATTTGCTCCTTGAGACTGGCATGCTCTTCTTCCAAAGTCACGATATCCGTATTGGTCAAGCGGTACAATTGCAAGGTGACAATAGCTTCTGCTTGTTCTTCCGTGAAATCGTAGCTGACCTTGAGGTTTTCCTTAGCATCTGCCTTATTATCAGAAGCGCGGATCAAGGCAATGACCTCATCGAGAATGGAAATGACGCGGATCAAGCCCTCTACAATGTGGAGGCGACGTTCTGCCTTTTCCTTATCAAAGCGCGAGCGAGCGACAATGATATCCCGACGGTGAGCAATGTAGCTAGAGAGGATCGGTACGATCCCCACTTGACGAGGGGTATAGTTGTCAATTGCCACCATATTGAAGTTGTAGTTAACCTGCAAATCTGTGTACTTAAATAAGTAGTTTAAGATCAAGTCTGCATTGGCATCTTTTTTCAACTCAATGGCAATGCGAAGACCATCTCGGTCAGACTCATCCCGAACTTCGGCAATACCGGCCACCTTGTTGTTGACACGGACATCGTCGATCTTCTTCACCAAGACTGCTTTATTGATCTCATAAGGGATCTCGGTAACCACGATTTGCTGCTTACCACCTTTGAGCTGCTCAATCTCAGTTTTAGAGCGGACAACCACCCGCCCTTTACCGGTTTCATAGGCTTTCTTGATCTCATCCCGTCCTTGGATAATGGCACCCGTTGGGAAATCAGGTCCAGGTAAAAACTCCATGAGTTTGTCTACCTTGGCAGATGGATGGTCGATCATGTAGACCACAGCATCGATGACTTCAGCGAGATTATGTGGCGGAATATCAGTCGCGTAACCAGCTGAAATCCCTGTAGCTCCATTAACCAAAAGGTTTGGAAAAGCTGCTGGCAAAACAGTTGGCTCTTTTTCTGTATCGTCAAAGTTCCAGGCAAATGGCACTGTGTTCTTTTCGATATCTTGCAAAAGATAGCCAGCAATTTCAGACAAACGAGCTTCCGTATAACGCATGGCCGCTGGCGGATCACCGTCCATGGAACCATTGTTTCCGTGCATTTCAACAAGGATCTCGCGGTTCTTCCAGTCTTGAGACATGCGGACCATGGCATCATAGATAGAAGAATCCCCGTGAGGGTGGAAATTCCCCATGATATTCCCGACAGACTTGGCAGACTTGCGGTAGCCCTTGTCATGGGTATTGCCGTCCTTATTCATAGAATAAAGAATCCGCCGTTGAACAGGTTTCAAGCCATCCCGAATATCAGGAAGAGCCCGTTCTTGAATAATGTATTTGGAGTAGCGACCAAAGCGCTCTCCCATGATGTCCTCCAAGGACATATTTTGGATATTACTCATATAGGATACAAAGCCCGTAAAATACAAAGTGAAAATAGGAAATTCTTGCAGTGAGCCATGCTCACAAGAGAATTTATCTTTTTCACACAGTATTTAGGGCGTGTTCAACTCCTTTCAAAGAATGTAGAGTAGATTTTTTTAGAAAAAGGAATTCAGTTACTACAAGTAACTAAACTATCCTTTCTGTATTTTAAAGTGTTTAAAATAGATTATTGAATCAATGATTTGACAGTTTCTCTTCAGCATAAGCTATCATCTTCTCAGCCTCTTCCTGATCGTAGGCAAATCCCATCTTTTTGGCCAGGCTTTGAGCTTCTCGATCAAAAACATTCATGGTAGCAAACAAGGACTGGCTGACCTTCTCTATACTAGATAGATTTAGCAGAGCTGAGAACTCCTTCTCTTTCTCAGCTGGGAGATAGTGAAAGAGGTATTTGTAGTTCTTTCCGATATCAACTGCTCCCCTATCACTTGTCACCTGCCAAGCAAAGACCTTGAGGAGTTCTTGCTGGCAAATGCCATAGAGGTGATCCGTCGCATAGATGAGCTGATTTCTTCGAATGGCCTTTACGACATAAGCCGATACCCACCAAAATTCATTGCAGGATGCTGCAAATTCCTCTTCAGTAGGCGGAGCGGTCCAATAGCGCTTGGAATTAGGCTGATAGGCTTCAAACAAACCTTTGTCGTCTTTTATAACTTCAAAATTTGCTTCGCTGTCCACCCACTCTTGGATATACTCCTTGGGGCAGAGGGTTAAATCAATGCGATTGCCATCTTCAAAGAGCATAAGATAAAGATGACGGTGTCCTAGAATAACATTTTGCTCAATGATGCGTTTGCCGAACTGGTCTAGCCAAGATAAATCAGATATCAAGTCCTCCAGATTCTCAACTATATAGACCACATCGTAATCTTGAAACTCATCTTTGGGTGCCAAAGGATTCGTTCGGGATCCGGATAAAGCAATTGCTTCTACTTCTAGAGTATCAGCTATTTGCAAGATCAGATCCATCATTATTGTCTCAGTTCTCATCTTCTACTCCTTCATCACTTATAGATCCTTGGAATTGTTGGTTTTTATCAAAATATAGATAAACAGATGGAAGAAACGATAGAATCGCAATCATAAGTTTCGCAAAATGGATGTTGATGACCACCTTCATAAATTGACCTTGAACTTTAAAAATCATCAAATGCATAAAGATGCTAGCAAGGAGATAGATTCCTAAAATCAGAGAGGCTTTCAATAATTGGTGGTTATAAACAGAATAGAGACGTATGCCACTATAAACTAGGGATGCATATAACAAAGGCAAGTAAAACGTCACCAATACTATGATAATTGACATATGCCCTTCAAATTTCTTAGAGGGATAATCACTGATTGCATTCATGGTAAAAATCTCTGCAAGAGGGAAAAAATACCCTAAAAAACGGACCTTTGACCTATTTTTTTTAATAGCAATATAAATAAAGGTAGCGACTAATAGAACCGGTAAGAATGGGAAAGTAGAGAAAGCTATAGGTAATAAGATATCATTCATTTCATACCTTCCTACGATTCTGGCTAATGATCAAATATATAGCCGGCAGATAAGAGAGAGCAAGAGATAGGAACATTAACCCGATCATCACGCTTCTATGCCGCAAGAATTCTTCCGACATACTAGCCATAACCTGATAAAAAAGGACAGCACTCGCTAGATAAGAGAGGATGATCAGGATGATTTTCCATCCATATTTAGGAAAAACGGAAAATAATCGGATGACATGATAAAGCAAGGCAATCACAACCAAGGGAACACCAAGAGCTATGACCATCAGTTGAACAGCAAAAGCTACCAGCATGAAGGGAAGCGCTCTCTCAACAATGTCGAAAGAATCAAACTGAACCACACAATAAGTCATGACTGTCAAACAGATTGGATAATACAAGCCATAAAATTTTTTCTTTTTCCAATTTAGCCAGAAGGCGATGAAGATGGATAGAAATAAGACAATATACAATTGGTAAAAATGATTGAATGTAGAAATTAAATAATCCATATTTTTTCACCTTCTAGTTGCGTCCTACTGATCTTGCTCAAAATGATAGAGATAAAGAGGTGGCAGATAGGAAACCAGAATCATCAAAATAATGACTACGAATATAAACTGATGGAGCTGAAATAGCATCACCACATACAAGCCCAGAAGAGGACCTATAAGATAGGATAGGAAAATCAAAAGTCCCTTCCGCAGATTTTTCTTATAAACAAAGCACAGACGAATCAGTGTGTAGACTAAGGCTCCTATTATCAAGGGAAAGCCATATAAAATCATGAGAATAAACGCCTCTAAAGAACCATATTCTGGGTCACTAAAATTAGATTCTAGTACCTTTAGCATGCAGAGAGTAAAGACTACCGGCGCATACAAGCCTAACAGTCTAATTCTTCGGCGATTCATGTAAAATGCAAGAAACGCAGAAGGTAAAGAGACTAAGAAAATATAACCAAAATAAGCCAAATCAACCTTATCCATCACTCGCACTCCTTAAAACGCGGTCGTTTCTTCCAAGGTAAATTTAACGTTATCTTCAATCCATTGGCGGCGCGGAGCAGCCTTATCGCCCATTAGGACGGAGACACGGCGTTCTGCACGCGCCAAGTCATCAATGGTGACACGGATCAAGGTGCGGGTTTCTGGGTTCATGGTGGTTTCCCAAAGTTGGTCCGCATTCATCTCCCCCAACCCTTTGTACCGTTGAAGGGTTGCTCCACGGCCAAAAGTTCGGCGTAGGTCTTCCAATTCATTGTCTGTCCAGGCATAAGCCACTTCTTCTTTCTTGCCTTTCCCTTTAGACATCTTGTAAAGAGGAGGCATAGCGATATAGACACGTCCTGCTTCGACCAAGGGACGCATATAGCGATAGAAGAAAGTTAGGAGAAGGGTCTGAATATGGGCACCATCCGTATCCGCATCGGTCATGATGATAATCTTGTCATAGTTGGCATCTTCGATCGTAAAGTCAGCCCCGACTCCAGCACCGATGGTGTAGATCATGGTGTTGATTTCCTCGTTTTTGAGGATGTCACTCATATTGGCCTTTTCGGTATTAAGAACCTTCCCTCGAAGCGGAAGGATGGCCTGAAACTTGCGGTCCCGACCTTGCTTAGCCGATCCACCGGCTGAGTCTCCTTCGACTAGATAGAGTTCGTTCTTGGCAGGATTCTTGGACTGGGCTGGCGTCAATTTACCAGATAAGAGTCCCTTGTCCTTCTTGTTCTTCTTGCCATTTCGACTCTCATCCCGCGCCTTCCGAGCGGCTTCACGCGCATCCCGGGCCTTAATGGCCTTGCGGATCAGATTGGAAGCCAACTCCCCATTTTCCATGAGGAAGAAGGTCAACTTGTCAGCGACAATCCCGTCAACAACGGGTCGAGCAAGTGGACTTCCTAGTTTGTCCTTGGTCTGCCCTTCAAACTGCAAATGAGCTTCTGGCACCAAGATCGAAAGAACAGCGGAAAGACCTTCCCGGTAGTCGGATCCTTCCAGATTCTTGTCTTTTTCTTTGAGAAGTCCTGTCTTTCTTGCATAGTCGTTCATGGCCTTGGTAATAGCTGTCTTCAGTCCTGTCTCGTGGGTTCCCCCATCTTTAGTGCGGACATTATTAACGAAGGACAAGATGTTGTCAGAGTAGCCATCATTGTATTGGAGAGCAACTTCTACTTGGAAGCCTTCTGATTCCCCATTAAAGTAGAGAACGGGCGTCAAGGTTTCCTTATCTTCGTTCAAGTACTCAACGAAATCCTGAACACCATTCTCGTAATGGAAGGCGACGTAGTTGTCTTCTTCCTTACGAAGGTCTGTCAGCGTCAGTGTCACGTCCTTAAGCAAGAAGGCTGATTCTTTGATCCGCTCAGCAATGGTATTAAACTTGAAATCAGTTGTTGAGAAGATGGTTGGATCCGGCATGAAGGTAACCTTGGTTCCCGTCTTAGACTTAGGAGCCGACCCGATCTTTTCAAGAGTGGTAACAGGCTTCCCACCATCTTCAAAACGTTGCTTGTAGACCGCTCCATCACGGGTAATCTCAACCTCTAGCCAGCTAGAAAGGGCGTTTACGACCGAAGATCCCACTCCGTGAAGACCTCCAGAAGTCTTATAGCCCCCTTGACCAAACTTCCCTCCCGCATGGAGGACGGTAAAGATGACCTCAACGGTTGGTTTGCCCATAGCATGCATCCCTGTCGGCATCCCTCGACCTTGGTCAGCTACAGATAAGGAACCATCTTTGTTGATGGTAACGTCAATTTGAGAACCGAAACCAGATAGGGCTTCATCGACCGCATTGTCGACAATTTCCCAGACCAAATGGTGAAGCCCATTTCCATCTGTCGATCCGATATACATCCCTGGACGTTTACGGACCGCATCCAACCCTTCTAGTACCTGAATGGCATCGTCATTGTAATTATTAATGTTGATTTCCTTTTTCGACACAAGGAACCTCCTGTTTGTTCATCTTTTCTATATTACAGTTTTTTAGTAAATTTTGCAAAATTTTTCTTTCTTCTCCCCCTTTAACTAGGCTATTTAAGTGCGATTGATTCAAACCAACTATCCGATGTGACAAATCAGCTAGATATTTTCTTTTTCATTCAAAGCATTTTTGATATAATGAAACTATGATGAAAACAATTCTTTTACTCGTATTAGCATACTTATTAGGTTCTATCCCTTCTGGTTTGTGGATAGGAAAAGCCTTCTTTAACATCAATCTACGTGAACACGGTTCTGGAAATACAGGGACCACCAATACCTTCCGTATCCTAGGGACGAAGGCTGGTCTGGTCGTCTTTGCGGTTGATTTCCTCAAAGGAACCTTTGCTGTTTTATTGCCGACTATTTTTGGGGTTACAGGGATTTCACCAATGGTCTTTGGTCTTCTCGCCGTCCTTGGCCACACCTTCCCTATTTTTGCAGGCTTTAAAGGAGGCAAGGCAGTCGCAACCAGTGCTGGGGTTCTCATTGGTTTCTCTCCTGTTTTCCTCATCCTCTTAGCCATCTATTTCTTTGTTTGCCTCTATTTAACCAGCATGATTTCTTTTTCAAGTGTAACGGTTGCGATTTTGGCTAGTTTAGGAGTGCTCATCCTTCCATTGACTGGCTGGATCCTCCCAAGCTATGACCTGATTTTCACCCTTATTGTCCTCGCTTTAGCCACCTTGATTATCATCCGTCACAAGGACAATATCAAACGCATCCTCAACAAGAATGAAAACATCATCACCTGGGGTAAAAACATCACTCATCAAAAACAAAAAGACTAGAGTCAAATCTCTAGTTTTTTTATATTCAATAATAGAAGGTCTTTGGAAGAAAGCAAACAGGAGCCTCCCCCTCCACTTCTTCTATAACCTCAATTTCAAGAGTCTCTCTATTTCTTGATAAAGAATCTTTGTTGGCTGGTAGGCTTTGCTTTGTTGAGCAAGGATCTTTAGGTGCGACCAATCTTCCCGAGAAACCAATTCATTAAATAAGCGCAAAACTTCGGAATCTGTCTTTTTACGAGAGACCAATCCTATTTGGAATAACTCAGCCCGAACCGCATTGTCAAACTGGTCATAGTCCTGGGGCAAAATCAGACTTGGAATGCCCTCTTCGATACACCCCATCAAAATCCCTGCACCTGCATGATGAATGGCAAAGTCCATTTGATCCAGAACATCTGAATAAGGGAGGTAATCAAAGACCAGAAGATTTTCCGAAAACATCCTGGGTGGATTCTCCAACCCACTAGGGTCGCCTAAGGTTACGTAAAAGACATAGTCAGGATGTTCTTGGCTCAAAAGCTTTGCCAACTCCACCATCCGCTCTTTTTCCCATTTTAAATGAGTGCCACAAGTGACGAGGACCCGCTTTTTAGAGCTAGTGAAATACAGCCTCTGCTCTTGAGGAAGCCGATCAAAAGATAAACAGCGATAACCAATCCATTTGAGCTGGGATGGAAAATCGTCTCGAAACTCCAACTCTCTCATGCCCAGAGCTAAGATTGAATAGGGAGAATAGATGGCTTCTGTCCCATCTTCACGGTACAATTTGAAATCCTCTAGGGTATCGAGATTCTTCTTAACCAGCGCAAGTCCAACTTTCTTTGCCAGACGGATGACTCGCCTACCCAGAGCATCTCTCCACTTGTAGAAGGTTCCCTGGTGCGGTTTCCAGCCACCTAGATAAGCAGGTGTTGTCGTGCGACTTTCAATCGCTACTGGACTTGGAATGGTCGTAATCCAGGGAATGCCCAAACGATCTGCTAAAACTCCAGCAGGAGCTGCTACAAAATCTGCAATAACCAAGTCAGGGCTTCCCTCAGAGTCCCAAATTCGATTTATTTCGTCGAAAACTTCAGGGACCAGTCTGCTATTGGCCATTAATTGTTGGTACATGATCAATAGATTTGCTTGCTTTGATGTATTGGCTATATCTTCCATCACTGTCGGACGATCAGGAAACAAGGCAAGGCAGTCAAAACCAATCTGCTCAACCAATGCCTTTTTCTGAAAACCTGTAATAACACGGATCTGAAAACGCGGATCCTCCAGCAAGGGTTTCACCAGGGTCAAGGTTGGAAACAAATGGCCACTAAAGGGGACGCTAATCACATCGATTTTTATCACTTTTTCTAATCCAGTCATAGATGTTTCCTTTCACATCTTCTCTGTACTCATAGCTATAATGATCCGTATCCACTTGAATATCCGCTGAGTGGCGATCCAGAATACGTGAATAAGGATCTTTCTTTCCTTTGATGACCAGTAGCTCTAGTTCTTTTTGATTTAAGAGAAGATGGGAAACCGGGCCAAGCGCTATCACACGCAATCTTGGAAGGGTGACCTGATTCCCTAAACTTCTGAACCACTGGGTCAGCATATTGACACCTGAACTCTTACAAACAAGAACTACTTCCTGCGCTTCCAACAAGGGAGACAAGTGCTCCTGTAACAACTTTTGGAAACGAAGGTTCAAAATCGTATGCCAATAGTAGATGATATTGGATGCAGAAGCTGACAAGAGGGATACTTGTGGAGACTTTATATGTTCAAAATCTTGATTGAAGGGAAAATTACTGGCTACCACTGAATAGCCAGATGGACAAATTGCATGGAGGAGGTCTAGTTGCCCAGCTGTCAGCCCGGCACAAGTAATATCACTGCTCCCACTAAGAAAGAGAACCAAGCGATCAGAGTCTAGCATGGTCTGATTAGGTGACAAGGCAGACAAACGGTCCAGATAGGAATTCATCTTACTCATAACGAATCTTTCCATCCGTCACTCGAATCTTCCGCCCCCGCCAATGAATCACAGGAGGTGTCATTAGAACATAGACAAACAGCCAAGGAAGCAGGAGATCATTCAGCACTTCGTAGGTGACTTCATCCAAGTATAAGCGATTGGTTAGAATGCTTTGTCGATAGAGGAGCATCCAAACTGCCTTAAATACCAGTAAGCTTAAGGCTAGAAGAAGATAAGGCCAACCTAAAAACAGACTTAAGATCAAACCTGGAAGAGGTAGAAAACTCGGTAAACCTATGAGGCTAAACAGCTTCCAGTCCATGTGTTCTTTGAGATAGATAGAGCTAAAGAGAAGCCACCGCTTCATCTGGAGCAGGTATTGCTTAGCGTTTTTTATAGTGGTTCGAACATTACAGGTAACCCGCGTTTGGATAATGGATACTCCTTTACTCCTTAAAAAATCGGCCACAGCTAAATCATCACATAGATAGTCCTTAATCGCTGTGAAGAGCCCCTGATCTTTTGCAAGTTCTACCGGTAGGATATAAAACATCCCGTTGATGGAGTGGTTTGCCTCAACTTCTGCCATGGTAAAATAGGTAATAAAAGAATTGCCATTAACGAATGCTGCAACCAGCTTGGACCAGAAATTACTTCTTTCTTGGTTATAGGGAATACCTGTCAGAATGACCTCTTGACCTAGATAGGTGGTCAGCTCCCCCATTTTAGAAAAATCAATCACACTATCATCGTCCAAAACAATCAGATAAGATCGGGTCAGCTCCTCTACAACCTGCTCAATCTTGTAACTCTTGGGATTAATCCCTTGAGGGACGTCTTCAATGAGAAAGACTCGAATGCGTTGGGCAAAGGAAGCCTCTTGGCAAATCTGATCTGCTACTCGCTGGGCTTCTGTATCAGACTGGTCGATCAACCAGTAGAATTCCACTGCTTCTGTTTGCTGGAGATTGGCCAGCAAATCATTCGCTAAACGAGGATCCCCAGAGAGGATGGGTTGGACCACTGTAAAAAGCTCTTCTGGGAAGTCTGCAATATGAGACTGGCCTTTTTTATAATAAATGAAGGACAGTAACCAACGGATGAGAAATAAGAGAAGATAAGCAACGCCTAAAAATATAAATAAAAATTTCATCTAGTAAGTCCCTTTCGTAAATACCGTGCAAGGAGACGAATGATCCATCTTTGGGGAAGCAGACGACCTAGCAAAACGAGCAAGCGATAGCGAAGGCCGATAACAGCATAGGAAGTATCTCTTTCTATGAATCGAATCAACTGCTGAGCGACTTTCTCAGGCTTCATCTGCAAGCGACCGCCACCCAATGCTTCTACTAGTTTGGGAGGAAGAATAGCTGTTTGGACTGGTCCAAGAATATAGAGACCTAGCTGAATCGGTGAATCTGATTGCTTCAGTTCCTCCTGGAGAGCAAGAGTGTAGGTCTGCAAGGCAGCCTTACTGGCACTGTAGGCTGCTAAATAGGGATGAGGAAAAAGAGCAGCCAGAGATGACAGCTGGACCAAGTGGATCTTCTGATTCTTCTTCACCACCTGCTTGATTAGTTGGACTGGAGCATGGTAGTTGACTTGCCAGAGGTCTTGCTCACTAGCTGATTCAAGGTCACATCCTATGGAAAAATAGGCTAGTCCCGCACAATTGACAAGAAGATCTGCATCTAGGTTCTCTACAAAAGCTTCTAGGGCTACTTGATCTAGCATATCTAACGTTAGGATTGACAGTTGCGCCTTGCTCCCAGTTAGTTCCTTTTGAACTTGGGAGAGTTTGTCAGCATCGCGACCCACTAAGACCAGATGCTCCAGACTTCTTGCCAGTTCTTTCGCTAGCTGCCGGCCAATCCCTCCTGTAGCTCCTAAAATGATTGCTTTTTTTATAGTATCTTCTATCTTCATAGCTCTAGTGTACCAAATTTCGATTAGATAGAAAACTCCTACTTCTATTCTTCCACCTTAAGGTACAATCCATACCTTTAAACAATGAGAATGTCACTTTAAATCATTGAAGTAAGGATTGAAATAGTTTATAATAGCTTGAATACAAAATAATTGAGGGGTTTTTATGAAATTATATTCCTACGACTATGTACTGAGTCAGATTAGCCAGCAAAATTGGGTCATGGTGATCATGTCCATTCTCTTAGTGTTGGTAACTGCTTTTTTTGTCTTTAAGGCATATAAGGATAAACGTGGAAGTAAGTTCCGTGAATTGTCTATTATTTCTGTCTTAATCTTAGTAGCCGTTGTTTTGATTGGCATTTCAAATTTTCAAAACAATCAGTCTAATGACAATCAATTCCGCTCTTCCCTACACTTTATCGAAGTTGTTTCAAAAGAATTAGGTGTAGATAAAGAAGATGTCTATGTCAATACTTCGGATACGACCGACGGAGCTATTATCAAGGTAGACAAGCAATTCTATCGTGCGATTAGCGGAACAGACCCAGATAGCTATTTACTTGAAAAAATGGACTTATATAAAACAGATGTAGAACTGGTGGAGGTTGAAAAATGATAAGCTTTTTTGCTACAATTGCAATTAAATTGGCCTTGGGGCTTCTTTCTCTTGTTTTTGTTATTAACGTAACAGGAAAAGGAAATTTAGCTCCAAGTTCTGCAGTAGACCAAATACAGAACTTTGTTCTCGGGGGTATTATCGGCGGGGTCATCTACAATAGCTCGATTACCATCCTTCAATATTTCGTCATCCTCATCATCTGGACGATTTTGATTCTGTCACTCAAATGGCTTAATACCAATGTTTACTTCATCAAACATCTGATTGATGGAAAACCAACTATTATCATAAAAAACGGAAAATTAGATCCAGAAGCTTGTCGCTCAAAAGGCCTTTCTGCTTCTGACGTCGCTCTTAAGTTGCGCTCTCAAGGGGTCTTCCAATTGAAAGAAGTCAAAAGAGCCGTCATCGAACAAAATGGCCAACTCATAATCGTTCGAATGGGAGATGAAAATCCCAAATACCCAATCATTACAGATGGTGTGGTCCAAGTAGAGATCTTAGAGACCATTGGTAAAACTGAAGAATGGCTTATAGCCGAACTCAATAAAAAAGGATTTGAAACTGTTGATGACATTTTTATCGCTGAGTACGACAAGGGCGAGATTAATGTCGTGACTTATTAAAGTTGGAAATCAGCTATTCGATAAAATAGACAAGTAAAAGGTCGTTACGAACTGTAACGACCTTTTTTCTATCTTTTAATAGTACTCCCCTTGGCGGTAGTTCCAAGAGTTGAAATGATCAGATAAGTGCATCATGATCTTGTCGATATCCAATCCCTTACGGATCACGACTGGGCAAGTATTGACAGAACGGCTACCTGCTCCTTGTTCTGGGATGAGTTTTCCTTCTGCATCAACCATAGAAACCATCACTCCTTGTTCATAGCGAGTTTCAATAGTCTTGTCTGGTTGGATAGAGGCTACATAATCATCGGCTTCGATGACCAAATCCACGGCACCTTCGATTCGCTCTCCGATTCCCTCGACTTTCCCACGATTTCCTTTACCAGATGGGTTAGCTGAAGAGGCATAAACCATTTTGCCTTCTTTTTCCCACATTTCTTTGGCGATTTGCTCACCAGCTTTACCGAATTTGATGACAAAACAGCTGGTTCCACGAACATCTGTCATGAGTTCTTCACGTCCATCGCCGAAGGCTTGTAATTTGGCATAGGCATCTTCACGCCAAGGAAGGATACAACCAAGCAAGATATCTTCATCCCAATGTTTTTGGTAGAAGGCTTCGATTTCAGGATTCAATTGCGCAAGGGCACGAAGTTCATCCATACTTCCGCAAAGAACGACACCTGGTTTGTTGCGGTTACGTTCTTTGGCTTCAAACTTGCGTTCCAAGCCAGCCTTGTCGCTGGTCATGATGATGTAGCCGACTTTGGTAGGGCAGACGATACAACCACCCTCGCCTTTAAGAATGTCAAATCCTTCTTGTGAAAGTGTTCCGTCCCATTGAATGTGTTTTGTCATAAATTTCGTCCTCTTCTATTTCTTTTTTTCTATTCTATCAAAATTCCAAAAAAGCTTCAATATATTTTCTGAAAATTCTTAATTAACTATACAATTTTTATTGCCAATAGGCGGGCCGATTCTTCTCATAAGCAGCAATCAAGTCCTCGTATTGGAGGGTAATCCCAATATCATCTAGACCGTTGAGTAATTTGTTCTTCCAATCCCCATCGATCTCAAAGCTAAATTCTCCAACAGGCGAGATGATCTTCTGCTCTTCCAAATCCACCGTTACCTCATCTGTCGGCTTCAAGCTTGCCAGCTTTTGACGAACCTCTAAAGGCTGGACTATTGGTAGCATCCCATTATTGAGTTCATTATTGTAATGGATATCTCCAAAAGAGCCGGCGATAACGACTTTAAAGCCATAATCAGCTAAAGCCCAGGCTGCGTGCTCCCGAGAAGAACCAGCCCCAAAATTGTCGCCAGTAATCAAGATGGTTGCCTTGCTGTATTCTGGTTTGTTAAAGATAAATTCTGGATCCTCGGTGTATTGATCATCCAAGTAGCGCCAAGCGTACATGAGGTATTTACCAAAGCCTTTTTTATCAATCAGCTTTAAAAATTGCTTGGGGAGGATTTGGTCGGTATCGATATTATCGTTCATCAAAGGAACCGTAGTTCCCGTATAAATGGTAAATTTCTCCATGATTCCTCCTTTTACTCAACTTCTGGCATTTGGCGCACATCGACAAAGCGACCGGCGATTGCTGCTGCAGCGGCCATTGCTGGACTACAGAGATGGGTCTTAGCCCCAAATCCTTGGCGGTCTTCAAAGTTCCGGTTGCTAGTAGAGGCACAGTGGACGCCATCTGGAACCTTGTCTGGGTTCATTCCTAGACACATGGAGCATCCTGGATCACGCCATTCAAAGCCCGCATCCATGAAGATCTTGTCTAAGCCTAATTTTTCGGCAGCTTGCTTAACCGGACGAGAGCCAGGTACCACAATAGCAGTTAAGTTTGGCGCAATTTTTTTGCCTTTCACAAACTTGGCTGCCAACTCCAAATCGCTGAGACGCGCATTGGTACAAGAACCGATAAAGATATAGCCTAATTCAATGTCTGCTGGTTTTTGGCCAGGTTCTAGATCCATATAATGATAAGCCCGTTCATCATTCATGTCGCGAATCTCTGGAAAAGGAGTCTCGAAGTCCACTCCCATAGAAGGATTGGTCCCCCAAGTCACCATGGGTGCCAACTGGGATACATCGATGGTGATGACTCTATCATATGTCGCATCGTTGTCACTGACCAGGGACTGCCAATCGGATACTGCAGCTTCAAAATCTTTTGGCACACATTCACGTCCACGGAGATAGTCAAAAGTCGTCTCATCTGGATTCATAATCCCCATCTTAGAGCCGAATTCAATGGACATATTGCAGATGGTCATCCGCTCTTCCATGGTGAGGCTATCGATTGCTTCCCCTCTATATTCGACCACATGACCAACACCACAGGCTACGCCATAACGAGCAATCAAGGCCAAAATATAGTCCTTGGCATAAATCCCCTTCTGTGGCTTTCCAGTAAACTCGACCAAGAGTTTCTTCGGTTTGACCTGCCAGATGGTCTGAGTCGCAAAGACATGCTCCACCTCACTAGTCCCAATCCCAAAGGCAATGGCACCGAAAGCCCCATGGGTCGCCGTATGGCTATCTCCACAGACAATGAACTTTCCAGGCTGGGTCCGTCCTGTTTCAGGACCAACCATGTGAACGATTCCCTGTTTTTCTGAACCATGACCTGCATGATCGATCCCAAAGTCCTTGACATTTTCAGCTAATTTATCAATCTGAGCCTTAGAAATCACATCCCGAATATCATAAATATTAACAGTTGGGACATTGTGATCAAAGGTTCCAAAGGTTAAATCTGGTCTCCGAACCTTTCTACCAGTGTCTCTAAGCCCTTGAAAAGCCTGGGGACTGGTCACCTCGTGGATATAGTGTTGGTCCACATACATGAGTTGGGGCTGGCCTTCCTCACCGGTCACTACATGCCGTTCCCAGATTTTATCAAAAATTGATTTTCCTGCCATCCTTACCTCCATAAAGCGTAGAGTGTGTAAAGTGTGAGAAGGGTTCCTAAGAGCCAGGTGACCTTAAAATACCACTTCTGTGTCTTGTGATGAAAGAGTAGCCCTCCTATCCAGGCTCCTAGCCCTCCAACTGCAAAAGCATAAAAGAGCAAGGTCTTTTCTGGTATCCGCAAGGCATTTCTTTTGGCCTTATCCTTATCAACTCCGTAGAGAATCCCTACGAAGAGATTCCATAGAAGGATCAAGCCAGTAATCATTCCTTTTACACTCATAAGCGTTTTATAATCTCTTCTGTCATTTCTTTTGTCGAAGCACTGCCTCCTAGGTCTCTCGTAAAGATCCCTGCAGCAAGAGTCGCTTCGACTGCTTTTTCAATGCGGTTAGCATCTTCTTCTCGATCAAAACTTTCTCGCATCATCATGGCAACAGAGAGGATCATCGAGACTGGATTCGCCACGCCTTGACCTGCAATATCTGGAGCCGATCCATGGATTGGCTCATACATGCTCGGACCCGACTCTGAATGGCTAGCCGATGGCATAACCCCAAGAGTGCCAGACAAGACACTAGACTCGTCTGAAAGGATATCACCAAAGAGGTTTTCCGTCACGATGACATCAAAGCGAGAAGGATTGGTAATCATGAGCATGGCTGCTGAGTCTACTAACTGGTGCTCCAAGGTCACATCCGGGAAGTCTTGAGCCACTCGATCAGCTACTCTTCTCCAAAGCTTAGAGGTTGCGAGAACATTTTGCTTATCAATGCTGGTGACTTTCTTGCGACGGCCACGCGCAATCTCAAAAGCCTTCCGCACGATTCGCTCTACTTCTTCAACTGAGTAGTCGTTGATATCCCGTGCTTGATTTTCTTCTAAGATATGCTCTCCAAAGTAGATCCCGCCGGTGAGCTCGCGGACCACTACGAAGTCTACACCATGGATGCGCTCCTCCTTCAATGGAGAGAGGTGCTTGAGGGCATCGTAGATTTTGACCGGACGAATGTTGGCATAAAGGTTAAGCTCCTTACGAAGAGCTAACAAGCCTTGCTCCGGACGAATCGGTGCTTGGTCATACTGAGGGCTTCCGATAGCCGCTAAGAGAATGGCATCCGCTTCCTTTGCAGCTTCTAGAGTAGAAGCTGGCAGAGGATGACCAGCCGCATCAATCCCTGCTCCCCCAAATGGATGAGCTTGGACCGAATAGTCAAAATTTGTTTTTTCTGCCACTGCTTTCAGTACGGACAGGCCAGCCTCCATGATCTCTGGTCCAATCCCGTCTCCAGCTAGGGCGACAATCTTCTTTGTCATAGTGTTCTCCTTTAGGCATCTGGTAGATCACGATAGGATACAATGTGACCGATCTCTCCAGCATTCTCTTTTTGCACCAAGGTATTGGCATTGATATAGGCAATCGCTGACGCTTTCAATACGTCAAAGTCTAAACCAGAAGCATTAAAGATGGTATCCGTCGCTTCGTTTTCAACAGTGACCAGCACACGCGCTTGGGCATCAATTCCATCTGTCACCGCATCAATGGTGTAGGAAGTCAGACGAACTTCTTGGTGGAAGAATTGATCAATAGCGTTAAAGATTGCTTCCACTGAACCTTGACCTTTGGCAAGGTATTCAAGAATCTCACCATCTTCATTTTTCAGACTGACTGTTGCAGTGATGCTTTCATCTTCATTGGTTGTGAGGCGAAGATCATCAAAGTGGAACCCTTCTGGATTTTCCACTGCTGTTCCAGCGACTAGGGCACGGATATCAGCATCGGTAATCTCGTGTTTCTTGTCTGCCAGAGATTTAAACTTAGCAAACAACGGCTGGATATCTTCTTCTGTGAATTCCAGTCCCAACTCATGCAATTTTTCGACAAAGGCATGGCGCCCTGACAATTTACCAAGTGGAAGGCTATTGCTCTTGACCCCCACCAACTCAGGCGTGATGATCTCATAGGTAAGCGGATTTTTAAGGACGCCATCTTGGTGAATCCCAGACTCGTGTGAGAAGGCATTGCCGCCAACCACTGCCTTGTTTTTAGGAATTGGAATCCCAGAGTAACGAGAGACCAACTCAGAGGTGTTGATGGTTTCATTAAGGACAATCGGACTCACCACTTGGAAATAGTCTTCGCGAATATTAAGGGCGACCGCTACTTCTTCAAGTGCCGCATTGCCAGCCCGCTCCCCGATCCCATTGATAGTTCCTTCTACACGACCAGCTCCATTTTTGACAGCGGCGAGGCTATTAGCTACCGCCATTCCTAGATCATCATGACAATGAGGGGAATAGATAATCTCACGATCTGTCTTGACATGGTCGATCAAGTATTTGAAAATAGCTCCGTACTCTGCTGGTGTCGTGAAACCGACTGTATCAGGAATATTGATGTAGCTAGCCCCTGCATCGACTGCAGTTTGGACAACTTGCAAGAGGAAATCCAATTCCGTCCGTGTCGCATCTTCGGGTGAGAATTCAACAACTTCAAACTTAGAACGCGCATAAGAAACATGCTCTTTGATGGCTTCAAGAATTTCTTCCTTGGTCTTGTTGAGTTTAAACTCCCGGTGAATGGGACTCGTTGCGATAAAGACGTGAACTTGCGGATACTTGGCGTCTTTCAAGGCTTCATAGCAAGCATCGATATCGGATTTAACGGAGCGAGCCAAACCTGTCACAGCAGTCTTGGTCAAGACCTTCGCAATCTCTTGCACAGCAGTGAAGGAATCCGGACTAGCTGCAGGAAAACCTGCTTCAATAGCAGAAATGCCCCATTTTTCCAATTGCTTGGCAATGGCAATCTTTTCTTTAATGGAGAAATTGACTCCTGGAGTCTGTTCACCGTCCCGAAGACTGGTATCTAAAAATTCAACTTTACGCATAGGGTCTCCTCATTTCTAAACATAGTGAATAAAATAAAAACATCTCGCCAGTTACCTAAGCGAGATGTTTTGTTACTCCCGCTTGGTAAGCCAAACAGGACTAATGCTTTTGCACTAGCCCGAGTACCTCAACAACAAAGCAAATTGAATAAACTTAGCTGTTTTCATGTTTGACTTTCTCCTTTGATTGATGTCTTGTTTAGTATTTTAGCATAGGGAAAATTGAATGTCAAGAATTTTCTACAATATTCTGAATTTTTTGAATAGAAACAAAATAAAGGCGAAAGTCGCTTTCTTACTTTCGCCTGATCTTCTTATTTTTTCCTGTAGAGATCAAAGATGATTTGATCATTGTATAGATCAATGGTATTGGCCTTGACATAGAAATCCATATCATTTTTAATCTTAGCAAGCTCGATCTTGATCGTCGCTTCTTTGCTATCAATTTTTACAAAGTCAGGTAGATCCTTATTTGTAGACAGCACCTGCATCACGGTCTTCTTAGGAAGTTTCAAGGTCCCAACTGAAAAATCCTTGAGGGTCAGGAGGATACTCCCATCCTCTAGCTTACTTGGCTGGAAATAGATATAGAGCGGGTACTCCTTTCCTAAAAAGTCCATCTTCCCCTCTAGTAACATCTGTTGGTTGTCTGCATACAGTTGATAATCACTCAAATGATAACTTTTAAGCATGACCTTGATGGTTTCATTTAGTTGAGCCCTAGTTGTGGTCATACTGCCGATCTTGACATCTCCTCCTTGGCTAGGAGTCTGTAGTTGCCGGACATCCTCTCGTACCGTTGAGAAACGAGTCCATACGACTAGACTTGTTGCCAGCAAGAAACTGACCAAGCCTAGAAAGAGCCATTTCCAGATGTTAATCGGCGTTTTTTCTCGTCTCTCCTTAAAATGAGGTCCTGTGGTTGCTGGTTTAACCTTCTTCTCACTCGAACCATTTTTTCTCAGTTGCATGTATTTTCTCCAGTACGGCTTCTTTCATGATCTCATAACCAGTATTATTGGGATGGAAACTATCCTCATCATACAAGGCATCATTGGTCACAGTTTCTTTTCCTAATTCGGATTCTGTCACCCCACTCTTGCCATCAATACCCTTATAGAGGAGGTCATTGATCGGAACAAAGTAGACGCCTTGATAGGCAGAGAGGGTCTCCTCCGTTCTTTGGTTCCACTGATCGACAAGGGTCTGCAATTCCGTTAGATCGGGGAAGTTGAGATATAAGGGATTATAGATCCCTACCACGTAAACGGGCAGATTCGGGTTGTCCTTGCGGGCCAATTCGATGATCTGTTTTAGATTTTTCTCATAGGTCTTCGATGCTTTTTCAAAACGGTCCAGATCTAAGTTACTGGTATCCTCAAGAATGGCCTTTCGCAGATCATTGCCCCCGACAGTAATGGTCAGTAACTGAGCCTGCTTCAGGTCTTTTCCAATCTCCTTTTTCTCCTGCATGCGTGACAAAATTTGACCGCTCGTGTTGCCAGAGACACCATAGTTGATCGCTTTGAATTCAAAACCTGTTTCATTGGTCAAACTCTGAGCGAGCAGAGGAACAAACCCTCCTTGATTGGTGCTATCTCCTACGCCTTTAGTCAAGGAATCCCCAATCGCTACATAGGTGACTACCTTCTTTTTGGCACTTGCTGACGGTTTGGTCATCACTGGTTCTGCCGAAGGAAGGAGCCAATTGACCAGAAAAAAGCAGACCAGAAAAGTGACCAAACAATACAAGATCATCTCTAGTATTTTTCTACTATTCATATACTCCTCATTCGTCCAGCTTTCAATTTGACTTTCTTATTTTTAAGTCAGGTTTAGGCTTGGTAGACAATCTTGCCCTGGCAGATAGTATAGGCCACCTGTCCCTTGAGGGATTCACCAACAAACGGCGAATTAGCTGCCTTAGAAGCAAAATGATCAGACACTAAACGGTCAGCATCCGGATCAAAGATCACAATATCTGCTGGTCCACCGACTTCCAAATAACCCGCTTCAAAGTTATATAATTTAGCAGGATTATAGGTCATTTTTTCTAAGAGTTCCATCAAGCTGAGCTCTCCTGCATGGACCAAATAGGTCAAACCAAGCGATAGAGAGGTCTCTAATCCTGTCATGCCGGAAGGAGCCTTGGTGATATCGGCTACGTTCTTTTCATCCGCATGATGAGGCGCGTGGTCTGTTGCAATCACAGAAATCACTCCTGACTTCATTCCTTCGATGACTGCACGACGATCCTCTTCCCGACGAAGAGGCGGATTCATCTTGGCATTGCTTCCCTTAGACAGCAAGAGGTCTTCAGTCTTAGAGAAATGCTGAGGAGCTACTTCTGCTGTAACAGGAGCGCCAATCGCTTGGGCAAACTCGACCACCTTGACACTCTCAGCTTTAGAGAGGTGTTGGATGTGGAGGTGGCCACCTGTCGCGTGAGCAATCATAGCATCACGCGCCGCCATCGAGTATTCTGCCACACCAGTGGCTCCGCAAACCTTGAAATGCTCCCGGGCAATGTGCTCATTGAGTCCCAGAATGCCGTTCAACTCTGGATCTTCTTCGTGGAGACTAATGAAGGTCCCCAGACGTTTGGCTTCTTCCAAGGCCTGACGGACTACCTTGGTACTTTGCAACGGGATCCCATCATCTGAGAAACCAACAGCTCCAGCTTGTAACAAACCTTCAAAGTCGGTGAGATGTTGGCCATCAAAGTTCTTGGTAACCGTCGCAACGGTCTTGACATGGATGGCTTCCTTAGCAGCAGAATCCAAGACTTCTTTTAAGGTCTCGACATCCGAGATGGTTGGAGTGGTATTGGCCATCATGACGACTGTGGTAAAACCACCTGCAGCAGCTGCCAGAGCTCCAGTGTGAATATCTTCCTTGTGGGTCTGACCTGGTTCCCGGAAGTGAACGTGAATGTCCACCAAACCTGGCGCTACCACTTTGCCACTCGCATCGATAACTTGGGCTCCCTCATAAGAAAGAGATGGACCTATTTCCACAATTTTCCCCTGATCTACTAAGAGATCACATACTTGGTCCAAACCAGTTTTTGGATCCATTACCCGACCATTTTTAATGACTAACATCTTCTACTCCTTTATTCATAGAAATCAACATGGGTCTCTAGCAAGCGATCCCCATCATAGCGGAACATAGCTGAAAAGAAGGGTTTATCCTCCAAGAGCCACTCGACAAAGGTGTGGTCCCCCTCCCAAGTTGGCTTACTTAAGACTTGATCATAAGGCACCCACTCCAGTGTCCCCTCGTTACACTCGATGAGTTCCCCTTCAAACTCAGTCACCTTGAAGACATAGGTGTACCAGTCTAGATCGGGAGTAAATTCAGGGAAGGTGATAATTCCTTTTAGAACTGGCTTAGCAACTAGACCCGTTTCTTCAAGGATTTCTCTAGCAGCACACTCTTGAGGAGTCTCCCCGCGTTCCAATTTTCCACCAACACCGATCCATTTGCCTTCATGGACATCATTGGGCTTTTTATTGCGATGAAGCATCAAAAATGCTTCTCCATTATCGATATAGCAAATTGTAGCTAACTGTGGCATTATTTCTTCTTTCTATTTTCCTAACTTCGCAACCAATCAATCGGCTCGCGACCCATCTCCGTTAAATAAGCGTTGGTCCTTGAAAAAGGACGGGAGCCAAAGAAACCGCGATAGGCCGATAAGGGACTGGGATGGGCGCTTTCTATAATCAAGTGTTTGCTTGCATCAATCAAAGACTTCTTCTTCCGAGCATAGGCTCCCCACAGAATAAAGACGACATGCTCCTCCTCTTGACTGACTAGGCGAATAACTGCATCCGTAAACTCTTCCCAAATCAGGCCAGCATGCCCATTGGCTTGCCCAGCAGGCACTGTCAGACAGGCATTGAGTAAGAGAACCCCTTGCTCTGCCCAAGGCGTCAAGTCATGGGAAGGCTTAAGCCCCACATCTTCCACCAACTCCTTTAAAATGTTTTGCAAGGATGGAGGTGCTGGGATGTCATCCGGTACAGAAAAGCTTAGCCCCTGTGCTTGACCAGGACCGTGATAGGGATCCTGCCCCAGAATCACGACCTTAACTTCTTCCAGATTCGTTGTCTTTAAGGCCTGAAATACCTTTTCACGAGGCGGATAAACGGTCCCTGATGCATAGACCTGATCTAAAAATTGATTGATTTGCTTAAAGTAGCCCTCTGGAAGCTGCTCCTTAAGCAATTGGTGCCATCTTGAATGTTCCATCGCTTCTCCTTACAGCATAAAATAATTAACCGTTCTCTTGAGATTTCCTTGGACCAGCAGCCAAACCAATAGAGGCTAACAAGAGAATTTGTGGTAGAAATTGGATCAGATAACGAGTCTTGCCACCTTCAAAGATGGTCAAAAAGAGAAGACCACCAAAAACAGCAAGCGATAGGAAGCGGAATTCGTCATCGTTCTTCTTCTTGAGATAGACAAGGACCAGGCCAGCTGCCATCACAATCCAAACCAACTGTTTGACGAACTCATAATAACGATACTGAGGACGATCTGTACTTAAGAAGTAGGTACGAATCCATTTGGCAACTGGTAAATCCTTGGTATAAGGCTCGTAAAGCGGATTAATGACCGGAGTCTTTTCGTATTCAACATCCCGATAGAGCCAACCAAGTGTCCCTTCTGCCACCGTTAAGGATTGCTTGGTATAAAGATGTCCCAGGAGTCCAATCGGACCATATTCCTTCAAGCGCCGTTTGATTTCTTTAATGATATATTCGTTCTTAAACATCCCATTATTGTACTCGTCTCGCTTATCTTCGTCGACATATTTCAAGAGCCCTTCTTTCATATCTGCTTGGTTGTGCCCAATATCCGTCAAGCCCAAGTTAATAAACAGGAGCGGTCCTTTAGCCAGACCTTCCCCTTTTAAAATAGGGACAGCCGTTTGGTGTTTGACAGCTGTATTCAGAGCTCCAAAGACCAGACCAGTTGATAAAAGGGTTAAAGAAAAGACTTTTCCAAAGACCTTCCACTGCCCTTTAAAGAAGAGGACCATCCAAAAGGCCATCACGACAATAATAGTCGTCGGACGGATCAGCATAGTAAGCCCTGATAAGAGGCCAAGCCACAATGATGTCTTCCATTGTGCACCACTGTCGCCCCCTTTTAAGAGATCCAAGGCTAGCCCTAATTGCAAGGCGATGAGAGGAAGAGGCGGAATGTCCGTGTACATGGAGTAAAAATAAGGCGAATAACAGATTAAGACCACATAGAGCGTATACACCCAGTCTGCTACTTTTTGGTCATAATGTTTCAGCCCTAAACGATACAAGAAGATAGCTCCTGCATTCACAAATACTATGTTGAGAATCTGCATGACCCAGAGGCCTGCCCCACAAAAGATTTGGTAGAAAAAGCGTTCGTACAAGAACAAGGGAAGATTATTGGGATTCCGGCTCAGGTAGCTAGAGATAGAGGACTCTTTTAGAAGGCCAAAGGCTCCCGTATAGACCACCGCAGCATCTCGACGGATAAAGAGTTCCGCAGACAGCATAAAAACAATCTGAACCAGAATCGCTCCAACCATCAATCCAGTCTTGTGTTTCATCAACCAGGCAAAGGCTCTTTTGAGATAAGAGCGACCAACATAAGCTAGGAGAAAGATAAGTCCCCCAACTACAAGGCCCCATCCCGAAATATCTTTGAGGTAGACGACACTAATGACAAACCAGTGCACCATCAGGAGCAACATGACCAGATGGAGCAATCCAAATAAGACATTTTTACTTTTTACTAACATAGCTCCATTATAGCAAAAAAATAGTGATTTCGCTGGATTCTATCGGCTCTCCATCAAATAGAGGACTTCAGTTTGGATGGTAAAACCAAGCCCTAGATATAGACTCAGGGCTGCTTGATTCTCTTTTTCAACGACAATCTGAAATTGCTGCTCCACTTCTGTAGCCATCTGATTCATCACACTTCGTAAGAGATATCGTGCGTACCCTTTGCGAAGATGATCCGGGTCAACAGCTAATCCAAAGAAATAGGTCGTACCCTGAGATAGATCAACTGTGACAGATGCAAGCACTTGCTCTTGGTCACGCAAGACAAAGAGACGGGTATCCTGTCCATCAAGAGACTCGGTCGCATACTTGAGGGCATAGTCAAGATCTGTCTCAAAAGCCTTAGATTGAAAATGCGCGATCTCTTGGAGCATGGACTCCTCAGCTTCCAACACCATCAGTCCTTCTCTCCTCTCGTGATCGATGACCTGACAAGGTGCATCCAACCACAGTTCGTGGTCTTCCTCCTCTGCCTCCACTAAATGAAAATGGTTAAGTAACTCTGGGTGCTGGTCCAAAAAGCGAAGTTCTGATACATACAGTCTATCGTCTAGCTGATAGTCCTTGGCCAAGTCCATAAAGTCTTCCCATAAGGAACGAGCAATCCCTTGTCTACGAAAAGAAGGTGTCACAAAGAGCTGTATCTCTGCTTCCTTAGGTTCATCCGCATAGATGGACAAAAATCCAACCAGCTGCCCCTCCACCAATGCAAGGATAAAAGCTGGCATCGTAGGATCAGCATTGTAGAGATTATCCAAGTAGGGCAAGCGATAGGTTTGATCGACTTGGTGACAGGCTCTTACAAGCTGTTCACACTGATTTTTTTCTTCTAAACTTAGACGAGTCCGTCTTTCAAGCTTCATGAAATTTCCTTTCATCACAAAAACAAAAGGAGAGCCAAGCTTTGGCCCTCCTCAATTATTTCTTTAGTCTTGCCAGGTTTCTTGGTTTTCTTTGAAACGGCGTAACAGTTCCAAACCTTCAGAAGTAATGTAACCCTGTTCTTCAGCTAAATGAATCAATTCAGTGTAGTTTGACAAGGTTTCAAGTTGAACGCCAGCTTCCGCAAATTTCTTATCGGCTTTCTCCAATTGGTAGGTGAAGATAGCCACCACACCAAGGACATCTGCTCCTTCGCGCTTCGCAGCTGCGACAGCATCTAAGACAGACCCACCAGTAGAAATCAAATCTTCCACTACGACCATCTTTTGACCTTGTGGTACACGGCCTTCGATTTGGTTTCCAGCACCGTGGTCTTTTGGTTTGCTACGGATGTAGGCAAATGGCAAATTCATCTTGTCCGCAATAATAGCACCATGAGGAATCCCCGCAGTTGCTGTACCTGCAATCACTTCTACTTCTGGGAAAGCTTCCTTGATTTTGTCCACGAAGCCATTCTCAATCAAGGTACGAGTTTCAGGATAAGCGAGAGTCACGCGGTTATCCGTATAAATAGGTGACTTAATCCCAGACGCCCAAGTAAAAGGCTCTTCCGGTTTCAAATAAACGGCTTCAATTTTTAGAAGATGGCTGGCAATATCTTTAGCTAATGACATGATAACTCCTTTTTACGATTTTAATCAAATACGAATTAAATCAACAATTGATTTTTAAATGACTGTACAGGTTAGTGAATAGTTTAGCGAAGGCCCATCGGACTTAATTATTCCGACGATTAGCTAAGAAAAACGATTTTTTTCTCTTAGCTAATCTAGTGAATGCGTTAAGGAAGGTCCCATAGGACTTCCCGTAGAACTAAAAAAGTTTTACTTTTACTTGCAATTATTATTCCGACGATCTCAGAAGAGAAACGATAATTTTCTCTTAGCTAATCTAGTGAATGCGTTAGGGAAGGTCCCATAGGACTTCCCGTAGAGCTACAAAAGTTTCACTTTTAGTAGCAATTAGTGTTCCGACGTATGAATGAAAGAAACAATTTTATTTCTTTCATTCATACTAGTGAATAGTTTAGGGAAGACGCTATCGGGCTCTGTTTATTCCGACGATTAGCTAAGAGAAACGATTTTTTTCTCTTAGCTAATCTAGTGAATGCGTTAGGGAAGGTCCCATAGGACTTCCCGTAGAGCTACAAAAGTTTCACTTTTAGTAGCTCTTACGCATTCCATTGTCTCTTAATCTCATGATAAGCGTCCCATGGATTTTCTGCTTGGATAATCGGACGTCCAACCACGATGTAGTCTGAACCGATGGCATGGGCTTCTTGTGGGGTCATGACCCGTTTTTGGTCGCCAATTTCTGCTCCTGCAGGACGGATCCCTGGGGTGACGCAGACAAACTCTTCTGATGTAGCTTTCTTGATCAAATCTACTTCATGGGCTGAGCAGACAACGCCGTCCAAGCCAGCTTCTTGCGCCTTACGGGCATAATTAACAACTGATTCTTGGACAGTAGTTTGGATGTTTTGGCAATCACGCATGTCTTCCTCGCTGGTAGAAGTCAACTGAGTCACCGCCACCAACTTAGCTCCTGGTCCAAGTGCCTTTTTGGCTTCGCGCATCATCTCTACACCACCGGCCGCATGAACTGTCACCATATCCACTCCAAATGTGCCTAGGACAGACATGGCTGACTTAACCGTATTTGGGATGTCGTGCAATTTTAGGTCCAAGAAAATGCTGTGGCCACGACCTTTCAGATAGTGAACAATTTCTGGGCCGACTGCATAGAAAAATTCCATTCCGATTTTTACAAAAAGTTTTTCATCTTCTGGGAAATGTTCTAAAAAGTTTTTGACATCTTCAAAAGCTGGAAAGTCAAGGGCGATGATGGGACGTTCTTCACGCATGGGTTTCTCCTTTTTATGGCTGACATTTTTTCCACAAAAAAACCTTGCCCGAGGCAAGGTTACACGAAAATTAGGTAGTATCTACCCTGATTCATCGTCTAGACCTTAGGAGCCTCTCTGGACCACTTTAAAGGTTTTTCTACATTGTAGTACGATATGAAAGAAAAGTCAAGAAATAATCATGAAACGTTCGGATTCAATCTGTTTTTTTCATCTTTCGATTAGGGAAGATTCACAAACATGTCAAATTCTTGACGAAAATCCGATTTTCCTGTAAAATTTTTGTATGCTGAGTAAGGGTTGTTTTAGTTGTAGCTTACTCAGTAGCCTGTTGGGGTTGTAGCCAGCAGGCATTTTTTATTTTCTCGATAATCCTTATAATAGATTTTCTCGGACATGCTGACGCAAATCTTCCAAGCTAGTTATTCCATACTGATCCATGACCTTTGGTAAGTCTTGGATAATGGTCGGACAAGCATATGGATCTGTAAAGTTAGCAGTTCCAACTCCAATCGCAGAGGCACCCGCAATAAACATCTCAATAGCTGCTTCTGCCGAATCAACGCCACCCATTCCAATAATCGGCAATTTGGTAGATTGGGCTACTTGGCGGATGAGTTTCAAGGCTACCGGGAAGATAGCTGGTCCTGACATACCTCCGGTGCCATTAGCAATGATGGGCTTGCCAGTCTTGAGGTCAAAGCGCATCCCGACCAGCGTATTGATCATGGTCAAGCCACTCGCTCCCGCATCTTCTGCAGCCTTGGCGACTTGATTAATATCGGCCACACTAGGGGTTAACTTAACGTAGACAGGAACGGAGGAGGCTTCTACAGCTGATTTCACGGCTGCATAGGCTAATTCAGGAACCTGCCCGATTAAGAGGCCATTGTTGCCATGGTCTACGTTTGGACAAGAGATATTGAGCTCGATGGCCTTGACATTTGGCGCTTGTGAGATCTTGCCAGATACCGTGGCATACTCTTCATTAGAGAAGCCAGCTACATTGGCGATAATCGGTAGATCTGGATAATGCTGGGCCAACCAAGGGAGTTTCTCTGCTAGGACCACGTCTACGCCTGGATTTTGGAGACCAATGGCATTGAGCATGCCTGCAGGCGTCTCAGCAACACGTGGTGTCGGATTTCCGAAGCGAGCCTCAGCGGTTGTCGCCTTGATCATAATGGATCCTAATAAGTCTAAATCATAGTATTTGGCATATTCCTGACCAAAGCCAAAACAGCCGGAAGCCGGAATGATGGGGTTTTTCAAGTCTAATCCTGGTAAGGATACAGCTAATCGATTACTTGTCATACTTTCCTCCCTACATCACAATCGTACCAGTTTCAAAGACTGGACCGTCTTCACACACGCGCTTGTTGGCTGCTTGGCTCTCATTTTCCAGATGCACCACACATGCATAGCAGGCACCCATCCCACAGGCCATACGCGATTCCATAGAAATATAGGCGCGAGGATGATCATGGAATTTCGTATTGACATATTTGAGCATGCCAGGTGCCCCACAAGAATAGATAGCGTCAAACTCCTGGTCCATCTGATCAATGATTGTTGACACATAACCCTTGGTACCATAAGAACCATCGTCTGTTGTAATGGTGACTTGGCCGTACTGCTTCAATTCTTCTTCCAGGATCACAGCTTCTTTATTGGCAAAGCCAAGGACAGAATGGACTTCTACTCCTTGCTCATGTAGCTGTTTAGCCACTTGGACCAAAGGAGGAACACCAATCCCGCCACCAATGATCAAGGCACGCGCCCCTTGACCAAGACCTTTTAGGTCAAAGCCATTTCCTTGAGGGCCCATGACACTGAGGAAGCTACCGACAGGCAATTGAGAAAAGATGGCGGTCCCTCCCCCTTCTACCCGATAGATGAGGCGACAGGTCTGGCTGTCTGGATCTAACTCAGAGATAGAAATAGGACGACGGAGGAGCTTAGAGTCATCCGGTACACGGATATGGAGAAACTGCCCCGGTAGCATCTGCTCCACCATTTCCCCCTTCAAGACCATTGAAAAAATCCGTGGCGCAATCTCTTCTCGAGCGATTAACTCCATGTCTTCCATCATGATTTTTCCAAACCGTTTTTTACAGCTATCACTGACCATTGGTTTCCTCTTCTTTCTTCCAGCAAAAAAGACCTCGCAAAAGCAAGGTCCTACAAATGATCAGCTAGACTCGGTCTGCTGATCTTTTTTCTGTCTTTCCTTGCAGGCCTCTCTGGACCCCTTAAAGGTTAAATTTGTCTCATTATATCGCTCTACTTGTCCCTTGTCAAGTAGAAGCTCGATGGCTCCGCTCATTTCCCATCTGTCTCAGGAGAAAACCCTTCTGGTACCGGTGGGATATACTGTAGAGCGATGCGATTTTCTGGCTTGCGATCAACCAAGTAGAGAACCAACAAGAAGAGCCATTCCAGGGGCTTCATCAGATAGTAAATGACATCCATGGCCCATTTCTTCTTGATGTGATTAGCAAAGGGGTAGCCATAGCGGTCATAATTACGACGTAGGAAACGATGGAAACGTGGCGTCTTTTCTTCTAAGACCTGCTCAAAGGCATTAGCAATACAGAGCTGGCGATTCACCACAACAGGATGACCGTGCCGAACACCCATCCGTTGGGGCTTGACCACCTTTTTATGGCCACCAGCCGCTACTGTACAGAGATAGTGCTCATCCATGATGAGATTCTGAGGAGAGATCTTTTCCGAGAAGGTCCAATCTGCCGTATTGGCCCAGGCCTTGACCAAGCTATCAGGACGTTGACCAAAGAGCATGAGGACCATGACCAATACCGCTAACAAGGGGAGGGCAAAGACGACTGCCAACCAAGGCCAGTGTTTGGATTGGTGGAGGATCAGGTGAAAGCGCTGGAGAATTGGATTGTCATAGGCCCTAATGGGATCAGCACCCTCCCACTCCTTCATCCTGGTTCTCAGGAGGCTAATGGAATAAACAAACAAGAAGACCGTGTGACAACCGATGACTTGCACCTGGATGTCAAATACCGCTAACAATACCAATCCCATCAATATCCCACTTATACAAAAGATATTTAAAAGTGGAGATAAGGAATTGGCATCTCGGTAAGAATAGATGACCAGCGCTAGGAAAGAAATCAGTGCCAAAGTAAGAATCGTCGGGAGAGCCTCCGACCAAATCATGGTATGCTTCTGCTCATTGATGAGCTGTTTCGTCCAATCATAATTTGTCAAATCCTTTACTAAATAGATGACGAAGGATTCCAGAATACAGCCAAAGACTCCTATCCAAAGTATCACAAAGTACTTGCGATTGTTGACCCTTCGTTTAATTTTTTCCTCTTCTTTCTCTTCATAGACACCGACCAGTTCCTTTTCCAAGGTCTGGGCCTGTATCGTAGACCAGCGAGAAATAACATACAAAATCACAAAGATATTGGGAACAAAATAACTAACTACTAGGGCATGAACAAGAATTGTAACACTGTATATTGCGACTCCAAAAATAGCATTCCAGAAACCCAAAGATTGGATATTTCCTGGCAAGCTCCCTAGAATTAGAAAGACGTACAAAGCAAGAAAGATCAGTAAATTGGTCATAAAGTTTATCTTTACTAAACTGGATAAAAATTTGGTCTCCAGTTCCTGATTCCATTTTTTGTACCATTGAGCAATTCTTTTCATAAGGCCTCCTAAGCACTCTTTGTCATCATTCTATCAAGCTACAATCAATCCTTCAATTCTAAACCTGTTTTATAGGGAAAAATCCTTCTAGAGACTGATACTAGCTGGGATTTTCTGTCAAAAGTATGTTAAAATATAAGCATGAGAATCCAACAATTACATTACATTATCAAAATCGTCGAAACAGGCTCTATGAATGAGGCGTCCAAGCAACTCTTCATCACCCAGCCAAGTTTGTCCAATGCTGTGCGAGACTTGGAAAAAGAAATGGGAATTGATATCTTCATCCGTAATCCCAAAGGAATCACTTTGACCAAGGATGGGATGGAGTTCCTTTCTTATGCCCGTCAAGTCGTGGAGCAGACCCAACTCTTAGAAGAACGCTATAAAAATCCAGTGGCCAATCGAGAACTCTTTAGCGTATCCTCTCAGCACTATGCCTTCGTGGTCGAAGCCTTCGTCTCTCTCCTCAAGAAAAGCGATATGGAGAAATACGAGCTCTTCCTACGGGAGACCAGAACCTGGGAAATCATCGATGACGTCAAGAACTTCCGTAGTGAGATCGGTGTCCTCTTCCTTAATGGCTATAACCGGGATGTCCTTTCCAAAATGCTGGATGACAGCCACCTCAAGGCAACCCATCTCTTCACTGCCCAACCTCATATCTTCGTCAGCAAGACTAACCCTCTAGCTAACAAAGAGGTGGTGAAATTAGAAGATCTAGAAGACTTCCCTTATCTCAGCTACGACCAAGGGACCCACAACTCCTTCTACTTCTCAGAAGAGATCCTCTCCCAAGAGCATCACAAGAAGTCCATCGTTGTCAGTGACCGTGCCACCCTCTTCAATCTCTTGATTGGTCTGGACGGCTACACCATTGCGACCGGTATCCTTAACAGCAACCTCAACGGAGACAATATCGTTTCCATCCCACTAGATATTGATGACCCAATCGAGCTGGTCTACATCCAACACGAGAAAGCTAGCCTCTCTAAGATGGGTGAAAAATTTATCGAATACTTACTTGAGGAAGTCCAATTTGATAAATAAGGAGGGACTATGAAGGTAAAGAAAACCCTTATTGTTATCAGTATAGCTCTTGTTATTGGTTTGATTGCTTTTTTTAATGTTCATCCTATACCGACTCTATTCGAAATCCCCCCTCAAGTTACCTTGAGTTCCGATTTTAATGGCTATTTTGATTCTGAGTATCCATTAAAGGAAGATAAAGAAGCCGAAAATAGGTATTCATTAACATTTAGTATCGAAGGCATCAACCGCGTATCTTTAGATGATGTCAAAATCCTGGATCAAGATAACAAGGAACAAAGTATTTTGACATTTGAAAACGACTCAGAAGGAGAGAACACCCTCTGGTTCGCGGGAAAACCAAATACCAAGTACAAACTCAGTTATGAAGATCGTTTTTCAGATACCAAAGCAGAATCCTCTTTCACCACACCTTCAAATAGAACTAAATTTAAGGAAGTTCGAAAAGAAGGAGAGAATCTACTTGCTAACTATCTGAAAAACAACATCCAAACAGAAATATACAGTAAACTAAATTCTAACTGGACCAATATTTCCCCTTATTATACTCCAACTGATGAGGAGAAAAAGGCCATTGCTGATGCCTATTGGGACTCATCCATGACCTATACTCTGGAATTCTATGAAGCTGATGCTTCTGATTTCCGTTTTCTTATCCGTTATAAATGGTCACCGCCAGATATGGACGAGCTGAACAAAAAAATAAATGATCGTGAAGACCAACTAAAAAAAGAATTCAAGAATGATCCAAAAAAAGTATTCAAAACAGTTGTTTCAGAACTGCCAGAAATGATCAAGGAGACACCTCGGAAAGAAACAGAAGAGCAGACAGCTTCCTTAAGCTTTAATCGTGATTCTCCATCATTAGACAAGACTTCTGATAGACTAAGGATCATTGGGTTGGAAGATATTCTTAATACAATTGAAGAAATATATCCTTAAACGCACAACAACTCCAGATAGCTCAATTGGCTACCTGGAGTTGTTTAGTTTTTTATCAAGAACTTCAGTGGTATAGGTCATCTTGTCTGTATAGGTTTTTGACCTTGATACAACTTTGACCGCCTTATCTCCTCCATCAACATCCTCTATAACATATGTTTCAGTAATCGTTGTTTTAAAGGTATCACCGGTTGTACTAATACCGACTGGAAGATTGGAGAATTGATTTGAATAAAATAAATTATAGAAAGAATAATCTTGCTTCACATCTAGCGTATTGGAACCCAAATCATAGCGTGTATCCCAATAATTTAATTCTTTTGAAGGATCATAATCATCAAAGAATGCTTGATTCTCTGCTGTTGAGTTTGATTGATACTGTAGAAAAAATACCGGGCGGAAATAATTAAAATCTGGTGCACCGCCATACTGATAATAGGTTTGCAATTTCCCTGTCTTCGGATTCTTCAATTGAAACTGAATCTCTGTACTTGCTTCAGGAATTTGAAACAAGGTATCGCCTTGATAGAGCATCAAGACAGAGCCAAGTTCAATCGTACTTCTTTTCTCATTCACTTGCAATTCAGGAAAGCGATAAGATAGTTTTTTTAATAGTCGTGAATCTATACTTTCCTTACTAAAAGCCGGGCCGCTTCTAGAGGTAAAGATAGGAATAGTTGCCTTACTTTTATCAGTAAAGGTTACATGTAATACAGAATCATTATCATATAATCTTACATCTGTTCTTGTGGACTCTTCCCACTGACCATCAGAAGGTTTCTCAACATCTTTATCATAGATAAATTCGATGTTGATATCTTGGATGACCTTTTTTTGAGGTTTGACGTCACTGACCTTATAATCATATACCTTATGATAGATATGTTTTGAATCAAACCACTCTGGCTTGATGTAATAGCGCAGACCGATATAGCAAATAAACAGACTAACTAAAGTAAGAAGGACATATTTCCTCTTAATCTTCACCTTCTTCATACTCACCTCCAAGGAAAATCTATTTCATTAAAACAGTATCTCTTTTCATTAAACCATAATCAGTAACAATTTTCAAAATGTAGAGTAAATTCAGAAACAAAAATTCCTTAAATCGAAAAGCAACCATTTCTTTTTTCAAAAATAAGACTTTTCCTTACATCTGCTTCCCATGACGAATCTAGATAATATTGATCACCTATGTTAAAATAGAGGCACTATGTTTGACTGATATCATTGAAACGATGCTTTTAACAACCGCTATTTTTTAAAAACTCACACTGTAACCGGAGTATGTATGAGCAAAAAGATTAAAAAAAGACTGATATGGATTTTCTCCATTCTTATTTCGATGTTGTTACTGATTTACTTTTTAAGTCCTTCCATCAGCGTTGAAACTGTTGACAATGGAGTGTTTGATACGGACCAAAACACTTCAAATTTTCAAAAATCAAACGAGATGTATTTCGTGACTATTTCAGAAAAGAATCTTGAAAACTACTCTACCGAAAAAATAAGGCTTGTAGATGAACAGAACAAGGAAGTAGAGATTGAGAGAAAAGAAATTTCTTCTCAAGGCAAAACCGTCTTATGGTTTTACGGAAAACCTCATGCCAACTATAAATTGGTTTATCACATTCAAAAGAAAAATGATACAGATAAAGCTGTTCTTCAAGAGACTTTTTCCACTGCTGATAAACCATTCAATTTAGAAGATGTTTATCAAATTGTAGAGAAGAAAATAAAGGGTGAATACGATACGAATATAAAAGATAGTATAAGTGATAAGTCAAAGGAAATGACTAAGTCTATTGAAGTCTATTACACCCCTACTAAAAAAGAACTAGAAGCTATTCAACAAGCTTACACAGATACTTTTATAACCCATTCATCTGGTTATAAAGTACATATGGATACAGCTACTTCTACAGGGTATTCTTTTACGGTTACTTCTAACTGGTCTGAACCCGATATAGAGGATCTCAATCGCAGGATTAATGAGCGGGAGAGCCAATTAAAACAAGAGGTTGGTCACGATTTTCGCCAATTATACAAACGAATCATTAGCGAACTACCGGATTTGATCAAACAAACGCCCAAAATAGCCACGATAAAGGAAAATAAAAAAACTTTCAATATCGGAAGAATCGCCCCAAAAGCCATCGAGAAGAGTTATAATTTTTCTAACATCAATCTGTTTGACGATGACTTTGCGGATCCTATCTTAAACATCCTACTGTAAAAACAAGAGGCTGGGACAAAAGTCCTAGCCTCTCAATTATTTTTGGATTGTTGAGCAAGACGCAGTGGTTGAGTGGGCTCTACTACGCTGATTTCATCAGCTTTTACAGCCCTACTCAACTGTGCGGAGGTGGGACGACGAAATCGAATTCTAACGAATTACCGATTTCTGTCCCACTCTCTTGTTTTGATTTGGTATTAAAATTTCAGTAATATATTCATCTTTATTCGATTCGGTGTAAGTTTTTGAAGTGGACTTGAGCTTGTACTCACCATCATCTTCTTTAGAGACAACTAGGCTGTACGTGATTGTCATGTTTAACTGGTTCCCTGTTGGCAGTAAATTTAATGGTAAATTTGAGAATTCATCCGAATAATAGTATCGTCTACCGTAACTTGAAATATGAGCATCCAATGTAACATTTCCATAGTTTGGCCAGGTATCGACATAATTTCTATTTTCTCTTTTCTCGGCGTCCTCCAAAAATTCTATCATATTTGAGGTTGCATACTCATCCTTCTGTTGCATAAAGTAAACTGGAAAAATACTTTTTTGTGTTTCTGTGACATATTTATAATAAGTTTGATCGGTCTGAATGATGGGATCTTTAAACTGAAAACTGACTATCTCTTTTAGATCCGTATCCTGGTAAAGTGTGTCATTTGAATAGATCAGTAAAACATAGTCTAATAAGCTTGTGTCATCGTCACTTTCAAATTTAGGAAATCGATACCGCAGTTGATTATACAATTTATCATCCAATAGATTATCACTAAATGCTGGCCCTTCATAAGAAGTATCAATTGGTATATCTGCCTTGGTATCATCGGTAAAAGTCACATGCATGATGGGCGTTAAGTATTTATCAAAATCCTTTCTTGTTGACTCAACCCAGTTGGCTTCCCATGGGATTGAAATATCCTTCCGATAGAAAAATTCAATATTGATAGACTGAATGATCTTTTTTTGTTTTTTGAGTTCTTTCAGCTTATAATTTTTTATTCTATGGTAGATATGTTCTGAATCAAACCACTCAGGCTTGATGTAATAACGAAGACCGATATAGCCAATAAACAAACCAACTAAAGCCAGATGAATAAATTTTCTCTCAATCTTATTCTTTTTATGTTTTACCTTCTTCATACTAACTCCAAAAATTCATTCTCCTAGCAAAATAGATTTCACCTGAATCTTACTTATGTTGCTTTTCATGCCTTGCTAAATCATTAATCGTGCTGAAATCTATCAGCTTATTGAGGACTTCCTGCACATATTCCTCTTTGTTTTTCTCTGTATAAGTTTTTGTGGCTGTCCGTACCCTCATCAAGTCTTCTCGATCGGTCCTGATCAGCTGTGTACGGATGACGGTTGTTTTAAATTCAGAGCCTGTCAGATCTATTTTCAGCGGCAGATTCGATAGGGAATCTGAATAGTACCATTTATAGTAATAAAATTTATATTGATAGGTATGAGTCAACTCTTTGGCAATAGGGTCGACTCCCCTGTTCCAGTACCCCTTCCAACTTTTATGATAATCATCATAAAAAGGTTGCAAATCTGCTTCCGTCACGTCTTTGCTAATTTTCACAAACACCGGACTATCGGTTTTCTCCGGCAAATTTCCGTACTCGTAGTAGGTTTGCATGTGGCCGGTTGTAGGATTCTTTAGATCAAAGCGCGTGACAGCTTCCGTTTCTGGAGCTTGATAAAGCGTGTCTCCCACATACATCATTCCAGAAAAATAAGCAAAACTAAGATTGCGATTGTACTCTGAGCTAATATTCGGGAATCTAGGAACCATTTCCTTCTCCAAATTATCATTGTATTCCAAATCACGACTGAAAGTTGGACCGAAACGAAGCGCCTCCTGAAGCGGGATCCTGATCTTTGAACCATCGTCCAAGACAGCGTGTAAAATCATATCTCCACCGTCATAAGGGCCAAGATCAGAGCGAAGATCTTCCTTCCAGTCTAGCCCCTCAGGAACTTCTGCATTGTCTTCGTATATAAACTCGAGATTGATTTCTTTAACTTTTGCCTTCTTGGGCTTTATCTTCTCTGCCTTGTAGTTATAGACTTTGATATATTGATAATCCTTATCAAACAAGCCAGGATCAACATCCTTCTTCAGATATTGAGAAAGAGCAAGGAGAATGAGTCCTAACATCACAATAATGAACAGTAATTTCTTTTTCACTCCTCACCTCCTAGGAAATAAATTTCATAAAATGATAGCTTATTTTTTATTTTTATATCTTTTTGTTAACGCGTCATCATTGGATTTTACAAAAGTATCAAGATCGCCTAGAACTTCTTTGATATATTCATCTTTATTTTCTTCTGAATATAACTTAGTCGCCTTTCTCACTTTTACTTTACCATTATCATAATCATAATCCAGTAATTGAGTCCTGGTAACAGAGATTTTAAATTTTGAACCCGTCAGTTTGACACTCACAGGAAGATTGGTTAAAGAATCGGAATAATACCATTTGTCATATAGAAAAGTATAATCATGACTTAGCTCTATTCTAGGTTTTTTATCGCCCCTATTCCAATAACCAAGACTACTGGTGTTATAATCATCATAAAATTCTTGCAATCTGTCCTGATCTCTTCTATCAACTTTTAAATAAATCGGAAATATTGTTTTTCCTGGAGGATTTCCATACTCATAATAGGTCTGTAACTTACCTGTTCTAGGATTTTTGAGGTCAAACCGAGTTACATCAGATGCTCTTGGAATTTGGTATAATGTATCACCAGTGTATAGCATCCCAGAGAGAAAGACGAGCCTATAACCAGACATATACGCCTTATTTAAGCCTGGAAATCTTTGGGTCATGTCTAGAAAAAGTTTATCATCAATGTAAAATTTATCGCTAAAAGCTGGACCAGTTTCATAAAATCTTTTTAGCGGAATCCAAACACTTGTCCCATCATCCAATTTAGCATTCAAAATGACATCACTTTTATAATAGCGATTTGCATTTGTCCAAGTCATTTCTGACCAAGTTAGTCCCTTAGGAACTTCAGCCTCTTTCAAATAAATAAATTCTAGATTTATTTCCTTTATGGTTGACTGTCTATCTTTTATCGAACTAGTTTGATAATTATATACTTTGATGTATTGATTTTTGCTATCAAATAAACCAGGAGCAATATAATATCGAAGCAAAATATAAAGTCCAATAGCAAAACAAACTAAAATTTTGATAGCACGTGGAATTTTACGCTTCACTTTTTTTACCTTTTTCAACTCCTCACCTCCTACGAAATTAATTTCATTATATCATAATCACCATCATTATTATAGACTTTCTAATGAAAGCACATTCAATCAAAAAAACACCTGAAATCAGTGGATTTCCACTTCACTCAGGTGTTCTTTTATTGTCTTAATTTCGAAAACACTTGGCCAATCTTCCCTTCGATGACCAGGTCTACTTGCTTGTCCTGTGGGATACTGGTCTTATTGATGACGACCAGCTTCTCCCCTTGGAAATACTGGATCAGGCTGGCTGCTGGGTAGACGACGAGGGAGGTACCACCGATAATCAGTAGATCAGCCTCTTGGATGGCTTTGGCTGCTTGGCTAAAGACATCCATATCGAGAGGTTCCTCGTAGAGGGTTACATCTGGCTTGACCACCTTACCACAATCGAGACAGTGTGGAACAGGCCCTTCCAAAGCTAGAAAGGACTCTAAATCATAAAAGCGCTGGCAACCGGTACAGTAATTACGGTCGGCACTACCATGGAGTTTCAAGACTTTTTTAGACCCTGCCATTTCATGGAGACTATCAATATTTTGCGTCACCACTGCCTTGAGCTTACCGGTCTCTTCCAGCCAAGCCAGATAGCGATGGGCTGCATTAGGTTTGGCATCTGGGTAGAGCAAGTATTTCTTATAGAAGTCGAAAAAGTCCTCTGGATAGCACTCAAACATGGTATGAGAGACCAGTTGCTCAGCCGAAAAATGGCGCCCCAAGGTGACACTATAGACACCATCAGAGCTCCGGAAATCAGGGATATTGGACTCTGTTGAGACGCCTGCCCCACCGAAAAAGACGATCCGTTGACTCTGATCAATGATTTCTTGCAATTCTTCCAGTTTATCCATGTCTTCCTCCTTACAAGAGTGCCTCGATAACAGCATTGGCCTGGTCGAAGTAAAAGGGTTCTCGCTGGTAAACAATCCCCGTCTCCTGAGCCAAACTCACCAAGAGTTCCATAAAATGCTGGGAGGAGAAACCTGTCGTCCGGTGGAGTTCCTCTTCATCAAAGGGTTTGATCAAGTGGGCCAGAGGATTGCGAACAGATTTTTCCAACTCCCGCAGTTGCTTGGCCGCATCCTTGGTGGAGTCTGGTAAATCCAAAAGTAAGATCAACTCCGTCAAACTGGACGAATTGACCGCACTTTCACTATGGAATTGTTGCAAGTCTGGATTGTCAGAGGTTCGGATCTTGTCAAACTTCCAATGGTCATAGCTGGACTCTTTGGAGTTGTGAATGTAGTCAGCAATATCAGGGATCTGCAACTTAATCAAGCGCATAAAGATCCGGTAAATGGCAGGACTCACCGCACGAATAAAGTCGATGATCTGCTCATTGCGGAGCTTGGCCTCTAAATCATACAGGTAGTTAGCCAACTGTTCCTCTTCTGGGTCCTCATGCCAAAAAAGCTGAAAACCAGTTGCATCTAGCAACTCGGTTCTCAACTTTTGGTTCATGATTGGTTGGATATTGAGCTCTCGACGCTCGGCCATTAACTGCAATAAGGTCAAGACCAGCTCTGGCACGCTCTTCTGCTTCTTAGCAGAGCGAAGGGCCCGACTATACTGGTAGGTCTGAAGATCGTAGAGCCACTCATCATGAAGGTATTCTGCCATTAGTCTGCGATCAAGGTTTCTAGACCAACTTTCATCATGTCTGTGAAAGTATTTTGACGTTCTTCTGCAGTCGTATCCTCATCTGGATTAACCAAACTATCAGAAATGGTCATGATGGCGAGGGCATCCACATGGTGTTGGGCAGCAAGATAGTAAAGAGCCGCTGCTTCCATTTCCACAGCTTTCACGCCCCATTTACCAAGCTCTAAGTTCTTTTCAAAGTAGTTTGAATAGAAGACATCAGAAGACAAGACATTACCAACGTGAGTGGTCATGCCAAGGTCTTTAGCAATGTGGTAGGCCTTATCTAGCAAATCAAAGCTGGCAATTTGTGGGAAATCGTATTGAGGCCAGTCGTTGCGGATGATGTTTGAGTTGGTTGCGGCAGCTTGCGCCAAGACCAATTCACGGACGTGGACATCGCCATTCAAAGAACCAGCTGTCCCCACACGGATCAATTTCTTCACGCCGTAGTCCACGATCAACTCACGCGCATAGATAGAGATGGATGGCATCCCCATTCCAGTACCCATGACAGACACACGATGACCCTTGTAAGTACCCGTGTAACCAAACATGTTCCGAACTTCGTTGAAGCATACAGCATCCTCAAGGAAATTCTCAGCAATAAATTTCGCACGAAGAGGATCTCCAGGAAGGAGAATTTTATCAGCAATTTCACCTTGCTTAGCAGCAATATGGATAGACATAATTAAGATACCAAGGGCGTTAAAGAGGCAAAGTAAAAATAGGAAATCCGACAAAGATGCTACGCATCTAGAAGGATTTATCTTTTTTACACAGCCTCTAGCCCAGGTTCAATTCAAACCCGAACTACCCTTCCTTTCATTTTTTGTTTTGAAAAGCTTTCCGCTCGTGTTCAAATCAGAACACATGCTCTACCTTTCTGTGTGTATTTTTTAGAAAGCTTTCTGCTCATGTTCAAATCGCAACACAAACTCTAGCTTTCCGAATTCATCATAGAGGCCAGGCATCAAAAGTGGGGTTTATTCCAGCCCCAACAACCCTGGTTCCTTATATGCTTAGTTAAATTATACCATAAGAAGATAGGTTTCATCTAGCTTATAGGTTAAATCCCCTACATAAAAACTACTGAATCTTATCTACTGGAGACTCCTTGATTTTTTTCCCCATGAGATGATCCAATCCTTTGGAGAAACCAACAGTTAGAAAAGCTGTCAGCAAGAGATAGGGTAGAGCTGTTAAACCTTGTCCCGTAAACCCAAGGACCAAGCCAGTTGCAGATAAGGGAGCTTTTAAGGTCACTGTCAAAAAGCAAACCGAACCTAGGAGAAAGAAAGCTGGAGTATTTCCAATACCAAGTACCAAAGAGATGAGGGCTGCTCCTGCCATTCCCAGTGCAAAGGAAGGCGTCAGAGTCCCTCCATAGGCACCTGCCCAAAAGGTAAGCAGAACGACTAGAGCTTTTAGGGTAAATAGGAGTAGAATCGTCTGCCATGTGGCCCCATTGAGAATCTCCTGAGCCATCATCCGCCCATTTCCAAGCAGGTGGGGCTGAAAGCTTGCTAGACCAGCTAGGAAAACAAATGCTAATGGCAAAGTGATGAGCATTCGTTTGTCCTTAATTCGATAAATGGATGCCTTCTTTGTGAAACGGGAAAAGAGCCAGGCGACTGGAGTAAGGATGACTATTCCAATAAGCATCTGCCATAAGACAGTAGGTGACCAAGTTATTTCAGACACTTGGTAGAGGGCCCGATCTGAGATGACCCAGCCTGCTGTATAAGCAGCCACATAAGTAGTAATCCCGGCCAAGACAAAGCGTTTTATCGAAAATGCCAGCCCCAAGGTTTCAAAGATAAAAAAGACACTGGTTAGTGGTACTTGGTAGACCGCTGCCAAGCCGGCGCCAGCCCCACAAGCAATCAGAAACATGCGGTCCTTAAACGATAAGTCTAGTGCTCGTCCAAGCGGAGTCGCCAACAAGGCCCCAATCTCCCGGGGGGCTCCTTCTTTTCCTACTGGTGCACCAGCTCCTACGGCAATGATTTGCCAGGTGGAATGGAGCATCTGCTTCAAGAAATGAAGGCGAGTACGTGAAGGTTCCTCCTTCATCTGGCCCTTGATAGAAAGAATGTTTCCCTTTCGCTGTAGGAGATACCAGACCAAGGCTGAGCTGGCACCAACAAGAAACAGGCTGAGCCAAATCCGTGAAGACGTCACTCCATCCGTCAAGAAGCTAGACTGGTGCTCTGAACGACCAAAAGCCAATCCTTCCACTAACTCTAAAAGGTAATGAAGAAAGATACCCGCTAAACCCGAAACAAGCCCTAGCAGACAAGCTGCTAGGACTAGTCTTCGTTTATAAGGAATTGTTTGAAGAGATCTCACAATTCTTTCCAAGGTTCTTACAATTCAGCAAGAATCGCTTTTAGCAATCCTTTGAAGTCGCCTTTGACACGTTCTGTCACTTCCACTACTTCTTCGTGGTTGAGCTCTTCTTGGAAACCAGCCGCAAAGTTAGTAATGCATGAAATACCAAGAACTTTCAAACCAGAGTGAGCAGCAACGATGACTTCAGGAACAGTTGACATACCGACAGCGTCTGCTCCAAGAGTCTTATATGCACGGATTTCAGCTGGAGTTTCATAGGTAGGACCTGTCACACCAATATAAACCCCATCATCCAGTTTAATTCCCAATTTGTCCGCTACTCGATGAGCAGTCTCGCGGTATTCTGGAGTGTAAGCTTTGGACATATCAGGGAAACGTGGACCAAAGTCATCCAAGTTTTCACCGATCAATGGGTTTTGACCTGTCATATTGATGTGGTCAGTAATAGCCATCAAGGTACCAGGACCGAAGCCGATACCTCCAGCAGCGTTGGTTACAAGAACCCCTTCACATCCCAAAACTTTCATGACACGAACTGGGAAAGTCACCACTTCTAGTGGGTTTCCTTCGTAGAAGTGGAAACGTCCTTGAAGGGCCAAGACTTTACGTCCAGCTAGATCACCATAAACCAATTTACCAGCATGTCCGACTACTGTTGATTGACCCCAGTTTGGAATTTCGGAGTAGTCTACTACGACGGCATTTTCGATTTCTTCAGCCAATTCTCCAAGACCTGATCCAAGGATCAAACCAAACTCAGGAGCTTCGATTCCTTTGCCCTTCAAAAATGCTGCTGTTTCATTGATTTTTGCTAATAATGTCATTATGTTCCTCCTATTATTTCTTAAGTAATGCACCGATTTTGTCAAAGGTGTTGGCGTTGCGAATAGTCATCTGGCGATAGAAAGGCATCTTCATCAGATGTTTGTGGTAGGCCGTTTTAGCATAGCTTTCTTCCGAGAATTTCCCCCAGAAAACCGCTACCTTGCCAAAGTGGAGCACTTCTTCTCCCAAATCTAAAGCCAGCAGCTTCTCTTCTACGGATTCCCTACCCAAACCCTCGGTGTAAAACAGGACATCCTTACGAGCCATCTCTTCTGTCCACCATTCCGGTAAGTTCGCACATTCTGCTTCATAGTCTTCTCGACTCAGCAGAGAAAAACGCTCAATAAAGGGATAATGGTTCTCAAAGAAGGTCGACAGACCCTCCACTAATTGAGTCCGCGGAAGATCCGTCGTAAAGAAGATATTGCCACTGTTGATGTAAGTTTCCACCTGGCTGAGGCCCAGCTCGGTCAATTGCTGACGCAGATCCGCCATGACCACCTTATGCTTGCCGCCAACATTGATTCCTCTTACGAGTAAGGCAAAACGCGTCATCTTAGACCAATTTATCTAAGAAGCTTTCACCGATCATGGCTTTCTCCACACCGAAGTTGTCCGCCACTGTCGCTGAGATATCCGCAAAGTGTCCAACTGGGATCAAGCCACTACCTTTGAAGGATGGGCTGTAAGCCAAGAATGGGATGTATTCACGCGTATGGTCTGTACCAGCATAAGTTGGGTCATTTCCATGATCAGCTGTGATCATCAAGAGATCATCTTCTTTCATGGCAGCGATGATTTCTGGCAAGCGCTCGTCAAACTCATGCAAGCAATCACGGTAACCGTGTGGATCACGACGGTGTCCATAAAGGGCATCGAAGTCTACCAAGTTAGTGAACGAGAAGCCATGTTTAAAGTCTTCTGATTTCATAGCCTTGATCAAGTTGTCAATACCGTGGCTGTTTGATTTGTTGTGGCCCATATCATGGTTGATACCAGCGCCGTTGAAGATATCGCTGATCTTACCAACTGAGTAAGTATCGATACCAGCTTCGTTCAATTTGTCCAAAACAGTTGGCGCAAATGGTGAAACGGCCAAGTCACGACGGTTGGCTGTACGAGTGAAGTTTCCTGGTTCCCCAACATAAGGACGAGCAATGATCCGTCCAAGAAGGGCTGGACGTTCCAACGTAATAGAACGAGCGTATTCACAGATACGGTAGAGTTCATCCAAAGGAATGATGTCTTCGTGGGCTGCAATTTGAAGAACTGGGTCAGCTGATGTATAGATGATCAACTCGCCGGTTTCCATTTGGCGTGGTCCGAAGTCATCGATGACCGCTGTACCAGAATAAGGTTTGTTAGCTTCGCGGATGACCTTACGACCTGAGAATTCTTCAATCTTTGTAATAATTTCTTCTGGGAATCCATTCCAGAAAGTATCAAAGGGTTCTGTAATATTAAGACCCATGATTTCCCAGTGACCTGTCATGGTATCTTTTCCAAGAGAGACTTCTTCTAACTTCGTTGCGTAACCAGTTGGATTGCTCTCAGCTGGAACAGTCTTTAAGGGTTGTTCACGCGGAATATTTCCAAGACCTAGCTTTGCCATGTTTGGTACATTCAAACCAACTGCTTTTGAGATGTGTCCAAGTGTGTCAGATGCGCCATCAGGTACACCGGCATTGACAAAGTTATTAGCATCTGGAGCTGCTCCGATCCCTACTGAATCCAATACAACTAAATGCATACGATTAAATTTTGGCATTTTGAATGTCTCCTTTATAATTTAAACTGAATACAGTATAACACAAATTTTTGAAAATGTAACGCTTTCATATAAAATTTTATAAATAAGTTTCATATCCTCAGAAAAAAGGACAAAATGCCCTTTTTAAAGTGATTTGCTAATGATTTTTGGACCTTCTGGTGTCCCTACGATGACTTTGGAAACCATTCCTAAGAAGAGACCATGGTCGACAACACCGACAGTCCGGTCCAACTCTTCTGCCAAGGCTTCAGCATCTGAGATCACTTTCAAATCCAAATCAATGATAAAGTTGCCTTGGTCGGTCACAAAACGCTGGCCGTCCTTTTCACGGTAAGCTGGTGAATAACCCTTCTTTTCAAAATGACGGAAAAGATTCTCTGCTCCGTATTGAACCACTTCTACCGGCAGTTTAAAGGCACCAAGCGTCTCCACTTGTTTAGACTCATCGACAATCCAGATGCAGTCTTTTGAGTTGGTCGCAACGATTTTCTCCATTAAGAGGGCACCGCCCCCACCTTTGATCCCGTTCAAAGCAGGGTCTACTTCATCCGCACCATCTACGGTCAAGTCTACTACTTCTACATCGTCAATGGCTTTGAGAGGAATTCCCAAACCTTCCGCCTGCTCATAAGTCACACTTGAAGTCGTTACAGCAGTAATCTGCAAGCCTTCCTCCTTGATGCGACGTCCCAATTCAGCCACAAAATAATAAGCAGTTGACCCTGTACCAAGACCGACAATCATGCCGTCAGTAACAAACTCAGCCGCCTTAATGCCTACCTGTTCTTTTAGGTTTACCATCATAGACCTCCATTTCTATTCATATTTAGTATAGCATATTGGCCGACAGATTTCACTTCTTAACTGAAAACCTTTTCAACTCCTCCTTCTAAAAGCAATATCTTGCCCCTCTTGCTAGTTTACGATAGAATAGAAGGGAATACACAGGAAAAGAGAAGATACATGATTACTAGAGAATTTGATACTATCGCTGCTATCTCGACTCCGCTCGGTGAGGGGGCTATCGGAATCGTCCGCTTGAGCGGAACAGACAGCTTTAAAATCGCACAAAAGATCTTCAAGGGTAAAGACTTGACCAGCGTGGCTAGCCATACCCTCAACTACGGCCATATCGTGGATCCAGATAAGAATGAGATCCTCGACGAAGTCATGGTCGGAGCCATGCGCTCTCCTAAGACCTTCACTCGCGAAGACATCATCGAGATCAACACTCACGGTGGGATTGCGGTGACCAATGAAATCCTGCAATTGGTGATCCGCGAAGGGGCACGTCTTGCTGAGCCAGGTGAATTTACCAAGCGGGCCTTCCTCAATGGTCGTGTCGATTTGACCCAGGCTGAGGCGGTCATGGATATTATCCGCGCCAAGACTGACAAGGCTATGAACATCGCTGTCAAACAGTTAGATGGATCACTCTCTGATCTCATCAACAACACGCGCCAAGAGATCCTCAATACTCTGGCTCAGGTCGAAGTCAACATCGACTATCCTGAGTACGACGATGTCGAGGAAGCAACGACTGAGATTATCCGTGAGAAGACAACTGAGTTTGAAGCCCTCTTGACCAATCTCCTCAAGACAGCTCGCCGTGGCAAGATTCTCCGTGAAGGGATCTCTACTGCTATCATCGGCCGACCAAACGTCGGTAAGTCCAGCCTTCTCAACAACCTCCTGCGCGAGGAAAAAGCCATCGTGACTGATATCGAAGGGACAACCCGTGACGTCATCGAGGAATACGTCAACATCAACGGTGTTCCTCTCAAGCTGGTCGATACGGCTGGGATCCGCGAGACAGAGGACATTGTCGAACGCATCGGGGTGGAACGCTCTCGCAAAGCCCTTAAAGAAGCCGACCTGGTCCTTCTGGTCCTCAACGCCAGTGAACCCTTGACCGATCAGGATCGCCAGTTGCTGGAAATCTCCCAAGATAGCAACCGCATCATCCTCCTCAACAAGGTCGACCTCCCGCAACAAATCGAGTTGGACGAGATTCCTGCTGATCATATCAAAATTTCCGTCCTGAAAAACCAAAATATCAACCAGATCGAAGACCGGATCAATGCCCTCTTCTTTGAAAATGCTGGCCTGGTCGAGCAAGATGCTACATACCTGTCCAATGCCCGCCATATCTCTCTCATTGAGAAAGCCGTTGAAAGCCTCCAAGCCGTCAACGAAGGCCTGGCTATGGGCATGCCAGTGGACCTGCTCCAAGTCGACCTGACCCGTACTTGGGAAATCCTTGGAGAGATCACAGGAGACGCTGCTCCAGACGAGCTCATCACCCAACTCTTCAGCCAGTTCTGTCTTGGAAAATAAGATTCAAAAAAATCGTATGTTGCAAACATACGATTTTTCTATTCTTAATTTCCTTGGTCCATACTTTGGACAGTGAGGTAGGCTTGGTAGACCAAGAAGAGTCCTACTGCTGTTAAGAATGGAATAGCGAGAGGGAGTTCTGTCTCGATTTGGCCAAATGGTGAATTGCCGACAAAGTGAAGGCCAAAACCAGATACAAAATAGAACCAACCCGTCAGCATCAACTCCTTGCGACCTTTTGTAGCTTGAACGATCAAGTAGAGACCCACCATGAAGAGGGCTGTGTAGACCCAGTGTGATACGACCCCATTCATGATCCGACCTAGGATACCAGATACTGCGTATGAGAAGCCTTCTGGCATGTCTTGACGGATATAGGCAAAGTCCTCCACAATCTGGAAACCAAGACCAGATGCAATCGCTAAAAGGAAGATAGATTTGATCCGACGTACATTGAACAAGTAGAGGACAAAGAAGATCGGAATCAACTTGAAGGGTTCCTCAAAGAGTGGTCCTGCGATGGCACTCTCATACTGGTTCCAAAAGTCGCTATTAGGTGCTATCGCTTGAATCATCTCATGGAAATAGGTATTGGCAAAACTAGATAACCAACCTGCGATAAAGCCCCCACCTAGAAGTGAAAAGAGAACCGGAATCCAAGACAACTTCCACTTCTTGGAGAAATGAAAGAGAGCCCAAACAGCAGGAATCGCATAAACTAGGAGCAAGAGGACAGAGATACCAATGATTCCATACTGGCTGCCTGTCATCCACCCAGCTGTGATAGACTGCGTCTCATAAGCCAGACCAATCGAGAGCAAGAATAAAAATAGAAACAAAATCGATTTGCGTTTCATAAAAAACCTTTCTTTAAAACAATTAAAAAGGCTGGAAATCCAGTCTTTTTGTCTATATGGATATTGTAACAATAAAAGCTTAAAAAAACAATAAATGGCTACGGGGAATAGAGACTGCTGAGTACTGCAAATTATTGAAGGCATTTTGTGACCATCCGAAACAACAGAGCTCTAGAACTAGGGAACATTGATACTATCAACTCCACACATCCCACATAGACAGTTTCCCTTATGTTTTTTAATATTCATCAAAACTATATCTTGTACAAATTATTTAATCTTTCTAACTCTAATACATTCATACATACTTCTACTCCAGTAACTACCCCCTTACTATAAATAATTCCACAAGAAAACACAATCCTATCCGTACTCAAAAAATTTGACAATACTACAAATGATTCCAAAACATAATCCTCTATAGTAATAAAACAATTATTTTTATCTTTAAAAAACTTTATAAATCCAAAATCCTTACACCTATCACCAAAATAAAACTTAAGTGATTTTAAATAATAATCAAAAAATGCATCATTTTCCATAGAAAGCCCTTTATTTTATATCATACAAAAAATACGTTTTAGAACTATTCGAAACAACACAGCTCTAAAACTCACTCACCTCGTCAACTTCCATTCCCTCGCATTCAGTTGTACAGTTACTTAAATCTTGAGAGTACAAAAACCAACTCCAGAAACAGCCTTACCGATACTAGGTTAAATAGAAAATGATTTCATATTTTTCTCCTTCGGTCTACTGGCAAATCCTTTCTACGACGTAAAATGGTTACTTCGCTGACAGGGATTTTTCCTGATGCATACGTGATAAGACCATACTTATCATCCATCAATTCCGCACCATCTGCTATATTGTTTTCATTTAAAAATTCTTTATCAGAAACTAATATTCGCACATAAGAATCGGGTGCTGTAAAATCATCATCTCCACGCTTGTGACCAGCCATTTCAAATTCCTGACCTTTATACAAAACACGATCATAAACCGAATACCTCTGACTAACCTCACTATAAGGCTCAAGCTTCCCGTATACGCCTTCTCCGGCATCATCTACATAGCAACTATAGGGAACGTAGCCTTCTTTCAACATTGCCGGATCTTTTGAAAGAAGAATATAATCATTTATATAATTCACAAAATTAGAGTATACTTTGTTTTGGTAAACTAGATATTCTTTATCCATTTTATCCCTCCACGTATTCCATTATAGCACAAAAAGAGAGCGTTCCCGCTCCCTTTATTACTCCGGCAATTCTACCTTCAAGCTCATATTTGTTGGTTGTAACACTTTCTGAACAGCTGCGAGAAAGGCCAATCCATTATCAGATGGAGAGTATTGAAAAGTAATTTGGATGAATTTTTTATTAAAGTTATCACCATATCGATCCACATACTGCTTGTTTTCGAGGAAGTAGATATAGTTATTTAGTTTTTCCTGCATAATTTCCAAATGGACTGCTTCTATCTCTTCCTCCCAGCCAACTGGATCCATCAAAAGAAGTTCTAAATGACTATCAACAACACCAATAGCGTTAAGTTCAGTTGGTTTGAGCTCTGAGGAAATTGCTTTTTGTAACAGTTCTTCAAATTCTTGATTGGAAAACAACCGTTTAATAGATGATGGATTTACTAAAATACGAACTGGTGAGGATCTAAAATAATTTTGTCTGGCTACTTCTTTACTTTCTTTAGTCACCCATTCTCCAGTTTGTAAGAATAACTCAACCTCATAAGCATCCTGTTCTGACCTTAAAGCCTTGTCCACTAATTCTTTACTAACTGGATAAGTAACTTCTCTATCTTGAAAACCTCCTGTCATCCAGGACATTGTATAATTGCCATTTTCTTCAGTTATAATGAATCCATTCCCCTTTATCTGATTCATTTAAAAATAAACCCTCTCTATTTTCCCCATAAGCTATTTCAATGGCGATACATAATCATCTGGAAGTCTCCCTCTCCAATCAATCCACATTTGCTCAGCAAGTGGAATTAATCTTTCAAGCTCTTCATGAGTAAATAATTCTCTAGTTTCAGGTAAATCAATTAATGATGTAGGACTCTCTTCTATGAATCGTTTCTCACTAGCTTTCTTCTCTTCTTCCGTAGGTGGCCACCGATCGGTCTCAATCTTGTAAAATATTTCGAGTAGTGATCTCTCTCCACTATCTAATAAGGCAAATAGCTCATTTGGTAATTCATAGACTACTAACCAAGAAGCCACAGTTCCCTCTTCTGAAACTAAATAATATTTATCCTCATTTTTCCAGATAGATTTCCCATATCCTTCAACTTCTTCAAACTGGATAACATCTTCCCATTGTAGTTTTGTTGGTTTCATTTTACACCTTCCTTACCTAAGTGGTGATACATAATCGTCTGGAAGTTTGCCTCTCCAGTCAATCCATTTTTGTTCAGCAAGCGGAATTAATCTTTCAAGCTCTTCCTGAGTAAATAACTCTCTAGTTTCAGGTAAATCAATTAATGATGTAGGACTCTCTTCTATGAATCGTTTCTTACTAGCTTTCTTTTCTTCTTCCGTCGGTGGCCAACGATCGGTTTTAATCTTCCAAGATATTTCGAGTAGCGATCTCTCTCCACTTTCTAATAAGGCAAACAACTCATTTGGTAATTCATAGACTACTAACCAAGAAGCCACAGTTCCCTCTTCTGAAACTAAATAATATTTATCCTTATCTCTCCAGATATGCCGGCCGTAACCTTTTACCTCTTCAAACTTGGTAACATCTTCCCATTCTAGGTTGGTTGGTTTCATTTGTATTCTCCTAGTGCAAGTTATTCTCTCAACCAGAATATCATTAAATCAGGCTTCTTTTTCTCTTCCTCAATAGGCAATGCCATCTTTTACCCATTTTCTATTTTCTAACTCCACATCAAAATAGAAATCCCTTCGACCAAATTTATCAAAACAATCCTCTTTAAGAGCCTCACAGACAATTCTCAGTTTCTCTTTACTTATCTCAGAAATATACATCATTGTATATCCTATAGGAGATTCAATTTGGTCGATTCTCTCACCTTCTAAATTATAAATCTCTAGTTCTGACGGAAGTCCAAAGTCACTTGATAAGCAAAATATGCTGAAGATACGCTGATATTTAGGGCTAAAGCGAAGATGATGTAAATGAGGGAAACCAATCTGGTGTTGACCATTATGATTCCAATCTAGGGTTCCTTCTATCAGATTTTGTTGCCCTATCAATTTTCCTTCTAAACTAAAGTAGAAAATGATTTTGCTTACAAAGTTTTCTCCACTATAGACGATAACAATGTTCTCATCTTTATTATATTCCGCATGAATGATATCTGATAGTTCTATCTTTATTACACAACCATCCCATCCCCATATAACCATCCATTCACTGTAATCAATTTTCATCATCCTTCTCCTACTCTAACTCAGATAAATTCGATCTGTATTGTCTGCTCAGTCATCATGGAGTTCACTTCCTCGACAAGTTTATCTATCTCGTTCTGTGTGATAGGAATGTGGTTGTAAGGTGGCTCCCAATTCTGTATGCTTGACCTATATACAATAAAGCTACCATCAATCAACAACTCTCCCTCTGCTTTTAAAACATAGCCATTTTCATAGTCAAATGTGATGATAGACCTTGTACCAGAAATTTTCATTCTACTCCCTTTTCTTTATCCCTTTCAGACTAAACTTGTAGAGCACTCATAATCTTTTAATTTGGTATTCCAAAATGATAGGACTACCTTAAAAATCAATGTTCTCATTTTCCACTATTATACCATACAAGCACTTTCCCCATGATCCATCCTTCCATAAACCAACAAAAAAACACTGAATCTTCAGTGTTCTCTTTTCTATTTCTGTCCCCTGCCGGAATCGAACCAGCAACTACTCCTTAGGAGGGAGTTGTTATATCCATTGAACTAAGGGGACCTATAAAAAAAAGAAGCGAGATCACTCCCGCCTCCTTATTCGTCTTAACGACGGATTTCTTTAATACGAGCTGCTTTACCTTGCAATGCACGAAGGTAGTACAATTTCGCACGACGTACTTTACCGTAACGTACAACTTCAATCTTTTCTACACGTGGAGTGTGTACTGGGAATGTACGTTCAACACCGACACCGTTAGAGATTTTACGAACAGTGTACATTTCAGTGTGTCCTTGACCTTTACGAGCGATAACAACGCCTTCAAAGATCTGGATACGTTCACGAGATCCTTCGACAACTTTCGCGTGTACACGAACAGTGTCACCAGGACGGAATGCAGGGATATCAGTACGAAGTTGACCTTCAGTCAAGCTTTGGATTAATGGATTCATTTTATTCTCCTATCTTCGTCAATCTTGAGGGCTACTCCCCCAGCGGATAAACTGTATTTTTGTGCTTCCATTACGCACAAAGTTTATAATACCAAAAGAATATCCGTTTGTAAAGGATTATTGCAACTTTTTCTCAACTTTTTGTCCACCATAGATAGACAAGGCTGGAAAGAGACGCGTAGCGACCAGACAGACCAAGAGAAAGGCTGGCCAATGCTGGAAACCAAAGACCTCACATCCGATCAAGATGGGGCCAATGGTCGTTGAGGTTGCCCCGGCGAAGACTGCCGCATAGCCCAAGGCCGCTACCAGATAAACCGGAAGTCCAAAGAAAGGAGCTAGCCAGACACCTAGACTTGCCCCAATAGAAAAGAGCGGGGTCACTTCTCCTCCCTTATAGCCTGCAGCAATGGTCGTTACCGTAAAGAGGAGCTTGAGGATCCAGTCTGCTCCAGTGATAAAGCTCTTGCCATCAGTTCCCGCAAAACTTTGGGAGATCAGGTTGGTCCCCAGTCCTGTGTAGCGACCTGTCCCAATCAGATACAAGAGGACACTTAGACCGAGACCGACCACTCCAATCCGCACATAGGGATTGGCAAAGGTCTTGGCAAAGCTAGTTTTTAACCGCCCCAAAAGGTAGGCAAAGAGCTTACCTGTCAGACCAAAGATCACTCCTAAGACCAGCAACTGCAAGAGTACGTGAGGCGATAGGGAGAGCTTGTCTGAAATGACCTGGGTGAACTTCTCTAGCCCCAAGGTGTGAGAGGTCCAACTAGCGACAAAGGCTGCAATGGTGGCAGGATAGAGAGCCCGCCACTCCAGTCTCCCAACTACTAGGACCTCCATAGCAAAGAAGATGGCAGCTAGAGGCGTCTGAAAGAGGCCACCGAAGCCAGCTGCCATCCCAGTGACCAAATAGACCCGTGAAGCGTCTGAGCCAAGTCCCTCTCTTCGTAGAGCATGGGCCACTGTCCCACCGAGCTGGACCGCCACTCCTTCGCGACCAGCGGATCCACCAAAGAGATGCGTCATCCAGGTTGAAAGAATAGTCAAAGGGATTAACCGCTTGGGAATGTCTTTCTCCTTTCCCTCTCCCACTTCAAAGAGCAGCTCCATCCCTTTTTGACTCTTGCCCCCATAGGTGCGATTGAGATAGGTAATCAAGATACCTGCTAGAGCTAGAAAGGGCAAGAGATAAAGGAGATAGTCTGTACGAACTTCACCAATCCCGATCAAAACACGGCCAAAGAGGGTATCAATCACCCCAACGATCACCCCGATTATGAGGGCATCTAGGGTATACACTAAGGTTCTTTTAAAGATCGTCATATCAGCACCCTAATCCGCATCTAACTGATCGGCCTGGTAGCCTCTGGAGCGCTTCATCAAATCCCGATAAGTGGCAAGGATGGTCTCTTCATAGCGTTTTTCCTGGACCAAGCTGGCTACATTGGCTAAGACCTCTTCTTCTCTAGCCCGGTCCAAGACAGGATTTTGATGGGTTTCTTTGTAGCGAATGACATCTTCCACACAGTGCATCCGGCGTTCTAACAGACGGACCAATTCTTTATCAATGCTGTCAATCTCTTGGCGAATCTTCTCTAGTTCCATACACTGGCCTCCTTACTTTTTGCTACCCATTTTATCAAAAATCGCGCAATCTTACTAGCCCTATCCAGCTATTGAAGGTTTTCATCCATAAAAAAAGTGCTTGCCACATGCAAACACCTTTCTTAGCTATGGATTAGCCTACTTTTGCTACGACTTCTTCTGCAAAAGCTTCTAATTTTTCAATATCTTCATCTTCAGCTGACAAGTCTACCTTGACGCACTCAGAACCTTTAACCGCACCAGTCGCTGCAAAGACACGATCAAAGTCATCGACTGCCTTACAGAACTCGTCGTAGAAGGTATCACCGGATCCAACAACACCGTAGATCTTACCATTCAAGTCAAGACCAGCTAAGTCTTCATAAAAGTCTACGATTTCGTCAGGAAGCTCACCATCACCGTAGGTATAGGTCGCTACGACTGCAATATCAGCTTCAAGAAAGTCCTCTGCGTCTACTGTTGTACATTCGTCGACTTCTACTTCGACACCAAGATCACGAAACTTATCTGCTACGATATCAGCAATCTCTTCTGTATTTCCTGTCATACTTGCAAAAACAATCTTTGCTAATGTCATAATTCCCTCCAAATAATAATCTTATGACATTATACCACTTTCGCGCGCATTTTGCATAGGGAAGTACTGGGAGCCTGGCATTGTTCGGAAATTGTCCACCTGAGGCTAGACAACCTTTTTCTTTTCCAAATGCCCTCCTTATGCTAAAATTGAAAGAGAATTAAATGAGGTACTATATGCAGATCACACAGGACATTTTAGAGAAAATCAACCACTACGATACCATTATCCTTCACCGTCATATGAATCCGGATCCTGACGCGATTGGAAGCCAGGTCGGTCTGAAGGAAATTATCCAGACCAACTTCCCAGACAAAAGAGTCCTAGCTACCGGCTTTAACGAGCCGACTCTTGCTTGGATGGCTAGCATGGATACTGTAACAGATGAGGACTATGCGGGTGCCTTGGTCATTGTCTGCGATACTGCTAACACCCCTCGCATCGATGACAAACGCTACACAAGCGGCGATTTTCTGATCAAAATCGACCACCATCCAAACGATGATGCTTACGGAGATCTCCTCTGGGTAGACACAGATTCAAGCTCTACAAGTGAGCTTATCACCCTCTTTGCTCTTGAACAAGAGCTTGAGATCAGTCCAGAAGCAGCCCGTCTCCTCTATGCTGGTATTGTCGGAGACACTGGACGCTTCCTCTATCCTTCGACGACCAGCCGGACTTTCGAGATGGTTGCCCACCTTCGTAGCTTTGACTTTGACTTTGCAGGTCTTTCTCGTCAGATGGACAGCATGAGTTCTAAGATCGCCAAGCTTCAAGGCTATGTCTATGATCATCTTGAAATCGATGAAAATGGAGCTAGTCGCGTGACCCTGACCCAAGAGCTCCTCAAACACTACCAAATCACAGATGCTGAGACTGCTGCGATCGTCTCAGCACCTGGTCGGATCGAAGACGTCAGCGTCTGGGCTATCTTTGTCGAGCAAGCAGATGGCCACTACCGCGTCCGTATGAGAAGTAAGGCTCTGGTAATCAACGAGATTGCCAAACGCCACGATGGTGGAGGCCACCCCCTCGCCAGTGGAGCCAATTCTTATTCCTTAGAAGAGAACGAGCAAATCTATCGGGAACTACAAGAAGTTGCCAAGTCCAAATAGATAATGAAAATCAAGCAAGCAGGTCAGTCGTTTCTAGTGGAGACGATTGGCCTTTTTTTATTTTAAACAAAATACGAATGAATTTTAATAAAATTTAGAAAAATGTGAACAATTTCTTAAATTTCCATTCCAGTTTGAGCTTATTTATGCTATAATAATCACAAAAAAGGAGACGTTTTATGCATAAACATCGTATTTTTATCATCGTCGCAGCAGCTCTTACTGCCATTTCTACCTTTTTGCCATGGAGTACATTCAATGGTGGATCCTACGGAAGTTATTCTTTCAGTGGAATTCGAGGTGAATTTGGATGGGTCATCGTTGTCCTAGCTATTGGTGCCATCGTTCTAGCTTGCCTTCCAAACATTGCTCCACCAATGAACAAAAATTTTTCCATTGGTGTCATTGCTATCGGTATTCTTGAAAGCTTAATTACGATCATCACTATGTTTAGAGTCTTGGGTGCTTCATCTGAATTCGGTGATGGCTTTTCTATTGGTTTTGGTTTGATTATTGCAGTCATTGCAAGTATTGCTCTTGTGATCACAGGACTTCTTGCCATGTCTGGTGGTAAAATCACTAAAGGGACATTCCAAGAACTTGCCTCAACAAGTAGAGGATTCGCACAGTCTGTTGCATCATCTGTCCAATCACCACAACAACCGGGTCAACCTGGACAACAACAATGGCAACAACCGCAACAAGGGTTTGGTCAGCCTGCCCCAGGACAAGGATTCCAACAAGCGCCTCAACAAGGATTTGGTCAGCCTGCCCCAGGACAAGGCTTCCAACAAGCGCCTCAACAAGGGTTTGGTCAGCCTGCTCCAGGACAAGGGTTCCAACAAGCACCTCAACAAGGGTTTGGTCAACCTGGTCAACAACAATGGCAACAACCGCAACAAGGATTTGGTCAGCCTGCTCCAGGACAAGGGTTCCAACAAGCACCTCAACAAGGGTTTGGTCAACCTAATCAACAACAATGGCAACAACCGCAACAAGGGTTTGGTCAACCTGCTCCAGGACAAGGTTTCCAACAAGCGCCTCAACAGCCTCAGCAAGGTTTCCAACAAGCGCCTCAACAGCCTCAACAAGGTTTCCAACAAGCGCCTCAACAGCCTCAACAAGGTTTCCAACAAGCTTGGCAACCACAAGAGCAACAGCAACCTCAACAACCAGAACAGCCAACTACTGAACCTGGTCAAGAATAAAAGATTTCTGTTGATCTTACAGGGCTAACTATTCCTTTCTAGGATTGTTAGACAGAGTGGGAAAAGCTTACCTAACAGGATAGGCTTCTCCCACTTTTTTCTTTATAAAATGCGAAAAATTTGGTAAAAATCCTTGCCAAACTCTTTTGTTTTTGATAAACTAACTTAGTAACAATCTATGGCTCGGAAAGAGACCATGGCAGAAAGGAATTATTGCAAAATGAAAAAAGATATCCATCCAGAATATCGCCCTGTTGTCTTCATGGACACTACTACTGGTTATAAGTTCCTTAGTGGTTCAACTAAGTACTCTAACGAGACTGTTGAATTCGAAGGTGAAACTTACCCATTGATCCGTGTTGAAATTTCATCAGACTCACACCCATTCTACACTGGACGTCAAAAGTTCACTCAAGCAGATGGACGTGTGGATCGTTTCAACAAAAAATACGGTCTCAAATAAGAAACCAATTAAAACCACTTCCACTTGGCAGTGGTTTTTTCTTGTCCTTCTCCGCACAAAAATGAGAGTGGGACAGAAATCGGTAATTCGTTAGAATTCGATTTCGTCGTCCCAACTCCGCACAGTTGAGTAGGGCTGTAAAAGCTGATGAAATCAGCGTAGTAGAGCCCACTCAACCACTGCGTCTTGCTCGACAATCCAAATAAACATAGAAAGAGGCTAGGAATTTTGTCCCAGCCTCTTTCTTGTTATTCGTAGTCGCCACCGGTAAAGTTGAAGTATTCTTCTAGGCTTTTTCCTGATGCTGCGACATCTTTTGCATCTTCTCCGATATAGCGAAGGTGCCAGCTTTCCGGCATGTAGCCCGTGCTCGCTTCTTTTCCTTCTTGATAACGGACGATAAAGCCATACTTGGCAGCGTTCTTGAGCAACCATTTGCTTGCGCCTGCTTCTTGAACGAGATTGCCACTGGTATCGATGAGGTCAAATGCTAGACCTGTCTGGTGCTCGCTATAGCCAGGACGAGCTGAGTAGCGATCTGCTGCAGCGGCACCGTCTTGATTGACATAGCTTTGGTAGAGATCTACTTGGGTCTCATAACTGCGGAAACCACTGTACTGATCGCTGATAGCATAGCCTTCTGCCTGCATGGCCGCGATCAACTCGTGCAAAGCCTCAACAGCTGTTGGATCCTCACCTGGATTGTAGTCTGCAGCTAAGGGGTAGTGCTTGTTGGCGATGACGATATCTCCAGACTTTCCTTGGACACTGTAATAAGAGCCATTAAAGGAAACACCTTGGTCCACCGTTACTTTGCCTGCCTTCTTCGTTGACTTGTCGCTATCATCAGATGAAGTTGCTTGGGAAGCACTGGTTTCTTTACTGGCTGACGACTGAGCTACTTGCTTACTGGAAGCAGGCTCTTTTTGAGATGAGCTCTTTGACTCCTTCTGTTGGCCACAGGCACCTAGGCTCAACAGAACAAGGCCAGCAAGCGTCCACTTTGTCATGCTTAATTTCATCATAAACCTCCTAATTACCAGCCGTGACCGCAATAGCCGTAATCACGTAAGTATCCCCTACAGGTTTCAGGGTGTAGGTCTTGTCCTTGCTACTCTGGCTATCTTTTCGGCTGGTCACATAGTGCACAGTATATTCTTCATGGGTTTTCACGATCACCATTCCATTCTCTTCGTTAACGCTGAGAACGTTGAAAACACCTGGTGTATAGTAGTCGATTTCAGCCTTCTTGACTCCGCCACCTGTTGTCCACTCCACCATTTCCTTATAGGCATCACTTGAAGTGTCATAGTACTTGGAGTAGGTGTTGGATCTACTTAAGACAGATGAGAAGATTTCTGTCCGGTAGTCTTGGAGGAAGGAGGTGATAGCAGTTTTCTTCTCTTCTGCCTTCTTGGCTTCTTCTTCCTTGGTTTTACGAGCTGATTCTGCATCTTTCAATCGTTTGGCTACATCCTTAGAAAGCTTCAAAGTGATGACTTCATCATCATCCGGAGTTTCACCGATCGTAACCTTGGCCTTTTCAGTTGTATAGCTCTCATTGTTGACACTAAAGACTGCATGGACCTCGATTTCTTGATGGGCTACGACATCGACTTCAAATAGGGTACTTGTGCCGACTTCCTTGCCATTCACGGCCACCTTGATATCCGTTGGATTGCTGACTTCCTCTGGAAATTCAATTTCAAGAAGACGTTTCTCAGAATTGAAGGTCAAGTCCAGCTTATTTTTCGAAGCTTGAGCTGGATCTAGCTTGACCTCACTAGAGATCTTTCCAACTTCGGTCTTACCGTCTAGTTGCATATCTCGTGGTGCAAAGTGAACCTTTCCAAGCTTGGTCGTTTGGTTTTTCTTGAGCACAGTCGACTCTTTTTCACTGGTCTTAAGCTTGGCATCATCCAGATTCGTAGTCGCTGTGACTTCAAGTGGATAGGTCTCGATGCGATATTCTTGGAAGATACCGAATTTCTTATCCGCCTTCTCGATTCCAATCAGTAGATTCTGGTTTTTGTCCTTGACGATCCCTGTTTTGGAAGACTGAGCGATATGATCTAATTCGTAAATGACATCAATCTTCTGAGCAGTCATATAGTCTAGCAAGCCCTGAGCTTCTTCTTTGGTCCACTTATCCTTATCATTTGAAAGGATGCTAGCCACTTCCCGGTAATCCTTTTGTTCAATGGCTGTGACCAATTTGTCCACTGTCACCTGTGGGCCTGTCGTTGATGAGAAGTAATAGCCTAGACCAGACAAGGTCAAGACCAACAAAGTTAAAATACTGAAGAAGAAGACTTTCTTTTTCTTGCCCTTTTTCTCTTTTTTGACTTTCTTTTCTTTCTTTTTCTTGCCTTTCTTGACAGCTTCTTCTTGTTCTAGTGCTTCTGCTACCGCTACGGCTTCAACTGGCTGGGACAGGCTTTCTGAGGCCTCTGATGGACTCTCTACTGGTGCGAAGACCTGTGTTGTTTGATTGGTCTCATCCAAATGAATAGTTGGAGCAGGTCCTTCCACAATTTCAAAGTTCTGACTACGTGCTGATTCGATCTCTTCTGGAAGTGGCGCACGTCCATAAAGGGCGAAGAAACGTTCTTCCCAGGCCTGTTGGAGTGGATTTACAAGCTCTTCTACTGGCTCCTGCTCTCCTTGCACTGGAACTTCTGATGCCACTTGATCGATCGCTACTCCAGCAATTGATTTGATTGCCTTAAAATCAAAGCCGGAATCTCTTCCGGCAATGAATTCTTCAGGAGTAGGTTTGCGACCGATCACTTTTTCAAATAATTCTACCCATTTTTTGTTCATCGGTATGTTCTCCTAAAACCTAAAATATTTTTTATCCGATATCTATATGAACAAGAATTTTATGACAAGGTTCCTACCCGATTAAAAGAAGGAAGCGATATAGACGGATACTTGTTCTAAAATGCGTCTGTCAACGATGCCAACAATTGTGAAGATGACTAGAATGACCGCTGTTGAAGCAAGGAGCAACAAGAATTTGTCAGCCTTGATTTTTGTTCTGTTCAAACCTTGGTAAACAGTGTATAGCAAGCCTAAGAAATAGAGAACGAAGATTAACGATCGAAGGAAGCTAAATCCTTCAAAGTACTTAACTAGAGAAAAAATTAAGACAATGAGGGATGCTGGCAAGGCATAGATAGACAAGCGAGCAAACTCATCGAATGAACGTTTGTAGGTGTATTCTTTATCTTGCAAGACAAGGTGACGAACCAAGAAACCAGTTAATTGAGTGGCGTAAATTGTAAAGAAAGTTACAATGACAATCAATAGGTAAGCCGTAAATCCTACTTCAGCGTAAGGGAAGGCACTCGCCACGAAGAAAAGTGAGAGGCTAAGGATAAATGCAGTTAAGACATAATGAAGAATACCATTCAATACTCTTGGTTGATTTTCTACTGTTGGTCGAACCAAAGCAGAAACAAACCATGACCAGAATCCTTTCATTGCTTGACCAAAGGCATTTGGTTGAGCAGGTTGTGCATAATAGGCTTGACCTGGTTGAGGTTGTCCTGGATAAGGTGCTTGCTGGAAGCCTTGACCTGGGGCTGGTTGACCAAATCCTGGTTGTGGCTGTTGTTGAGGCGCTTGTTGGAAGCTATTTGGTTGAGCGCCAAATGCTGGTGCTTCTGGCGCAGTATTAAACTGTGGTGCCTCTTGTACTGGTGCTTCTGGTGCAGTAGCAAATTGTGGTGCCTCTTGCACTGGCGCTTCTGGCGCAGTAGCAAATTGTGGTGCCTCTTGCACTGGCGCTTCTGGCACAGTAGCAAATTGTGGTGCCTCTTGCACTGGCGCTTCTGGCACAGTAGCAAATTGTGGTGCCTCTTGCACTGGCGCTTCTGGGGCAGCAGCGAATTGTGGTGCTTCTTGAACTGGCGCTTCTGGAGCAGCAGCGAATTGTGGTGCTTCTTGAGCTGGCGCTTCTGGCGCAGCAGCAAATTGAGAAGTCACTTCTTCAGGTGCTGCTGGAGCAGCAACAAATCCAGCGTTTACTTGGTCTGGAGCTACTGGAGCCCCTACAAATTGTGAAGCTTCTTGGGCTACCTGTTCTTCTTGGAACTCACCTGCAGCCAACGCTTGAGCGATCTCTGCTTCAGTTGCTGAACGACCGTTCACAGCTTCAAAGTAATCAAGCCAATCCTGTTTGATCATAAAATAATCTCCTTATAAAACAAAATACAGATATATTATATAAAAATTTCCACTAGAATTCAATGTTCTACCGGAATTCACAAGCTGGGCCATCCCAACTACTCAAATGCATCCATGCCTCCTTGGACGTTGGTTACATCATAGCCCGCTTCTTCCAAAAATTGGCAAGCACGGGCTGATCGCCGACCAGACTTGCAGATGACATAATAGGCTTGGTCTTTTTTCAGCTCTGAAAAGCGTTCTGCCAATACTGATAAGGGAAGTAAGGTCACTTCGTCCAGATGAAGAGCATCGTACTCCTCTTGCTCGCGAACATCGACGACGTTAATTTCTCCTGCTTGGTACTTTGTTAAAAAGTCATTAAATGGAATTTCTTTCATGATTTCTCCTTTTTGATGCCACTATGGCAAGTTTAGTATTTCATATTTAAAATCAATGGATTCTAAAAAGCGGAATAGGTCTTGGGTTTTGATAAAGATCGTCTTTTCATTCGTGTTAGGATGGAAGGTCATGATTTCCTCTGACACAATGTCCTGATCAAAATAGACGAGAATATCCTTTTCTTCATTGTTTAACAAGCCAAAAGGAGATACTGTCCCAGCTGGTAATTGCATTTTTTCTGCCAGAGATTCAATTGAAGCCATGCGGATCCGATTGGCTCCTACTTGCTCTTTGAAATCCTCCATATCCAAGAGTTTCTGGTCATCCATGATGAGCAGATAGTACTGGCTTTTCTTTTTATTGGTCAAAAACATGGTCTTTGTCCGGACCCCTTCTAGACCTTCAATATAGGAATCGGCCTGCTCGGTAGTCAATACTGGTGGATGCTCCACCACATCAAAATTAATCCCGAGCTCGTCCAATTTGGCTTTGACTTTTTGATATGCATCCATGGGAATTCCTCCTATTGGTGGTTATCACTCATTTTTTCTTTTTGTACTCTCTTAAAATCTGCTGGACCCGAGCTTGAAGAGCCGGCACCACTTCTGCTTCAAACCAGGGATTCTTGGCCATCCAGATCTGATTGCGAGGCGATGGATGGACCAGAGGGAAATAGTCGGGCAGATAGTCCTTGTACCGACGCACCCGCTCTGTCACCTTGCCACTAACCTTCTCATGGAGATAGTAGGCTTGAGCGTACTGGCCGATCAAGAGGGTCAACTCAATATCCGGACACTCCTTAAGGAGCAGAGGGTGCCACTTTTCCGCAAAGCCCTTGCGAGGTGGCAGGTCCCCTGACTTGCCATGCCCAGGAAAATAAAAGTCCATGGGAATAACCGCAAATAGACCCGAATGGTAAAAGGTCTCTTCATCAACTCCCAACCACTCCCTAAGACGGTCTCCACTCTTGTCCTTCCAATAGAGGCCGGCTTCTTGTGTTTTCAGTCCAGGTGCCTGTCCGATGATATTGATCCGAGCAGTCTTTGGTGCCGCAAACAAGGGCTCGATCCCTTTATCCGTATAGTTTTTGTTTTGTGGATCGGCCATGATGGCCTCTTTGATCCGCTCCAGTTTCTCCATTTCTCCTCCTCTAAGCAAAAACTCAGCCAGCAAGTGCCGACTGAGTAGCGTCTTATTTAATGAGTTCGTAGATGGCTTCTGCGTAGATTGCAGCTGCACGGTAGAGATCTTCTACATCCGCAAATTCATTGGCTTGGTGCATGGTGTTCACATAGTCTGGGAACATGGCACCGAAGGCAACCCCACGTTTTAATAGACGACCAAAGGTTCCGCCACCGATTACTTGCTCATGACCTTTCAGTCCGGTTTGTTTTTCATAGACACGCAAAAGCGTTGAGACCAATTCATCTTCCATTGGAACATAGTGAGGGGTATGGCCGTGGGCAGACAAGCTGACGGACGCCACTCCTTCTACTTTTTCAAGTCCAGCTTTGATGGTTTCTGGATCTGTTCCTTTAGGGTAACGAATGTTCAAGGCGATGGTGTTATCTGAGCTATTTTCGTCGAAGTTGAAGACACCCGCATTCATGCTGAGAGCCCCCATCTTCTCATCTGTATGGGCAATGCCAAGCTTCTCACCAGCAAAGTCTTCATGAAGAAGAGATGCTGACACTTGCAAGTATGCTTTGGCATCTCCACCGAAGTCGAACTGGTTCAAGAAGAGAGACAAATAAGTTGCTCCATTGATTCCAGCTTCTGGAGTAGAGCCATGGGCAGATTTTCCGATAATGGTGACTTTAAATTTACCGTCATTCTCTGTTGCCACTTCATAACGAAGTTGGTGTTCATTGGCAAAGGCCTCCAAGAGACCAGCTAGGTCTGGTAATTGCCTAGAAACGACTGCTGTCGCTGACTCTGGTACCATGTTTTCACGAAGGCCACCTGTGAAGCTATGAAGATGCGCTTGACCTGTATTTTGGCCACCGAAATGAAGGTACTCAGTGATGTTTCCTTTTTCCCCGTTGATGATTGGGAACTCCGCATCTGGAGAGAAGCCAAAGTCTGGATCAGGAAGACCGACATGTTTGAAATAGTAGTCCATATCGCCCCAGCCAGATTCTTCATCTGTACCGACCACGAAGCGCACGCGCTTAGATACTGGCAATCCCAGATCCTTGATAATCTTCAAGCCGTAGTAACAAGCTACTGTAGGACCCTTGTCATCTGATGAACCACGCGCATAGAGCTTGCCATCGATAATCTCAGGTTTATATGGGTCTGTATTCCAGCCACTACCTGCAGGTACCACGTCCATGTGGGCAAAGATTCCAAGCTCTTCTTCTCCTTGTCCAAAGGTGAAGTGTCCAGCATAGTTGTCCACATTGGTTGTTTCGTAGCCATCACGCTCAGCAATTTCCAAGAATTTCTCAAGGGCTTTGACGGGGCCAGGTCCATAAGGGTGAGTCTCATCTGCTTGGTTGTCATCTCGTTCTGAGTTGATTTCCAAGAGGCTGAAAAGGTCAGCCATCATTTCTTCGCGGCGTTTTTCTACTTCTGCTTTAAAGTCAATTGTTGTCATGCATTCCTCCGTTGTTTCGATTTAAATTGAATCCTTTAGAATCCCTTCAGCGACTGCCAAAGGATTCTAGAAAACCGGACTTGTATCGTAGAGACGAGACCATCCGGTTCTTTCAGTTTCTATTAGCGTTTTTCAATGATTTCGTCTACTGGCAAGCGGTAGCTAGGTTCTACCTTCTCAGCAGCATAGCCGACAGTAATCAATAGTTCTGGACGGAAACGCTCTTCGATTTCCAAGACTTCATTGACTTTTGATTTGTCAAAGCCAAGGATGATGTTTGAGCCGATCCCTTGGTCCGTCAAGGCCAATACCAAGTTCATCGCGACCAATCCAGCATTCAATGCCAAGTAATCGCTAATCTGTTGTTCATTGTAGCGAGCATATTCTGCAGGAAGGTTTTGCATGAAGTATTGCAACTGCTCCTCTGTGAAGTTCTTGACCCCACCGACACGCGCAATCTTCCGAGCCCGACGTTGCAAATCAGTATCCGTAAAGAGAGCAATGGTCACAGGTGCTTCCATGACTTGGTCATAGTTCCCACCATAGGCTACTTTTGCCAATTCTGCATTTTTCTGACGAACGACCACGAATTTCCATGGTTGGCTATTGTGCGCACTTGGAGCCAAGGTCGCAATTTCAATAGCTGTTCGTACATCCTTTGGATCGACCGGTTGGTCTGTAAAATGCTTGATCGCATGACGTTTTTTGTTGAGTTCTAGGAATTTCATAGTCAACTTCCTTTTCTAATTCTATTACCTCTATTTTAACACAAAATGAAAGAGCTTGCAGAGTTTTTTCATTGATCATTTAGGAAAGAAAATCATAGAAGTACTTGACGTCTTGGTCATAACCATACTGCTTATTCAACCTTGCGAGGAGCTCATTGTTATGACCTCGATAGTTATCCTCTCGTCTCAATTCTTCGTACATTTCAATAAAGGGAAGGTCCTTGTCCTTGGCATCTTGGAGCTCTGCTTCATAGTCATAGGCCACCTTACGAAAGTGCAGGTTGGTCACCCCATCTTCTTCGACATCGATCAGCGCATACTGAGCTCTGTGGTTTTGAATTGGTTCCCAGTCAAAATAAGGCATGCCAATAGTCCCCGGATTGAGAATCTGCTGGCCCTGACTGCCATAGCGAAGCAACTGCTTGTGGACATGCCCGTAGATCGCCATATCCGTCTGGTCATCCAGCAATTGGTCAAAGTTCTCCGTCGCATTTGCTGGACGCAAGTCTCCACCATAATTCTTTTCTGGCAAGTTGTGGGTCAGTGAAAAGCGAATGCCATTGACCTCCTTCTTCTCTACCAAAGGAAGGGATCGAAGCCAATCGATTCGCTTAGGATCCAGTCCTTCCATAAGGTACTGAGTGAGACGAAGAAGCTGGATCTCCTGCGGATCATCAAGACCGTACTCGCCATCCAGAGCCTCTAGGACACAATCGTCCCAATTTCCACGAATAGCCGCTGTAATCGGAATCGCATCCAGCAACTCAAAAAGGTCCTCTCTTCCTGGCCCCGGAAGCAAAATGTCCCCCAAAAGCCAGTATTCCGTCGCGCCTAGAGCACGCGCATCCGCAATCACTGCCTCCAGGGCTGTCGTATCTCCGTGTATATCAGATAAAATGGCGATTCGATGGTTCATAACTACTCCTTTATAGTTGAAAAATCTTTATGCATTAAGTATAACAAAAACGAGTACGAAAAGTGAAAACCATCCATTTGAATTGGATGGTTTCTCTTACGTTTAATGAATAGACTTACGAAATCGCAAAAATTTCTTCATCGCAATCGTTTAAAATTGAATGGATTTCTCCATCATTAACAATAACTAGATAATCAGTTGGTAAGACCAACACTTTTATAAGTTTTGGATTCCATTTCAATAGTTCAAAAGCGTGAATGCCAACAAAGTCTTCATTATCTTGCCTTTGATAGCCCATAAACCAACCTGAGTCTTTCAGGATTTGAGTATTTTGTCGTTGCAGATAGGCATGTTCATCCTCAAAGACACCTTTGGCAATTAGAATTTTATCGTCAAATCGAATTTCTGAGGGATTTATCTGCAATTCTTTAACGAGACTAGCCTGTTCGGACTGAATCCAAAGTGCTACCGTTAAATCCTCTGTAAAATCTTTAAAAGGGTTGGCTTCATAATCAATGAGGTGAAATAGGGGTTCACTACACGTCAATAGATGTTAGAAACCTTGATTTTAAGCGATTCTTGAAATTCTAAATTTCACTACATTGCAATATAAATCAACCGAATCACTACCTTTTTCACTACCTTTTTTGAAATAAGAATAATGATTCGGATATATAAAAGAAGAGGAACTTTATTGTGAAGCTCCTCTTTTTGTTATGTGTTCTTTTTCTCACAGATCGTATGACCTGGTTGGGGCACTACTTATTTATTCTAATTTTAAAGTACTTTAAAATCAACGTTTTTATAAGTTTTCAAAAAATAAAATTTCAACTAATTTCAATCAATTTCATCAAAATAAGGTAAATTTTTATTAAAAATAAGCAAAAATCGAACCAGAATATCAAAAGTTTACCTTATTTAGTTTTTACAGGAGACAAGTCTAAACTGCTGTTTTTCTACTTCTATCAGCTTATAGATACTAAACCCAACCTGAAACAAAAGCTCATTTTTAAGGTCACTTTTAGATGCCAGTATAGTTGTGATTTTTAACCACTCTTGGAAAAGACCCTCAGAGAATTTCCCATAAAAAATAAAACCGTTACTTTCAATTTTTGTATCAAGAAGTTCCATTTATTTTTCCCCTAAAAATAAAACCCTTTACTGTAAATCTTTTACCGGCTCCGCTACTTCCATCAAGGGACTTGCCTCTTCCTGCTTTCCTTGATGGAGCTTGGCTTGCACTGCCTCCGCGACTGCTCGCGGAATGCCGACTGTGACGATCTCATCCACAGTGGCCTCTTTGATCTTGGTCAGTGACTTGAAGTGTTTCATCAGCAACTGCTTGCGTTTTGGTCCCAAGCCTTCGATGCCGTCCAGCTGAGAAGAGAAGGAATTCTTGGAACGGAGCTGGCGGTGGAAGGTGATAGCGAAGCGGTGTACCTCATCTTGGATCCGTTGGAGGAGGAAAAATTCCTGCGAGATCCGAGAGAGTTCAATGACTTGGAGAGGATCGCCGAAGAGTAATTCATGGGTCTGGTGCTTGTCATTCTTTTGCAGACCTGCAATAGGAATATCCAGCCCTAACTCTTCTTGGATCACTTGCTTAGCGACATTGACCTGACCCTGACCACCATCGATAACGATCAGATCAGGTGGCGTCAGGCCATCCCGCATAACCCGACTGTAGCGTCTGCGAATGACCTCCCGCATGCTGGCATAGTCATCTGGCCCAACGACGGTCTTGATCTTGTACTTGCGGTAGTCCTTTTTGCTTGGCTTCCCATTGACAAAGACCACCATGGCTGAGACTGGACTGGTCCCCATGATGTTGGAGTTGTCAAAAGACTCAATACGCACAGGAGTTGGAATTTGCAGGAGTTTTCCTAGGTTTTCAATAGCACCTTGGGTCTTTTCCATGGATTTTTCAAGGAGATTAAACTTCTGCTCCAGACTGACACGCGCATTCTTGATGGCCAGATTGACCAACTGCTTTTTCTCCCCACGCTGGGGCTTGAGGACCTTGGTATCTACAAGGGCCTTGACCGCTTCCTCATCGATATCTTGAGGGATCAGGATTTCATTGGGGATCAGGTGGGATTTCTCCTGGTAAAACTGCCCCACATAGGTCAAGAAGTCCTCGTCCGGATCATTGTAGTAAGGGAAAAGATTGACGTCTCGCTCGATCAGCTTGCCCTGACGGACAAAGAAGACCTGCACACACATCCAGCCCTTGTCCACGTAGTAGCCAAAAACATCCCGGTTCTGCAAATCCTTAGCCATGACTCGCTGTTTGGTCCGTAGTGTCCCAATGGCCTGGATCAGATCGCGATACTCGGCTGCCCGCTCGAATTCCATGTTTTGCGCAGCGGTAGTCATCTTGAGCTTGAGCTCATCGATAATCTTGTCATCCTGCCCCTTGAGGAAATCAGAGACTTCCTGAGCCATGCCCTTGAAATAGGCCACGTCCTTGTGGCAGACTGTGTGGGCCATACATTGCCCTAAATGGTAGTAAAAGCAGACCTTGGAAGGCGGATTGGTACACTTGCGGAATGGGAAAATCCGATCCAAAAGTCGCTTGATCTCATTGGCCGCTCCCACATCCGGATAGGGGCCGAAATAGAGACCGCCATCCTTTTTGACCTGGCGCGTGATGATGAGACGGGGATAGCGCTCATTGGTAATCTTGATGAAGGGATAGGACTTGTCGTCCTTGAGCATGATATTGTACTTGGGCTTGTTCTCCTTGATGAGGTTGATTTCAAGAAGCAAGGCCTCAATATTGGACTCGGTGACGATAAACTCAAAATCCACAATCTCAGATACCAAGGCTTCGGTCTTGGTATCGTGACTCCCTCTGAAATACGACCGCACCCGATTGCGAAGATTCTTGGCCTTCCCCACATAGATGATGGTACCATTCTTATCTTTGTGAATGTAACAGCCCGGACTCGTCGGCAAGAGCTCGAGCTTGGATTTAATCAAGTTATTCATACTCTCTATTATAGCAAAAAAGAGGGGCTTTGCCCCTCTTTATATTGTTATATCATATTATTCGTTTTAAATCGTATACTTCGTAAAGTTCTACAATGGAAGAATCTCAACTGGAACTTCCACGAGACAGCCAGCCTAGTTCAATCAATCAGTCAGATGATACATTTGCTTAGCTTTTTCAACATCATAATACTGATCAAACTCTTGTTTATTCTTAGTATCATGTTCCTGACCATCTACTGAAAGTTCTTTTGGAATATACAGATACTCGTCTGGGATATATCCTTTAGGATAAAATAGTGGATACACCAAAACAAGTCGCGGACCAAAATCAATCGTATTCTTATTGTTCAATACAATTATATTTGAATTTTCCTTTTCCAGAATAGACATTGCTTTTCTATCTTTGCTGATAGGAGATGTTTTTAACGTCTTTTTCTCAACCACAAATTGGTTGATATCTAAAATGGAATCTTTAATACCAAGATCTGAAAAATCTTTAACATTTACTTCAGTTTGTGGTAATGGATCTTCCATCGATTCAAGCGCTGCGACTTCTTCAATTTTTCTAGTTTGAAGGTTTAAAAATACTTTCTTTTCGTTTTTCCATTCTTTTAATGGTCTCACATAAAGCGTTAAATAATCTTTCCCTTTATACGAAAAGACAGGACCAAGATCGTTTGAAATATAGCCTTCTTTATACTGATCAACCGTAGCAAGTAAATCAATCTCAGTCTCTTCTTTCAAACGATTGCCCTCCACTTTATACATGGACAGGGTCCAATAAGCATCCTTTCTGACAGTTTCATGGATGTCGGAAGGATGTTTTGGCAATTTCATATTCTCTCTAAGAACATAGTGCTGAGATACTGGAGTAGCCCAGCCTGTAAATAATTGCTTATTATATTTAAGCAACTCCTTTTCCTCAGACTCAACAGGTTCCCAATGAACAATAACACCTTGACCATCTGCAATAAACTCGTAAGAGTCAATTTTCGCTTTTCCAGTGTAATATAGAAATCCTGAATATTTCTTCGTTAAATATCCTTGATAGGTATAAAAACTGATGCTTACCAAGAGTCCAATCCCTATAAGTACCCCTAAACTTCGTAAGAACGTTTTTCTGCTAATCTTCACTTTCCACCTCTACCTCTACTAACACCCTAAAAATGCATCTACTCTAAAAAATGGACAAAGCATTTCAATCTTGAACAATTACTTTCCTTTTTCAGATTTAGGGAACATTGAACTCTCTGTACTGACATATGACACGGACTCGTGTGAAACCATGTCACTGATGGATAAGTCTCCATGGTCATCAGTAAACCTATAAATTATTCCATCTTTTTCAAAACTTCGATCCTCACTATTATACAGAATAGTAGTCGTTGTATTTCCTTCTTTGAGAATAATATAATCCCCAGAAAACTCTACCCAGGTCGACTTATCTATAGAAGCTTTATTAGAAGATTTACTCTTAACCACTAGATAATACCGGCCATCTTTAATAGCATTCATTTCTTGTTCTTGTTTGATATAGAATATGATCATTGCTACAGGAATTAATAAAAGCAACCCCATTTTAAATTTTTGGGGAAGGAACGACCCTATTTTTTTGAGGATAGCTAAGATGCTTAAAATTATCGCATACATTAGAAATGGCGGAATTAAAAGAAGAGCGATTTTCCAGCCTCTGAAAAAAGCAAGCCCTTTATTAGATTTGGCTGATTGGTCTTGTTTGACCAGCTCCTCTTCTACCAGCTTCATTCGCAATAGTTTCAATGTAACTTCTTCTTGTCTTGTATCAAGTGAAACACTCTTTTCTCCTGAGTTTTCACTATCTAGATAGGCCTGAGCCATTCTGACTAGATACAGTCTCTCATCTTCTTTCACAATGGTAGCAATTAGCTCCCTTGCCTCATTTTTATTTCCTTTGAGGGACTCATTGACTGCTCTTAGGTACATGGATTCCAATTGAGAGAACTTGGTAGTTGTTACTTCCTTTAAGATGGCATCATTGGGCTCTTTTTTGACCAGAATATCGTAGCGAGCTCTGTAAGTCATCTTGAGTGGTTCATCATCTGCTAAATAGTTAGCTAATAACTCCTCAAACTCATCCTCCTTCAAATCCGGTCTTGAAAATAGGTTCGCATTCAAGAGAATTTCGTTTAATTTAACTTGTTCAGCATCTGTAAACTTCTGATTCTCCTTGAGTTCCTTTACAACTGCTTCAATAGATCCAAAGTCACCAATCCGATAATAATAGAAAAGTGTGGCAATCTGTACTCTCACCTTAATCGTTTTGATACTTTTTCTTTTTTGGGTCAGAATATAGCTTGCCATCAGATCAAGATTAATATCCTCATAGATGAGACTATTCAACTTTTTGATTAAAAGAGTATCTTTAATGATAGCTAGAACCAGCTCAATCATTAGGTAAAGCAAAAAACAAATGGTTGCAATACTTTTACTTTGGGTTACGTGCACAATATACAAAAATGGTAGGGCTAGAATGACCAGTAGGACGATCACTGGAATATTGTAACGCTTTCTAAGTTCTCTATAATCTTTAACCATAAAACTCCTATTTCATTGACAATTTCTTTCGTATCCTTCTTAGTAGATCTAGACCGAGCGATGATGCAGCAAGCAATTCCCAATCAACCTAATCGCTTACCATCACTTCTACTACCTCTATTATAGCAAAAAGAGAGTGGGACAGAAATCGGTAATTCGTAAGAATTCGATTTCGTCGTCTCACCTCCGCACAGTTGAGTAGGGCTGTAAAAGCTGATAAAATCAGCGTAGTAGAGCCCACTCAACCACTGCGTATTGCTCGACAATCCAAAAAAAATTGAGAGGCTAGGACTTTTGTCCCAGCCTCTTGATATTAATAACCTCTTAGGTAAGGAAGTAAGGACATAAGGGTTGTCCCAAGGACCAAGACCCAGAACCAGAAAGAATACATGCTTCTTTGGAAGATGCCTGGTGCTGGTCGGTTTTCTTGAATGTAGTGAATAATAGCTTTTCTCTTTATAATCAAGACAATGGTAAAGGCGATGGTTCCACCTAAAAAGACGAGAATTTGAACCCACTCGGCTGCATTCATATTGACATGCGTACCAAGGTAATGAAGCCCTTGAGAGAGGACCAGGTTGTTAAAAATATGGTAGAAAATAGCCCACCAGATCGAATACTCGAAAGTCAAGTAGCCAAAGCCGAAGCCGATAATTGTCGCAAAGAACAACTGATCAAAATTGGCATGGAACATTCCAAAAGCCAAGGCTGTCATGACGATTGCAAAGACTTTTCCATACTTTTCTAAGGCTCTCAGTCCAGCGGCCCGGAATACCAATTCCTCAGTGATGGGACCAATCAGGGTCGCATAGAGTAAGAGACTCCAAGATTGGCTGAGTTGCTCAGACATATCCTCTTGAGGCTTGAAAAAGCCCAGGGTTTCCATCATGTGGTCTAAGAGCTGAGATAAGGCACTAGAAGCCAACTGGGCAAACCCCAAGAAGGCAATGAACACTAAGAAAGTCTGCCAGGTCATCTTGCGTCCCTTTTGTCTCAAATCTCCTTTAAAGAGTGATCCTTGCCGATAAAGGGCAAATAGGAGGACACCTATACTGACAGATATCAAGTAGCTAATCCCATTTCCATTGATGATTGAAGCGACTTCCTCCTGCTTCTCTGCCATCTCCACCCCATACCGTCCATACATAAAGAGGGTAATGGCAAAGGTCGAAATGATACTGACAAAGACCATGACCAAGAGATAGAGGCAAACCATCCCTGAAAAGCTTCCCAAATCCTTTTTGGGATCTATAAATCGATTGAACTGTTTCATCCATTCACTCCACTAATTTACTGTTTTTCTTTTCCGACTCCACCCGTAGCACCATCCAAAAGCCCCTTCATACAATACAAAGAAAATCAGAAAGGCATGTAGGAAATAGTCCTCCGGTAAAGTTAGAATAATCGGATCCCGATAAGGATCAAAGAGCCAGGTAGCATCTCCGACAAAGAGAACTTGGTGAAAGAGGGTAAAAAATTGATTAAAGCCAATAAAGAGGGTCACTCCTCCTATGATAATCGGCAAGAGAATCATCCCACCAAATAAAGGACGATAGAGGCTTGCGTAGCCCTTACACATCACTGTTCGAATAAATCGTATAGCTACTGGCAACAAGACCAGGAATAAGACCTGGGTCAGGTGAAAGAGGTACTTGACTGCTTGAAAATGATGGAGCCCATCGGGAGAAGATGGAAAATCCGGCATGTCCAGCTTCCAGGTAAAAGGACTGGTCAAATACTGCATAAGGATTTGAAAATTCTTCTGAATGACTGCAGGAGCCAAACCGGTCCGATTCTGAATTCGTAACCAGCCAATCTCCATGGGATAGATCAACCAGGCTAGTAGAATGGTTCCCAAAATCACCGTTGCTAAGAGCCAGAGGACAAAGCCCGTTACTTTCAACCGATCACGCATCGAAATCCCACTCCGCTAAGCTCGATAGGACGTGCGTTGGTGGCAAGGGTAGGTCTGGTACTTCTTCTGGCTTGGTAAAGCCAGTGGTCACCAGCAAAGTAGGGATGCCATTGTCAATCCCTGCTCGAATGTCAGTCAGGTAATTGTCACCTACCATGACCACTTCTTCGCGCTCTAGTCCCAAGTGAGCGATGGCCTTATCCATGATGATGGCATTGGGCTTTCCGATAAAGGTTGGCTTCACGCGCGTTGCGGCTTCGATCAAAGCATTTAGAGCACCAGCCCCTGGCATCATCCCCCGCTCTGTCGGAATATTAAGGTCTGGATTTGTCCCGATGAAATGGGCTCCCTTTTGAATAGCCAAGGTCGCAATGGAGAATTTCTCATAGTCCACTTCCCAGTCAAGACCCACCACCACATAGGCTGGATTTACCGTATCTTCGACAAAGCCTGCCTCAGCAATAGCCTGTTTCAAGCCCACATCTCCAATGACATAGGCAGTTTTCCCAAGATTCATGTCCACCATATAATCAATGGTTGCTAGTGTCGCTGTATAGATGGTATCCAGTGGCGTTTCGATATTGAACTGGCCTGCCAGCATCTCTTGGACCATTTCCGGTGTCCGGGTGGTATTGTTGGTCACAAAGAGATAGGGAATCTGACGCTCTTGCAATTCGTGGACAAAGGCTTCCCCAGCTGGGATCCGCTCCTTGCCCTTGTAGATGGTTCCGTCTAAGTCAATTAAATAACCCTTATAAGTCATGGGATTCTTGATCTCCTTTTTCACTTGCTTCCTCTGCTACTTTCTCCTGATCTTGAAACTGGCCTCCTGCTCCATACAGAAGCAAACAAGCCCCATATAAGGCAAATTGAAGGACAAGACCGAAGAAATTGATACTTGCTTTTCCAGCCTGAGTAAAGAGGAAGGATGAAATCATCAAGATGACGATGGTCACCATCAAGCCACCGATCTTAGCCTGATCAATGGTAATGGTATAGACGCCCGTCTCTTTTTCCTCATTGCTTTCTTTCCCTGCCTGGATAGGCTTCATGGTCTCGATGAAATCTGTCATTAAAGTCGCTGCGAGGCTGACAGTCGTACTGAATAGGACACCTTGGGAGAGCTTATCAAAGAAGTTACTCCAGAAGCTACCCGCTTGGCTGGTGATACTCAAGGAAAAGACAACGACAGGTAGGATAAAGGCCAAAATCAAATGAATCCAAACACGATACCAGCGAACATCTTCCTTGAGAAAACGCATAAAGGCTTCAAAACTCAACCGATAGCGGACAAAGCGAACTGCTTCTTCAATAAAGATATAAAAGGCTGCGACTAAGGTTAAGAAACCATCTCCTAATACATAGAGGGGATTTTTCTTACGACGAGCATAAGCAACAACCCGTCGTTGAACCTCCATCAAGTCTTCTTTTTTCTGTTTTAATCTTCGTTTTTCCATAATGTTTCCTTATCTATTTCTTCCCAAGTGATGAGGGCTTGGGCGTGGATTTGGCCTTCTGATGAGATGACATGATTGCTGATCATCCCTTCCCGCTCGACGCTAGAGGTGATCATCCCTCCAGGCAAGACTTCCTTGACATACTTGAGATGGACCCGTTTGGGGATATGCTGGGTTAGGAATTCCGCTCCCATGACTTCAAAGACCCAGTCCAAGTACTTGCTGTTGTTGACATGGCCGTTCATATCTAAATCATAGAAACGTACATGGTAGTCCTGCTCCATGGCTCCATTCAGTTCTGGATAGCGTGGACCACGGCGGATCTTCTTCTCAAATGGTGACTCATATGGCTCTGTGATCTCCTCTGGTACAGATTGGACCTTGCGGCTGTCCCGGTCCATCAAGACGAAGGTAGCCACCATCTCGACGATGGCTTCCCCCTTCTGGTCTCTAACGACAAAGGAACGGTAGCAAAAGAGACGATTGTGGGCGAGGGCTTGAGTCTCAATGGTAATCAGTTCATCAAAAACCGGTAGGCGATGAACCGTGATGTCATAGTCGGTGATGATCCAGACCAGATTGCGCTGCTCGAGCAGGTCCCTGTCACTGACACCCAGCTCCATGGACTGCATACCTGAAACCTGTAAGGACAGGAGGATGAGCTGTGGCATCTTGATAAAGCCATTCACATCGCTCATATCAAAAGGAACTTTCATGTCATACTGATAAATTTTAGCCATCTTTTACTCCAATATAAATTTCTCTGCTACGGTATCACCAAGGAACAAACCTCTCTTGGTCATCCGAATTTGCTTGTCATCTGGAACCAAAAGTCCCTGCTCCGTCAGACTGGCCACCACTTGTCCATAGCGTTGGTCAAAGGACACACCGAATTTCTCTTCAAAACGTGCCTTGGACACACCTGTCTTTTTCCGTAGACCGAGGAACAACTCCTCTTCCATCTTTTCTTCCAGTGTCAGGGGCTCCTCTGTGATTCGAGCCTTACCTGCTTCAACTGCCTCTAGATAATGCCGGATAGGCCCGTGATTCTTGTAGCGAATCCCATCCACATAACCAGAAGCCCCTGCTCCTAGACCATAGTATTCTGCATTATCCCAGTAGACCAGATTGTGGCGACTTTCAAAGCCAGGCTTGGAGAAATTGGAAATCTCATAATGCTCAAAGCCCGCTTTTTCCAGCTCCTCAATGATGTACTCAAACATCTCTGCTTCCAACTCTTCTTTCGGTAGAGGAAGCTTGCCCCGTCTCATCCGATTCATAAAGACCGTGTGGTTCTCTAAAATCAAGCTATAGAGACTCATGTGGGGAATGTCCAGATCGATGGCCTTAGCGACATTTTCCTTGACCTGGTCCATGGTCTGACCGGGCAGAGCATAGATCAAGTCAATGGAAATATTGTCAAAGCCAGCCTGCTTGAGGTGGCGGATATTGTCATAGATATCCTGCTCCTGGTGGCTCCGCCCAATTTTCTTCAACATCTTATTATCAAAGGTTTGAACTCCCAGAGAGACCCGATTGACCTGAGAGTCCTTGAGGACTGCGATCTTATCCGGATCCAGATCTCCAGGATTGGCCTCGATGGTAAACTCCTCTACCTCCGATAGGTCCATGACCTTGGGCAATTCTGTCAAGAGATAGGCCAGTTGCTGGGCAGATAGAGCTGTCGGGGTCCCTCCACCAATGTAGAGGGTCCGGAGTTTGCCAATCTCATAAGACCGCGTCTCCTGGATTAGGTGTTCCAGATAGGCATCGACCGGCTGATTTTTGATAAAAACCTTCGAAAAGTCACAATAATAACAAATCTGGGTACAAAATGGGATATGCACATAGGCAGAGGACGGTTTAGCTTGCATAACCTTTATTATACCACATTTCGCACCAAAGCCCGAGTAGAAAAGAGAGGGTAAAGCAAGGATTTCCTTGACAAGAAGGAATGAAAGGAATAGAATAAAGCTAATCACATTCGGAGGTAAGGAGATATGAACAACTAAGTTTCGTTAAATAAGATACTTTATTTAGTGGACTGCTTGTTCTATCTCTTTTTGTGTACCCTCTTGCCTATTCTCCAACTTCTTGTTGGCTATATTAGGTTTTTTTATGTTTGGGTTCCACTTGAATACAGCTCTACTAAATAGGTAGAGCTGTTTTTTGTCCCAGTAGAAAGGAATCTTATGCTAAAACTATCCCACCTCACCATCCGCCATACAAAAGATTTACGCGATTTGGTTCGCGATCTGTCCCTAACCATTCATGAAGGAGAAAAAGTTGCCATTATTGGCGAAGAAGGAAATGGAAAATCTTCCTTACTTCAAGTCCTTATGTCCCCAAAATCCCTACCAGATTATCTGACCATAGAAGGCGAAATCACTACTTCTTTTCATTCCTATGCCTATATTCCCCAGACTTTGCCGGAAGCATTGAAGGGAAAAACATTGGAAGAATATTTTTTTGGAGAAGACGAGCTAGACTATGCCACCCTCTACAGACTGGCTGATCAATTGCATTTCGATAGCGACCGCTTTGCGAGCGACCAAGCTATTGAAAGTCTATCTGGAGGAGAAGCCCTCAAAGTCCAACTGCTTCACGAACTTTGCCGTCCTCATGAAATACTATTTTTAGATGAACCTTCAAACGATCTGGATTTGGAAACCCTGGACTGGCTCCAGCAGATGATCCAAACAAGTCCCCAAACCATCCTATTTATTTCCCATCATGAAGATTTTTTGACGCAGACGGCGGATACCATTATTCATCTAAGACAGATCAAACACCGCAAGGAGGCTGAAACCATTGTGGAGCACCTAGGCTATCAAGACTACAGTAGCCAGAGGGAGCAACAATTCAAGCAACAGTCCCAGCAAGCTGCCAATGATCAACGAACCTACCGAAAAACAATGGAGAAGCATCGTCGCGTCCGTCAGCAAGTCGAAACTTCCTTACGAAACACTAAGGATAGCACCGCTGGACGTCTCCTGGCAAAGAAAATGAAGTCCCTTCTCTCACAAGAAAAGCGCTACGAGCGAGAATTCCAATCCATGACTTCCCAACCCTATGATGAGGAAGTCATCAATCTGCATTTCCCTCCCCTCACTCCCTTGTCTCCTCAAAAACGAGTCCTTCTCTTAGATCAGGAAGAGCTCGCAATTGGTGATCGGGTCCTAGTCAAGGACCTCTCCCTCACTCTTCAAGGGCAGGACAAAATAGGGATTATCGGTTCCAACGGTGTGGGGAAATCCACTTTCCTAAAAATGATATGGGACCTCTTACAAAAGAATGAGAGCATCCGCACTGCCTATATGCCACAAGATTACACTGAGCGCCTCCCTCTGACTCAGACACCCGTTCAATTTCTACAGCATTCAGGCGATCGCGAAGAAATCAACACCATTCAATTGCACTTAGCCTCCCTCAACTTTACCTATTCTGAAATGCACCATCCGATCTCTGAACTTTCTGGTGGCCAGCAAGGAAAACTCTTTCTCCTACAACTAGTCCTCACAAGTCCCCAGTTTCTACTCTTGGACGAACCTACCCGCAATTTTTCCCCCACTTCTCAACCAGAAATTCGACGCCTATTCGCAGACTACCCAGGTGGACTGGTCACTGTCTCTCACGACCGGACCTTCCTCAAAGAAGTCTGCCAAAAGATCTATCGTCTGACGGAAAATGGTTTGGTAGAAATAGAGTCGCTCTAACGTAAAAAAGATTGGCCAAAACCAATCTTAGAGAACGAAGAAAAAATGTTCTATTATACAAATCTAACAAATCAAGAATTATCCAAGCCTCTATTGAAACTTTTCCGCCGTGAGAAAAGTGCCTGAAACGTAATAGTTTCAGGCACTTGGAATTATTGAGACCTTAGGCTAAATAATTAGTCATGGAACTTCGAGGAAGTTCGCTGACGTCCGATCTCACCTAAGGAAAGTTTCTAAGAGGAATTTATTTTCAATTTGAAAGATTGGCCAAAACCAATCTTTTTTTCTATTTCTTCGCTTCCTCTTGTCCCATTTCTTGGGTGCGTTTGTAGGCTGCTTCCACTCCTGCAATAATGTCGCCCCGTAGGCCGACTTGCTCTAAACAGTTGACTCCTGCGATGGTAGAGCCACCTGGGCTACAAACTGCATCTCGCAAGCGGGCTGGGTGCTCGCCTGTCTCTAGGACCATTTGACTAGCGCCTTGGAAGGTCTGTGCAGCCATCTGCAAGGCTTGCTCTCGAGTAAGCCCTAAGCTTACTCCTGCATCTGCCATGGCTTCGATCATCTGATAGACAAAGGCTGGCCCACAGCCTGCGACAGCCGTTGCAGCATCCATTAATGTTTCCTCGATTTCGTAGAGAGCCCCTGCTCCTGCTAAGAGCTGGTTGACCTGGGCTACTTGCTGGTCTGTCACTGCTTGGGAGCGGGCCAGACTGATAACTCCTTGACCGATAGCTACAGGCGTATTAGGCATGATGCGAATGAGCCTCACTCGGTCATTTTTAACCACACCCGCCATTTTGTCCAGCTCCAAGCCTGCTGCCATGGACACCAGCAAGAGATTGGAGCGTTGAGACAGGACAGTTTGGTACTCTTCTAGGAGAGGACAGATTTGATAGGGTTTGACTCCTAGGAAGATGACCTCCGCCTCTTTAAAGGCCTGATCAAGATCAGACGCTGTTCCCCCATACTGGCTGATGAATTCTTCTACCTTTTGAGGGGAACGGTTGATCAAGAGCAGATCTTTCGCAGCCACTTCTTTTGCGACCGCTTTGGCCAGACTAGCTCCCATATTCCCAAGACCGATAAATGCTACTTTCATGTCTTACCTCACTTGACCGTTTCCAGTGACCAAATACTTATAGCTGGTCAGCTCACGCAAGCCCATGGGACCACGCGCATGCAACTTCTGGGTCGAGATCCCCATCTCACAGCCTAGGCCAAACTCTCCGCCATCTGTGAAGCGGGTCGAGGCATTAACGTAAACGGCTGCCGAGTCTACCTGGTTGCTGAAGACTTCAATGGCTCTTGGATCTTCAGAGACAATGGCATCTGAATGGTGGGTACTGTGGGCTTCAATATGAGCAATCGCCTCTTCTACAGAAGGGACCACCTTGACAGCCATGACATAATCCAAGAATTCCGTATCAAAGTCAGTCACAGAAGCTGGTGTCCCCGCAATGATTTGCTGGGCTTGAGCATCCAAGCGCATCTCCACTGGTGCCGGAGCCTCTTCTACCAAGACTTTCTTCACTAGTGGCAGAAAGTCACCAGCAATAGCTTCATGCACCAAGAGAACTTCCATGGCATTACAGACGGATGGTCGGCTGGTCTTGGCATTCTGGATGATATTGAGAGCCTTGTCTAAATCTGCCGCTTGATCGACATAGACGTGGACAATCCCTGTTCCTGTCTCAATCACAGGGACAATTGCTTGCTCTACAACTGCCTGTATCAAGCCAGCTCCCCCACGTGGAATGAGAAGGTCTAGATCCCCCTTGGCCTTCATCATGACCAGACTGCTCTCCCGACTGGTATCTTCGACCAACTGGAGGACAGCGGGATCAATGGTGGTTGCTTGCAAGCCTGTTTTTAAGGCGCTAACGATGGCATGGGCTGTCTGATAGGCATCCTTGCCACTGCGCAGAACAACAGCACTACCGCTTTTCAGGGCCAAGGCTGCTGCATCAGAGGTCACGTTTGGACGACTTTCATAGATAATCCCAATAACCCCCATGGCCACTCGTTTCTTCTGAATGACCAAACCGTTCTCCAGGGTCCGCTCCTCCAAGAGTTCTCCGACTGGATCGGGCAGGGCAGCCACTTGGAGAATCCCATCGGCCATGGCTTGAATCCGCTCTTCTGTCAAAAGTAAGCGATCCAGCATTACCTCCGAAATCCGGCCCTGAGCTGCTTCCATATCCAATTGATTAGCAGCCAAAATGTCAGCTGTGGCATCAACCAAGGCGTCGGCCATCGCTCTTAAGGCTTTATTTTTCTCATCACTTGTTGCAGTATTAATACTTTTTTTGGCCTGTTTAGCCAGGCGAATCTGATCGATCGTCTCCATCTATTCCTTCCTTTAAAATTCTGTAAATAAGAGTTCTACCTCAGGTGTGATGGTAATCCAATCATCCCGGTGAATGACGATACCTTTTGGCTTTTGCCCATGGAGCAAATCCTTAATGGCCGCAGCCCCTAAGCGGGTACGCCCTTTCCCAATGACCTGTCCAGTCTCTGCATCATGAACCGTGATAATATCGGAGAAAGAGAAGGCTCCCTCAACCTTTACCACACCAGACACAAGGATACTCTTGCCCTCTTCTTTAACGGCCTTAACCGCTCCTTGATCCAGCCATACAGACCCTTGACTAGGGGCATAGAAGGCCAGCCATTGTTTCTGATTGCGCAAAAACTTGGCCTGAGCTGTAAAATAGCTGCCATCCTGAGTCTTCTCTGCCGCTTCTAGAAGAGCGTCTTCTTTCAAGGACGAGCAAATGTAAACAGGAACTCCTGATTCTGTGGCAATGGTGGCTGCTTTAATTTTTGTCAGCATGCCTCCTGTCCCATTACTTGAGCCTGCTCCACCGGCCATCTCGATAATGTCCTTGCTGATTGAGTCAATCTGCTCCAAGCGTTTGGCAGTAGGATCCTTTTGGGGATGTCCCGTGTAGAGACCATCGACATCCGTCAGCAAGACCAAGAGATCTGCCTGGACCATAGCCGCCACTTGGGCACTTAGGGTATCGTTGTCTCCGACCTTGAGTTCTTCAATCGAAACTGTATCGTTCTCATTGATGATCGGAATGGCCCCTCTTTGCAAGAGGACAAAGAGAGCCTGGTGGGCATTTTTATAGCGGCGTTGATCGACAAAGTCGTCCTGGGTCAAGAGGACCTGGGCAGAGACGATGTCGCGTACCAGTAGATTAGAGGTATATTCTTCTAACAGCAGACCTTGGCCAACTGCTGCAGAAGCCTGCTTGTCTGCAATCTTGGTCGGGCGTTTCTTGAAGCCCAGTGCACCAAATCCAGCTGCGATCGCACCCGAAGATACCAAAATCAATTCATGCCCTTGCTCGTGTAAGAGAGCTAGTTGCTGGGTGATGGCCTTGACCTTGCTCCGAGACAAGCTTCCATCTTGATTGGTTAGGGAAGAGGTTCCCACTTTAAACACAATTCTCTTATTCTTCATCCATTCATTCTCCAGAGTATTCGATTGTAACATTATACCATGAAAGCCTTAAAAATTACTAAGAGCGGACCAGGGGAAACCCCCATTTGTCCACAAAAAAACGAGTTTGAACCTCAAGAGGTAAACTCGTTTTGATGATTGAATGCTTATCCTTGACGGAGCTGCTCCAAGGTTTTTTGAAAAATCTCCGGAACCTCCACTGAAAACTCCATGACTTCTCCCGTCCGTGGATGGGTAAAGCCCAGTGTCTTGGCATGGAGGAACTGGCCATGGCCTTTCAAAGTCTTGCGAGGCCCATAGACTTCATCACCAGCGACCGGATGGCCAATGTAGGCCATGTGAACCCGAATCTGGTGGGTCCGTCCTGTCTCCAATTGCAGCTCGACCAAGCTATAATCCCCGAAACGCTCCAAGACATGGAAACGGGTCAGAGCTGGTTTTCCTTTGGCTGTCACAGCCTGCTTCTTACGGTCCTTGTCACTCCGCCCAATCGGCGCCTCAATAACACCCCGATCGTTAGGAAGATTGCCGTGGACAATAGCCCAATACTTGCGCAGGGACTTCTTAGCCTTGAGCTCATCTGCCAAGGCTACATGGGCCACATCATTCTTGGCCACCATGAGAAGGCCAGAGGTGGACTTGTCAATCCGATGGACGATTCCTGGACGAAGCTCACCATTGATCCCTGACAAGTCCTTGATGTGATACATAAGGGCATTGACCAGGGTCCCACTGGTATGACCGGCACTTGGATGGACCACCATGCCCTGGGGCTTGTTGACCACTGCGACATCCGCATCTTGATAGACAATCTCTAAGGGAATATCTTCTGCCTCGTAGGTCACTTCTTCCACTTGAGGGACTTCATAGCTGATAACATCCCCTTCTTTTACAGTATACTTAGCCTTTTTGACTTGACCATTGACGAGGATCTTTCCTTCCTTGATCTGCTCATTGGCCAAGCCACGTGAGAGTTCAGTCAACTCTGAGACGGCCTTATCCAGTCGCGCTCCAGCGACTTCTACTCTAACTTCCATGGCTCTCCTCTCTCAAAAGATAAATCAGTAGCAGTCCCACCCCGATGGTTAAATAGATATCCGCTACATTGAAGATGGCAAAATTCATAAAATCCAAGTGGAACATATCGACGACAAAGCCCTGACGGAGCCGGTCAATAAAGTTGCCGATTCCCCCTGAAATAATCAAGGTCAATCCCAACAAGAGCCAAATGGAACCTTTGATATGACGATAGAGATAGACAAAGGCTGCCCCCATCGCAATCAGGGTAATGATGGTAAAGAACCACTGTTGGTTTTCCAACATGGAGAAGGCTGCTCCTGAGTTCTTTAGGTAGGTCAGACTGACTACTTTGGGGATAAAGCGACGCATACCCCCTAGCGGGATCTCCTTGACGACATACCCCTTCACCGCTTGATCCAGAAGGATCAAGAGGAGGATACTGATAAAAATACTTACTTTTCTCTTCATTGCCTACCTCTTCTCATCAAAGTAGGCTTCCATGACTTGGACAAACTTCTCAGCCACTGGTGAGAGATCTACCTCTTCCCGTTTGACATAGACCATTTTATTATTCAGATCATCGATCAAGGGGATAACCGTAATCCCATTCACCGACTGGCTATCCAAGAAGCCAGACCCAGTCGCATAGGCATCAGTCCGCTCTAAGATCCCATTCAGGGTTGCCCGGTCCGTCACATTGAAGAGCTGGGAACTGCTACTCGTATCGACAAAGTTCTCCGAATAGTAGAGATACTCATCCTTTTCCTGGGTAAAGCGAACAGTCGGTAGGTGTGCTAAGTCCTCCATCACTAAGGATTCTTTCTTGGCTAATGGATGGCCCTTACGCAAATAGATATGGGTCTGGAAAGGAATCAGGTCAACGACTTCCAAGCCCAATTTATCCACCCGTTGCATAATCCCTTTGGTATTTTGCTTATTGAGGTAGATAATCCCCAATTCACTATGACCCTGAGCCACTTCATCCAGGATTTGAACCGTGGTCGACTCAAAGATCCGGAAGTCTTTATTCTCAGGATAAAGGACTGAGAATTGGGTAATCAAAGGGGGAAGGAAATCATAGTGCTGACTCGAGATCGAGAATTCCTTCTTTTCTTCCTCAGGATTGGCATACTGGTTTTGAAAAACATCAAAGCCCTTGACCAATTCTTGGGCCTTTTCATAAAATTCCATCCCGCGGCGGGTCAAGAAAGTCCCTGAACTAGTCCGACGGAAAATCTTAAATCCCAGTTCCTTCTCCAAGTCTCTCACAGAGATAGACAGACTCGGCTGACTGACGTACATTTTTTCAGCTGCTTCACGAAAAGTACCACTATTGGCAATCGCGACAACATAGCGTAATTGTTGAATATTCATGTCTTCTTCCTTCTAACAATATCACTCCATTATATCATAATCTAGAGGATGAAAAAAGATGGGGGTATCAATCGAGAGAGATATACTAGGAGTTGAATTTTTACTCATAAATATTATAAGAAAAGTTTTAAGTATTAAATAATTTCTATTTGATTGAGTAATTCAAGCAAATTTTGAAACTTTCCGCTGTGAGAAAAGTGCTTGAAACAATCATGTTTCAAGCACTCGGGAGTTTTGAAACCTTAGGTTCAAAACTAAGTCATGGAACTTCTTCGATGTTCGCTGACGTCCGTACTCACCTAAGGAAAGTTTTAAAAATTTTTTCTGTGATCTAAATTTATGAAATATAGAAAGATTTATTAGTGTTCAGATAATCAACTAATAATTTGGACATAGCAAAAAAACTCCCTGATGAATCAGAGAGTTTTTAAATCCGTTTCTTCGCTTTTTATTTTGCGATTGGGTAAACAGAAACTTGTTTCTTATCGCGACCTTTGCGTTCGAAGCGTACTACGCCTTCAACTTTAGCGAACAAAGTATCGTCTCCACCACGTCCAACGTTCACACCTGGGTAGATGTGAGTACCGCGTTGACGGTAAAGGATAGATCCACCTGTTACAGTTTGTCCATCAGCTGCTTTAGCTCCAAGACGTTTAGCTTGTGAATCACGTCCGTTTGATGTAGAACCTCCACCTTTTTTGTGGGCGAAAAGTTGCAAGTTAGCAAGATTCAATTTCAACATAATTGTTTTCCTCCAGTTAGTTTTCTGTGATAACTCTTGTTTGGACGAACTCGGATGAGTTCTCCGATAAGTTTGCCATCCCTAAGAAAAATGATTCAAAGAATAGTTGGGTCATTTCTCTTTGATGAGGTGGAATGTCTGTCGGGATTGTGACCCGCATGAAGCCACCCTCTTCTTCGTTTAATTCTAGTTCCGGTTCATAGCCTGCAAATTTCTCAACAGAGTTGACAAAGTTAATGGCAAGCGTAGAAACCGATGCACACACGACATCTAAGCCGTATTCGCCACTTTCGGCGTGACCAGTAATTTCTGCACTCCTCAGCTCGCCATCTTCGGCTCGTTCAAAGACTGCTTGTATCATGTGTTCTCCTAAAAATTAAGCGTTGATTGCGTTGATGACAACTTTAGTGTAAGGTTGACGGTGACCTTGTTTACGGTGGCTACCTTTTTTAGGTTTGTACTTGTAAGTAACAACTTTCTTTTGTTTTCCTTGTTTTTCAACAGTTCCAACAACAGTAGCTCCTGAAACAAGTGGAGTTCCGACAACAGTGTTTTCACCACCAACAAGAACAACTTCGTTAAATGTAACTTCTTGACCAGCTTCAACGTTCAATTTTTCAACGTAGACTGCTTGACCAACTTCAACTTTAACTTGTTTTCCGCCAGTTTTAATGATTGCGTATGTGCTCATTATGCACCTCCTATGTATTTTTGGGTTTCCCCGTATTTTGTGAAGACTCGCCTAGCATCGTGGGACGAACCACTTAAGCTCAAAGGATGAGCAACGATGATCGAGCGGTTGCACAGGCATGTGCATAGTCAACTCTCTAAGTATAGCACTTCTACTAACCTTTGGCAAGTGATTTCATTTAATGAAAACGGATTTTCAAGTAAATAGCCTCATTCTTTACTTCCATTTATTTCAAATATACAATCTGCCCTTCTTGATTGACATGAACCTCAATAGCTATCGGAGGCTTCAAATGTTTTTTAGCTGATCTGGCAAGACTTTTATTACTATCTGAAACATTGACCTTTCGCTCTTTCCCATCAACCGTAATAGTGAAGGTAATTCGAGAATAGGTAGACTTGCTTCCTCCTGTCTCCGTATCAACACCAGTAACTAAAGCCGTTTTTAGCTCGGTTGTCTGATTAGTAAAATAATTGTAGCGCCAAACACCATTGGTCACACGATATCCTTCATAAGCAGGAAAGATAATAAATATAAGAAGAGAGCCAATTATTGTAGCAAAAATAGCTCTGCCCTTACTTTTATGGCTTTGACGTATGATTTCCCATTTATTTCTCATGGCCCTCTTGACAGAGCCAGCTTCCTTAATACTTAAATGAAATCCCCAAAATAAGAGAGCATACAAGCTCAGGAAAATCTGAAAATGAACTAAGAGACCAAGTAAATAAGTCCAACTGGGCATTCCAAACAGCAAAGCATTATCTTGTCCATCTTTCCAAGACAATGCTCCCATGAGCCCACTCAAAAAGGAATCCCATTCGTTCATAAATACCCCCTCTTATCTTCAGCATTAATGGATACAATTCCAGATTCTTTCAGTAAAAAGCTACTTCTAAACTCCTACAACAGCCCTTCAATCAGCTCGTCAACTTCATCAGTCTCTGCTTGTGGTCTGATCTCAGTAATCATGATGCCTGCTACCGCACGCTCAACTAAAGCTTCCACGTCCATGCGTTCCTCATACTTCTCCGCATTTTTGAGTTTTGGATTAGTCTTTGGACGATCCGGTGCAAAAATGGTACAGCAATCTTCGAAAGGCTGGATGGAGATTTCAAAGGTATCAATGGCTTGGGCGATATCGATAATCTCCAACTTGTCCATAGTCACCACTGGACGAATGACGGGCGTATTGGTCACGGCATTGATAGCCTGCATGCTCTCCAGTGTTTGGCTGGCAACCTGACCAAGACTTTCCCCATTGATGATGACCAAGCCACCACGGATTTGACGGATACGGTCTGTAATGCGCATCATAAAGCGACGGGTCAGAGTCATGAGATAAGCTTCCGGCGCCTTGGCTTTAATCTCTTCTTGAATCTCAGTAAAAGGCACCTCGATAAACTGGATATTGCCCCCAAACTTGGTCAATTTACGAGTTAAATCGTGGGCTTTTTTCAGCGCACCCGGGCTGGTATAAGGCGGGCTAGCAAAGTGAACCGCTTCAATGTCCACACCACGCTTCAAGGCTAGGTAACCCGCTACTGGAGAATCAATCCCACCAGATAGCATGAGCATGCCTTTACCAGACGTCCCAACTGGCAGACCACCTGCTCCCTTAATGGTTTCATAAGAGATATAGGCTGCTTCTTCCCGGATCTCTACTTGGAGGTTGATATCCGTTTTTTTCATTTGGGCTTGGATACTTGGGATCGCTTCAAAGACAGCGCCACCCAAGGTTTGGTTGAGCTCACAGCTATCCAACTCAAAAGAATGGTCACTTCGTCTGCTGGAAATCTTGAAGGTCATCCCTTCTTGGTAAATATCCTGCATGATTTCTTGAACGGCTGAAATCAAGGCTGGGACAGATTTTTCAATTTTGTAGACAGGTGAAAAGTTTTGAATACCGAAGACCTGTTTGAGGGATTCAGCTACCTGTTCATAATCCGTCCCATTTAGATAGGCATGGGCCCGGTCCCGATCGGCTGTCACTTTGACAGCTGGGTAAATGGACAAGACATCTGAGATATTATTGCGCAATTTATTAATGAAGCGCATCCGGTTCTTTCCTTTAGTAGAAAGCTCCCCATAGCGGATCATAATTTCTGAATAAGTTAATGGCATAGTAACTTCCTTTTCTTTTCCTTAACGCACCTTTCGCGTCTTTTCATAGATCAGTTTGAACTTGGTCAAAAATTGCTCGACCTGACTCATGTCATTTTCGAGATCGAGGCTAAGACGGACAGCTGTTTGCGCCAGAGCCTTATCGACTCCCATAGCGATCAGGGTTCCAGCTGGTTTGCCAGCCTTGGAAGAGCAGGCAGAGGTTGTCGAGATATAAATCTCATACTCTTCGAAAGCGTGGACGATGACTTCTCCTCGTACTCCCTTGATACCAAAAGTCAGGATATGGGGTGCAAAGCCCTCATCTCCTGAGAAGACAGTCACATCTGGATAGTTGGCTAATTCCTCACGAATAACTTCCTTCAACTGGTGACATTTCCGTTCAAAGTCCTCTTGACGCTCCATCGCCAAGCGCAAGGCCTTGGCAGTCGCTGCAATCCCAGCTAAGTTCTCCGTCGTCGAACGAAGGTCCTTTTCTTGTCCGCCACCTGTTAAGAGGGGACTAATCTTCTTCCCTTCTTTGAGATAGAGGAAACCAACCCCACGAAGTCCATGGAACTTATGACTGGAGAAGGTGGCTAGATCCACCCGTTCTGGTAGGTATAGAGCGTTTGAAACCTTAGCCAGCGCCTGAACCCCATCGACATGGAAGGTGATGGTCGGACGATCTGCTAACAGGTCTGCAATGGATTGAATAGGCTGGATAGAACCTACTTCGTTATTAACTGCCATGATCGAAACGAGGGTTGTATCCGGACGCAGGAGTTTTTCCAACTCTTCTACTTTGACAAAGCCACGCGCATCAACTGGAGCAATATCCACTTCAAATCCTTGACCTTGTAGCCAGAGGGCTGATTCTTTCACAGCCGGATGCTCAATAGCTGAGACAATGATATGCTTTCCATAAGGAGCTTTTTCAAAAGCAACTCCCTTGATCGCCCAGTTGTCTCCTTCAGTCCCACCTGAGGTGAAAAAGATTTCTTCTGCTTTCTTGCCTAGGAGGGAAGCAATCTGCTTACGAGATGCCTCCAAGATCCGAGTCGCTTGACTTCCCAGATTGTGCAAGCTAGATGGATTGCCCCAAATTTTGCTTGCCACTTCCGTGTAGGTAGCCAAGGCTTCTGGATAAGGTTTGGTTGTTGCTGAATTATCAAAGTAAATCATCTTCCACTCTCTCCTAGTCAATTTTCAATCATCTTATTGTAACATTTATAGGTTGGAGGGACAAGGATTTGGCAGGCTTCATTTTGTTCCTAGTTTCAGACAGAAAACTTGTAAATTTCTCAAAATAGCTTATGATGAAGATGGAGAGTTTTGTAAAACGCTTACAAGATCCCCTGTTGTTTTTTATGACCTACTCAAGTCCAGAACTGGAACTGATTGAAGTTACAAGGAGACAAGCATGAAACGACCGATCTATCTTTCCATTGCCCTAGCTGGAAGCCTTGCTCTCGGAGGACTACTCACTGTCCTACCACCACTTCCATTTGCCCTCCCTTCTACCCAACTAGCCTGTCACGGTAAAGGACAGTGTGACCTACAGCAGCCCTTGGAGAAGCCACCATACTTTAGGGAAGATGAAGGCAGCCTCCGCGAAATGAGCCTTATCCAACCAATCCCTGGTGAATCCGATAGCCACATCGAATTCAAATGCTTGGTCGAATACAATGGCTGGTTCCGTCGTATCATCCGTGTCAAAGATGTAAAAGTGATTTCAAAAACCAAGGAATTCAAGGGTAAGATTGACTACTCTATCTCGGATCCAAACAAGATAGAGATTCAGGCGAATGGCCAGTTTATCTCTCCTAATGACTCCTCTAGTTTTAGTAACCATGAAATCATCAGCCAGCCTAGTCAAACAAACCAAGCAATTTCCGTCTCTGAAAAAGGACAGGCAAACTTTGAAACGTCCTCTGAGGCAAGCGAGACTCAAAGCGTCCAGTTTGAAAGCAATTTGAAATTTTAAAAACCTCTTTCATTTCTTCTTAGACATTTTCATAAAAATAACGTATAATGACTAAAGTGTTCACATAAAAGAACCAAATATGAAATGTAGAGGAAAGAGATTATGTCACAATACTCACGAAAAGAAAAACACCAAGACAGCTACAGACCATCAAGAAGCGAAAAAGTGAAACAGAGCCTTTCTTTATTCCAGATGATTGTCGCAACGATTGCTAGTCTTCTCGGGATTATCGTTACTTCCTTTACTATATACAGTATCATGAAACCGACGACTAAGACAGAGGAGAAAAAAGATGGCTCCACTAGCGTTGTGGTTGTCCATGAAAAGGATGGATCTGCTACTGATTCAAGTGCTACGGGAACAGATACCAGTGCTAGCAGCAGCCAAGCATCGGAAGCAAGCTCTGAACAAACTGATTCATCACAGGTAGAAACCAGTGCCAGTGAAGCTCCTGCAGACACAACACCATCTGCTGCTGATACCGAATCATCTGCTAATTAATAAAAAGACCAGTTGGTCTTTTTATTATAGAAAAGAGTATTTTTTAAAAAAACTTTCCTTATGTGAGTACGGACGTCAGCGAACTTCGAAGAAGTTCCATGACCAATTAAGATACAAAGGGCGTCTGCGGATAAAGTCAAAATAGGAAGTTTGACGCAGAATCTTTAGATTATAGGAGAACTTATCTTTTTGACACAATCCGCAGCCTGTGTTCAATTCGTTTTGAACCCCCTCGCTCTTTAATTTCCGGGCTCAGGCTAAAACAGTTTCCCAAACTGTTTTACTCCCAAAACTCCCGAGTGCTTGAAACATTATTGTTTCAAGCACTTTTCTCACAGCGGAAAGTTTTATAACTACATAAATGAATCGAACCATTAGACATCACTTTTTTTTAAAAAATTAACTAGTTATTTTATGCAAAAAAAGTTTGTATGCATTCTAAAAAACAGTATAGTCTATTTTAAAAATATAGAAAAGCCTCTGCCGGCCAGAAATCCTGATTGACAGAGGCTAATTGTTATTTGAGAACTTCTTGTGTTTTCGCATAGTTGGCTTCGACAGCTTCTTTTTCAGCTTTCCACCAGTCTTGGTTGTCTGTGTACCACTTAATGGTTTCTTCCAAACCTGCTTCGAAGTTTGTGAATTGTGGTTCCCAACCTAATTCTTCACGCAATTTTGTTGAATCAATAGCGTAACGCAAATCGTGACCAGCACGGTCTGTTACACGGTCGTAAGCATCTTTTGGTTGTCCCATTTTTTCAAGGATCAGCTCAAGCACTTCCTTGTTATTCTTTTCACCATCAGCACCGATCAAGTAAGTTTCACCGATACGGCCCTTAGTGAGGATAGCCCAAACACCAGTTGAGTGATCGTTGGTGTGGATCCAGTCACGGACGTTCTTGCCTTCACCATAAAGTTTTGGTTTGATACCTGACAAGATGTTGGTGATTTGACGTGGGATGAACTTCTCGATGTGTTGGTATGGACCATAGTTGTTTGAACAGTTTGAAATGGTTGCCTTAACACCGAAGGAACGAACCCAAGCCTTCACGATCAAGTCTGAAGCAGCCTTGGTTGATGAGTATGGTGATGATGGGTTGTATTTAGTTTCTGCTGTGAATTTTTCACCAGGACCTTCCCCATGTCCAGGAAGATCTTCGCGCAATGGAAGGTCTCCATACACTTCGTCTGTTGATACGTGGTGGAAACGAATATCGTATTTACGCGCAGCTTCCAAGAGTGTGTAAGTACCAATGAAGTTTGTATGGATAAATGGTGATGGGTCATTCAATGAATTGTCATTGTGGCTTTCAGCCGCATAGTGGACGATCGCATCAGCCTTAGCAGCCAATTGGTCAACCAATGCTGCATCAGCAATATCACCCACAACCAATTCAACACGGTCCCCAAGGATTTCTTCAATGTTGGCACGGTTACCTGCGTAAGTGAGTTTGTCAAGGACAGTCACATGCACGTCTGGATGGTTGTTGTAAACATAGTGTACGAAGTTTGAACCGATGAAACCAGCGCCACCGGTTACGATGATGTTTTTGTATTCAGTCATTTTTTCTCCAAATAATTTTTAGTTTTGATTGTTCCTTTGGCTAGTGAGGGACGCCAGCAACCCTTCGGTTTCATGGCTAAATCCGGAGCCGAAGTCTCCGGATTTCCCTACAAGATTCCCTACGGCAATCTTGTTTCCACTAGGGCAGGAACAATCCTACCAGGCTCCTTGCAGTCGCAAAAATACTGTGCAAGGTTTATTTTTACAAATCTTCTGCTTTTAGGGGTTTGACGTCTTTGAGCAATGGGTGGTTCTTGTCTGCTTCTGAGACTTCTGCTTCTTCCAAGTTTTCCCATTGGATGTCTAGGCTTGGGTCTGCATAGTTGACAAAAGCATATTTTGGCTTGAGCTCCAATGCCCAGTAGTCATTGACCAAATAGCTGTAGGCTACTTTGTCAGACAAAACTTGGAAACCATTGGCTACGCCACGAGGAACAAAAATCCCTTTAGAGGCATCGATCACAGTTTGATAGGTGTTCCCAAATGTTTCACCTTCACGAAGGTCTACCCAAGTGCCAAGAACCTTTCCTTCATCTGCCACAGAAATGTACTTGTCCCAAGGTTCTGCATGCAGACCACGTAAAACATGCTTGCGTGAGAAAGAAACGTTGTTTTGCAACTTGCCTTCCGCAAAGAAGCTTTCAGGAAATCCAAGAGGAAGCATTTTTTCTTTTTGGAAGTTTTCCTTGAACCAGCCACGGTTGTCCCTATGGACTGGAATATCAAACTCCAACAAGCCTGGGATGGCTTCAATCTTGCGGGCTGCTAATTCTTTTCCGAAAAATTGTTCTGTCATTAAGCTTCTCCAATCAAACGGAGCAAGTATTGTCCGTATTCATTTTTCTTCAGCGGTTGCGCCAATTCATGAACTTGTTCTTTGGTGATATAACCCATGCGATAGGCGATTTCTTCAAGGTTGGCAACTTGGACGTTTTGCAAGCGTTGAACAGTCTCAATATATTGAGAAGCCTGCAAGAGACTTTCATGAGTTCCTGTATCCAACCAAGCAAAACCACGGCCCATGAGCTCAACAGAGAGATCTCCACGCTCCAAATAAGCCTTGTTGACATCTGTGATTTCAAGCTCGCCACGAGGACTTGGTTTGATGTTTTTAGCAATCTCTACGACATCATTGTCATAGAAGTAAAGTCCTGTCACCGCAAAGTTTGATTTTGGATGTTCTGGTTTTTCTTCGATAGAGATGGCATTCATATCATCATCAAACTCTACCACACCGAAGCGTTCTGGATCTTTGACTTGGTAACCAAAGACAGTCGCCCCTTTTTCTTTGGCTTCAGCCCGTTGCAACATCTTGGTTAGACCATTTCCGTGGAAGATATTATCTCCAAGAACGAGGGCAACATGATCGTCACCGATAAAATCTTCTCCAATGATAAAGGCTTGTGCCAAGCCATCTGGGCTTGGTTGCTCTGCATAAGAGAGGGAAATACCAAGTTCAGAACCATCTCCAAGAAGCTCTTCAAAACGAGGAAGATCCTGCGGAGTTGAGATAATCAAGATTTCTTTGATCCCTGCCAACATAAGAGTTGACAATGGGTAGTAAATCATTGGTTTGTCGTAAATGGGCATCAACTGTTTGGAAGCGGCACGAGTCAAAGGATACAAACGAGTACCCGAACCACCGGCTAAAATAATACCTTTCATAATGTTAGGCCTTTCTACGTATTCATTACCCCTATTTTATCATGTTTATATAAAAAAGTCACCTTGTTTCCATGCTACAAGGTGATGACAAGATATAGACGCTCTAGTCTTGTTAGCTATCTTCTTTCTCGCGGTTCAAATAGGACACCTGAACTAAGGCTCCCTGGCATCCATTTATACACTAATCACTGCTTCTCCTCTGAGCCGTCAGAATATCTTACTCTTACTCTTGATTTTGTCGTGCCTCTCCTAGAATCCATAAAACTCTGAAATTCCTCATCTTCATAATGATAGACCCCTATCTTAATTTTATTCGCATCTTTATCATAAGCCAATTCATGTTTCTTGCAAGTCCCGTCAACAAATGTGAGTTTCACTTCAGCTCCCCATGCGTCTGAAGGAATGGAGCTATAGGATGGATTTAGAATCTCAATCTCCTCAATACCCTTGTAAGAATTCTTCAAGGTCTTCACAAGGCTGACTTCATACTCTCTGTTGCGTTGCTTTTCCTCTAATTTTTTATTCACGTAAAACAAAGAAAACCCAATTGCAAAAAGGAGAGCCAAAGCGATGACACTCATCATCCTTTTGCTTTTCTTTATAAACTTGATTTTTACCATAAGACGATACTCCTTACTAATGAAGAACCCTTTGAGCTGTATCTGACTATTTTTTTCTCAAAGACAATAACAGCAATCAAAAAGAGAGCTTGTCCTGATGCTCTCATTTTCAGTTCCTTATCCCAAAGCGACGTCGAGGATCATCATAATGACAAATCCAACCATGAGACCGAGGGTCGCAACATCTGTGTTGCCGTTAGTCTGGGAATCTGGGATTAACTCTTCGACCACTACAAAGATCATCGCACCTGCCGCAAAGGAGAGGGCGTAAGGCAAGATGGCCGTCATAGATATGACCGCTACTGCACCTAGCAGAGCTCCGATGGGCTCGACGATGGCTGACATAGATCCCCAATAAAAGGCATTGAGACGGGATTTCCCATCCGTTCGAATCGGGATCGAGAGAGCAGCTCCTTCTGGGATATTCTGCAAACCAATCCCAATGGCCAGGCCAACCGCCCCGATAAAGGCTTCTGGACTAGGATTGCTAGCCAGAGCTCCAAAGGCAACCCCGACCGCCAAGCCTTCTGGAAAATTGTGGATAGTAATGGCGAGAAAGAGTAGGGTCGTTTTCGACAACTTCTTCTCCCGAGGTGTATGGATACTCTCAGCCTCCTCAATCTCCTTACTCATATGAAGGTGAGGGACGATGGCATCGATCAAGCGGAGGAAAAATCCTCCAGCTAAAAAACCGATCGCAGCCGGAAACCAAGCCAGGCTCCCATATGATTTTTCCGCATACTCAATAGACGGTTGCAGGAGCGACCAAAACGAGGCCGCAATCATGACCCCTGCCGCAAAACCCATCATGATGTCCAGTAATTTACGACTAATATGCTTGAAGAAAAAAACGATGGCTGACCCGATAATAGTACAGCCCCATGTAAACAATCCTGCGAGAAAGGCCTGTAAGACCACGGATTGTGATTGAAACCAATTCATAACAACTCCCATTTTCTTGTTGCTTCACTTGTTCTATTCTACTATTTTTATCCGAATGAAGAAAGGTCTTTCGAAAAAAAGAGAGTGGGACAGAAATCGGTAATTCGTTAGAATTCGATTTCGTCGTCCCACCTCCGCACAGTTGAGTAGGGCTGTAAAAGCTGATGAAATCAGCGTAGTAGAGCCCACTCAACCACTGCGTCTTGCTCGACAATCCAAAGAAAATTGAGAGGCTAGGACTTTTGTCCCATCCTACTTCTTCACATACTGTTCAACTGGATAATCTGCTGGATCTAAGCGCACCTTTCCTCCTACCACTAGTTGGGCCAGGTGCCACCCAATGAGGGGACCTGTTGTGAGGCCAGACGAACCAAGTCCACTAGCGACATAGAGGCCTGCTCGATCAGGAACAGCTCCCCAAAATGGTGAAAAATCACTGGTGTAGGCACGAGTTCCCACGCGCTCGCCGACGACTTCCGCTTGAGCTAGTTCTGGATAGTAGGCCAAGGATTCTGTTTCCATCTGATTGAGTAGAGCTTGATCCACCGTCAGGTCAAAGCCCATCTCATTTTCATGAGTGGCTCCCATACTGATCTTGCCCTTTTGGAAGGGAATGATATCCAGCTCTCCTTCCGGCATGACCACAGGATAGTCATCAGTATCTAGGTCTAGCTGATAATCCCTCAACTGTCCTTTTTGGGGACGGACATCGACTTGGTAACCAAGTGGCTCGAGGATTTGCCCCAACCAGGCTCCTGTTGCTAGGATAACTTGGTCATAGCTCTTTCCTGCTATCTGATAGCCATGATCCGAGACTGATAGAGCAACCTCTTCCTTGATCACTCGCGCCCCACTGGCTTTAAGAAGGGTTTCTGTCAGAAGGGCTCCTTCTACATGAGCACCACCTGATGCATAGAGCAGCCTTTCAAAACCTTGCAGCCCTGGGAATTGCTGAGCTACTTCTTCTTTTGTTAAGATCGCCAAGTCCCCGATCAAGGGAGATTCTTCCCGACGACTCAGTGACAACTGATAGAGTTCCTCTAATTTGTCCTCCTTTTTCTTGAGGAGATAGACACCGGTCTGCTGGTAAAAATCTGTATGAATACCGTCCTTGGCCAGGTCTTCTACCAATTCTTGGTAAAAATCAGCTCCCAGACGAGCCAGACGATACCAGGCCTTATTCCGCCGTTTGGAAAACCAAGGGCTAATAATGCCAGCAGCCGCCTTGGTCGCTTGGCCGACTCCATGATCATAGACGATCACATCCACCTGTGCTTTCTTGGATAAATAATAGGCTGCAGTCGATCCCACGATCCCTGCACCGATAATGGCAACTTTCATCTTGACCCCTTAGATATGGTAAAAAGGATTGGTGCTGGCTTGACTGCCAATCACTTCAATCTCCCAGGCTTCCTCAGCCTTCCACTGATTGAGCTTATCTACTAATTTTGACACAAAAAGAACCTCGATATGGTGTCCTGGATCCAAGGCCAAGAGGCCATCGCTCAGCATATCCTGAGCCGTGTGATAGTAGATATCTCCTGTGATATAGGCCTCAGCCCCCTTAGCAAGAGCATCCTTGTAAAAGGACTGGCCACTTCCTCCACAGATAGCGACACGCTCAATAACCCGATCCAGGTCAGTCTGGTCATAACTGACCAAGCGCAAAGCATCTAGTCCAAAAGTTTCTTTGACCTTTTCAGCCAACTGACCAAAGGTTTGGGCGGACACCTGACCGATGCGGCCGATTCCGATTCCTTCTCCCGTCATACTGAGGGGCTCTGTATTTTCAATGTCCAAGAGCTGGCAGAACCAATCGTTGAGACCATCTGGGACAATGTCAATATTGGTATGGCTGACATAGACTGCGATATCATGCTTGATCAGGTCAATATAGATCTGATTTTGAGCCCGATCGGCTACCAAATCCTTGATGGGACGGAAAATCGGCGCGTGCTTGACGATGATCAAGTCCACTCCATGAGCGATGGCTTCAGCCACCGTCTGCTCGCGGATATCTAAGGCAACCATGACCTTCTTGATGTCTTTTTGCAGGGTACCGACCTGTAGGCCACGGACATCTCCCTCCATGGAAAGCTCCTGAGGACAATAGGCTTCATAGCGTTTGATGACTTCACTTGCTAGCATTTAGGACCTCCTTGATTTGTGCGATGCGCTCTTCTAATGATGCTCTGGCAGATTGATTCTCAACTGGGACTTGCTCCAAGGCAAAGGCCAATTTCTCCACTTCCTTGGACCACTTTTGGACAAAGGCTGGAGCTTGTTCCTGCATCAAATAGGGACCAAAGCGTAATTCCTTGGCTGACAACTCTTGAGAACCCTGTTCCACCACGAGGATCTCATAGAACTTCTCATTTTCTTCCAAGATAGCTTCATCAACAATGCGGAAATCATGGTCTACTAACCAAGCCCGCAGTTCATCCTCTCGATTATTGGGCTGCAGGACCAAGCGAGAGACATTGGCTAATTTTTCAAGGCCTGCCGCTAGGATATCCGCAATCAAGCGTCCTCCCATACCTGCAATAGTGATACAAGAAATGCAGTCTACTGGTTCAAAGGCAGCCAAGCCATTGGCCAGGCGAACCTCAATCTTGTCCTCCAAGCCATTATCCGCTACATTTTGGAGGGCAGACTGATATGGTCCCTCAACCACTTCACCAGCAATGGCAGCCTCAATCTTGCCTACTTGTAAGAGGGCGATTGGCAGATAAGCATGGTCACTCCCCACGTCCAACAGACTCGCTCCAGCTGGGACGAAGCTAGCCACCAAGTCCAAGCGATTTGATAATTTCGTAAATTCCATGTGCTTCTTTCTATACTTTTATTCCATTCCTTAGTATACCATGTTTACACCATTAAAAAAAGGCGCAACGGCGCCCTTTTCTTACGGATTAATTTCCTTATAGTCCACTTCCAAGCCACGTTTTACAGCTGGGCGATTGGCGATTTTCTCTGTCCAGGCTTGCAAATGCTTGTATTCCTTCACATTTAGGAAAATTCCTGCACGGTCCCAGACCTTGTCTTGGGCTAGACGACCATACCAAGACCAGATGGCGATATCTGCAATGGTATAGTCATCCCCTGCGATATAAGGCTTACTTGCGAGCTCCTTATCAAGCAGATCCAATTGGCGTTTGGCTTCCATGGCAAAGCGATTGATGGCATACTCGATTTTCTCAGGCGCATAGTGGAAGAAATGACCAAAGCCTCCACCTAAGAAAGGTGCAGCCCCTGTCTGCCAGAAGAGCCAGTTGAGCACTTCTGTCCGTTTAGCAGGATCTGTAGGAAGCAATTGTCCAAATTTCTCTGCTAGATACAAGAGAATATTGGCTGATTCAAAGACCCGAATGGCTTCCTCTCCTGATTGATCCAACATAGCTGGAATTTTCGAGTTGGGATTGATGGCTACAAAGTCACTACCAAACTGTTCTCCCTCGCCAATCTTAATCCGATAAGCATCATAACCAGCTTCCACTCCAAGCTCTTTCAATTCTTCCAGCATAATGGTCACCTTAATCCCATTGGGTGTTGGAAGGGTATAGAGTTGGAAAGGCTGATCACCTTTTGGAAGAGTCTGTTCAAAGCGGGCACCTGCTGTTGGTTGGTTCAAGCCACCCCAGGCTCCTCCCATTTGGCTCGGTGCTTCCCATACTTCTGGTAATTGATAATCTGACATTTCTTTTCTCCTTTGTCTATGTTACTACTAGCATATCAAATCCCATCGCTAGTTTCAAAAATCTGCTACGCTGGCTTTACTTGACTTTTCTTGGCAAAATGATAGTATAGAAAAAATACATTTTGAAGGAGAAAAATCATGTCCACGATCGATTTTCATAGTTTGGCAAAGACAGAACTACACTGCCACTTAGACGGTTCCTTGTCTCTTCCGACCATTCGCCAATTGGCAGCCATGGCAACTATCGACCTGCCTGCTAGCGATGAAGAGCTCAAGCACCATGTCACCGCACCTGCCCACTGTGAGAATCTTTTGGACTATTTGGAGGCCTTTGACTACATTCGCCCTCTTCTTCAGACCAAGGAAGCCTTGACCCTTGCTGCTTACGATGTCGCTAAGCAAGCTGCTCTGGAGAATGTCCTCTATATCGAGGTTCGTTTTGCCCCAGAATTGTCCATGGACCAAGGACTTACCGTCCCAGAAATTATCGATGCTGTCTGCGATGGTCTACGCCAAGCCCAGGATGAATTTGGCATTGTCGCGAAAGCCTTAGTCTGTGGCATGCGCCAGTCCAATCAAGAGCTCACCTCTCGCATCCTTGCAGAAGCCAACCAGGTTAGGGATCAGGATTTTGTTGGCTTTGACTTTGCTGGCGATGAGCACCACTACCCACCACAAGCCATTGATGCCCTCATCCAACAAGTCAAATGTTACAACCGCCCCATGACCCTTCACGCAGGTGAGTGTCACTGCCCAGCCAATGTCGTTCAATCCATGGCCTATGGCATCAAACGAAATGGCCACGTGACCTTGCTAGCTGACGAACCAGAACTTCTAAAAGAGTTTGTAAAAAATGGGGTTACTGGTGAACTTTGCTTGACCAGTAACCTCCAAACCAAGGCTGCTGCCACTGTGGAAGAGTTCCCTTACCTCAAGATGAAGGAAGCTCAGGCCCATATCAGTATCAACACAGATAACCGAACCGTTTCTGATACAGATTTGACCAAGGAATATGAACTCTACCATCGCTACTTCCATACAACGCCAGCTGACTTTTACCAGCACAATGTCGATGCTATCCAAGCTTCCTTTGCTAGCGACAAGGAAAAACAAGAACTCCTGACCAAACTCGAAAAAGCCTACGCAGACTATTTATAAACGAAAAAAACTAGCACTTTA